>QWPV01000013.1:0-1380 GCA_003671055.1 Planctomycetota bacterium
CTGTCTAATGCACGCTTCCAACGCACTCTGTCCCCCGGCTGCATCCTCCTGACGCCAGTGAGTACTCTCCTCGAATGGACCAGCCGACTGCTCTTCACCTTGCGCCTCCTGTTCGTAGGCCGTTTGTGGGTGGGAATTGGAAGATGAACTTGGATCTCGCGCGTGCGACCGAGCTTTCGGAGGATGTGGCAGTGCGCTGTGCGTTGCTTGCGGAGCGCGTGGATGTTGCGATCTATGTGCCGTTTCCCTATTTGCAGGCAGTGCAGCGCGCGCTCGGGCACCATGCGATTTTTCTTGGTGGACAAGATTTGAGTGCGCAGCGCGAGGGTGCGTTTACGGGGCAGACGAGTGGGGCGATGCTCGCGGATCTCGGCTGCCGGTCTGTGCTTATCGGGCATTCGGAACGGCGGTATGGGCTTGGGGAGGAGAGCGCGCATTTGTGTGCGAAGGTCAGCCGAGCGATTGAAAGCGGCTTGATTCCAGTGCTTTGCGTCGGGGAGACCAAGGCGCAACGCTTGGGCGGAAGTACGCGTGCGATCCTCGCTGAGCAGCTTGTCGGCTCGCTTGACGGGGTCTCGCAGGCAAGCGCGAAGGACCTTGTAATTGCTTATGAACCAGTTTGGGCGATTGGCACTGGCGACACTGCGACGAAGGCAGATGTCGAGGATGCGCACCGTGCGATTCGAGAAGTGCTCGCTGACCTGTATAGTGCCCCGTTCGCTCAAGCGACCCGCGTGATTTATGGCGGGTCGGTGAATGCGAAAAATGCTGCCGAACTCTTCGCTTGTGAGGAGGTCGACGGCGGGCTCATCGGAGGCGCGTCGCTGAAGTGCGACGACTTCTTCGCGATCGTGTCCGCCGCGTGCTCCTGAGTCTGTGTCAGCGAAGTTGATTGAACATCTACTGAGGTCCCTATGAGCGTCCTGTTTTCCGTCTTCACCGTCCTCTTCATCATCGTGTCCCTTGCGCTCGTGCTCATCATTTTGGTGCAGCGCCCACAAGGCGGTGGTCTCGCGGGCGCATTTGGTGGAGCAGGTGGCGGTGGAACGGACACTGCATTCGGCGGTCGTACTGGTGATGCTCTCACCATCGCAACGATCTCTGCATTCGTCGTGTATCTCTTGCTCGCGATTGGTTTGAACATCACCAGCAACGTGATGCACGCCGCGCCAGCGGAAACCGTTGACGCAGCTGCGACGACGGACACAGCGCCAATCACTGCACCAACGACCGATGGCACAACGCCAGTCGCGCCAGCAACAGATCCAGCGATTCCTGTAGCACCAGTCACGGATGCACCTGTGACCGACGCACCAGTCGACGCACCAGTCGACGCACCAGTCGACGCACCAGTCGACGCACCAGTCGACGCACCAGTCG
>QWPV01000013.1:1436-40995 GCA_003671055.1 Planctomycetota bacterium
CGCGAGTTTCACCATGATTCGATCGATGACAGGTTTCGGAGCAGCAGCGGCCGAAGCCGAAGGTTGTCGCTTTTCGGTTGAAGTGAAGTCAGTCAACAATCGCTTCTTCAAATGCAGCGTGCGACTTCCTGATGAACTCGCCGCGCTTGAATCGGAAATTGAAGCACTTGTTGCGAAGCGATTAACGCGCGGAAGCGTGACGGTTTCCGTGCGATTCGTGCCAGGTGGTCGAGTCGCTGGTGTGGAGATCAATCCTGCTGCAGTGCGCGCGTTGCTCTCGCAGTTGATGGACGCACTTCCCGCTGAACTTCGCGATCGCGCGACTGTTGATCTTGCGTCATTGCTTGCAGCACCAGGCATCGCGCACATGGAGGGCGGCGAAACGCTGCTCGCACTCGCGCGACCAGTGCTTGCGAAACTTGTTGATGAAGCGGTTGCCGCTGCGCTCGTTGCGAAGGCGCGTGAAGGTGCTGAACTCTCGAAGGAATTGGTTCGCTTTGGTGAACTCATCGCGAGCGCGCTAGACGCGGTGCGCCTCCTCGCACCTGCTGCGGTGAAGGCGTACGAAGATCGATTGCGGACACGCATGATCACGATGCTCGCAGACGCTGGCGCAAACATCGACGAGGGCATGATCTTGCGCGAGGTTGCGGTGTTTGCGGAACGCAGCGACATCGCAGAAGAAATCACGCGACTGAGTGGGCATCTCACGCAGTACACGCACGTCATCTCGCCGACGCATGCAGAAGCCGCGGGACGCACACTCGATTTTCTCGCGCAGGAGATGTTGCGCGAAGCGAACACGATCGCAAGCAAGTCACAGGAAGTGGAGATCGCTCGGCGAGTGGTCGAAATGAAGACCGCGATAGATCGCATCAAGGAGCAGAGTCAGAACGCCGAATGAAAGGTTTGCGATGGGCGCTCCTACCGGCGAATTCAGTCAACCTGCAGCAGGATGGGATCGATTTCATTCCAAGGAAATCGCGAAGGTGTTGTCACACTTTGACCTCGGCGTGATTGCGACAATTCGTGAATACCACCGAGGATCACGGCGCGCGCCGAAACTTCGCATTCGCTCTGATCGCGGTGAGTTCTTGCTGAAGCGACGTTCGACGGAACGTGACTCCGCTGAACGCGTGCGCTTCTGTCAGTCGATTCAAAAGCATGTCGCGAGTTGCGGCGTTTCCACAGCAGAGTTGATTCCCACGCGCGGCAATGCGGACACGCTGCTCGAACTCGATGGACGTCGCTATGAGTTGTTCCGATTCGTCGAGGGTGTTCGTTACACGCGCACGGAAGCGCAGGCGCAAGAGGCGGGCTTCGCGCTCGCGCAACTGCACGCGGCGCTGACGACATGTCGAGCCGTCGGTCAAATGCCTGATGCACGCATCCATCACAACCAGCACGCGCACGCAGCGTTGTCACGCATTCCAGAAGCGGTCGCGTACGCGAATCCAAACTTCGACCGCACGATGCTCATGCAAGCCCTCGACCGATTGCGTGGACGATTGGAGATGGCGGAGCACAAGGCAGCGAAGTGCGGCTACGACTCGCTTGCGCAGCAACCCATTCATGGCGATTGGCATCCCGGCAACACGATCTTTCGGGCGACGGATCCAGTGACGGTCATCGACTTCGACAGTGCACGACAAGAGCCGCGCGCGGTAGACATCGCAAATGGTTTCGTGCAGTTCACACTGCGAAGTCGTGCAGCAGCAGATCCGCTTGAGTGGCCGGTCGGTCTCGATCCCGAACGCATACAGGCTTTCGCGCGAGGCTATACAGCGCACACGCGGTGGACAGCCGAGGAGGCTGCGATCATTCCGTGGCTCATGATTGAAGCGATCGTCGGTGAGGCATCCGTGCCGATCGCGCGCGAAGGCAGTTTCGCAGGGATTTCTGCGGAACGCGTGCTTGTCGCGGTGGCAAATCTGCTCGACTGGATCGGCGATCGATCGCGCGCGATCGCTGGAATCTAAGAAGTCCGAGTCGTACACTGTTTTCTATGCAACGCCGCGTGTTCGCATCATCCATCTCGATTGCAGCGCTTGCGATCTGCGTGCTCGCAACGTGTGTCAACGCGCAAGTGCCGGCGGGGCCTCCAGGCGCGAAGCCGCTCGGGCTACCAGCGCAAGGTCCCGGCTTTGGTCAGGCGCTACCGAGAAAACTAGACGCAGTGGGCGGCATCGTGATTGGTGGTCCTGTCGCAACGCCGCCATTGCCAACGGATGTTGAACTGAACGCAGTCGCAATCGATGCGTGGCTTGAAGCACTCGTCAGTGAACTTTCCTCGAACTCGTTTGAGACGCGCGTTGCAGCAAGCGCGATGTTGCTTGAGAAGCGCGCCGATCAGCGGCAGCTCATGTCGTTGCTTGCACGAACGAACATTGATCGCGAAGCGCGCGCGCGTTTAATCTTCGCGTTGCAGCAGCGCATTCTCAAGGCACCTCGAGGTGCGCTTGGTGTGCGAATGGAATCGATGCGTGATGACCTCGGCGTGCGCGTCACGGGACTCATTCCAGGAATGCCAGGCGAGAAGTTGTTGCGCCTTCATGATGTGGTCTACGCGATCGACGGCGCGCCACTTGCGCTACGCGAAGATCTCATCCGCAACGTGCAGTCGAAGGAGCCAGGGCGCGTCGTGACGCTCTCGGTGTATCGACAGCAACGCGACGCGAAAGGCAAGGGGCTTTTCGATGCGAACGGTCAGCCATTACTCGACAAGCATGATTTCGAGATCGAACTCGCAAGCACTGACACTCTTGAAGTCAAAGGCGGTCCGGAGCAAGTGAACTTATTGCCGAGTCCGATTTCACTTGAACGCGAGGCACTTGCTGAAGCTGTCGCCACTCGATTTGGCGAAACGGCGCGAGTACTCACGCTTCCCGAACGCGAAGTAGAAGCACGCAAGGGACAAGCGCTCGACGCGCATCCGGTGGTGCGAGAAGCACTCGCGAGTCTTGAACTCTTGCGTAAAGTTGGCGGCGCCGATGCTGCAACAATGAAGCTTCTGCTCATCGAGGCGACGAAGTTGCGTCAAAAGGCGGAGAGTGATGGCATCAGCGATGCTGAACGCGAGCACCTTCTCGCACTCGCCGATCGAGTGGATGCGATCGTTCTTGAGATCAGTCGGCTCGGTAAGTAAGCGCGCAACAACCGCCGCGTGCCTCAACTACTCAGGGGATTACGGAAGTGCTTGTTCTGCACAGGCACGACGACTTCAAGCACATGCTGCAGCACTTCGGACGGTGAACCCATCGCGTTGACTTCGCGGATGATTTCTTTCGGATAGCAGTTGAGCACAGGCTTGGTCTCCTGGTCATACACATCGAAGCGCTTGCGAATGACTTTCTCATCCGCGTCATCGATGCGATTCTCCTTCAGCGCACGGCGACGCATGCGCTGCACCATCGCTTCCTTGTCAGGACAAACGAGGTGCAGGACTTCAAGCACTTCAAGGTGTTGTTCAAGATGCTTCGCTTGATTCACATTGCGGGGAATGCCATCGAGCACAAGGATGTCAACGTTGGGCTTGTAGATGCTCAGCACGGTTTGTGCGTGCATGTTCTGTCGCCACATCTCGATCGTGAGTTCGTCAGGGACAAGTTCGCCGCGCGAGGAGTACGCGATGAATTGTTTGCCGAGGTCGCTCCCCATATCGAGTGAGCGAAACACATCACCACACGCAAGATGGAAGAAGCCTGGCACTTTGCCGAGGATCTTGCCTTGCGTGCCTTTGCCTGCGCCGGGAGTGCCGAAGAGGAGAATCGTTTTGAATTTCTGCATGGTGGAAGGCTCCATCGGTGAAGTGAGGCGCGCGAAGTATCGTCAGAACGGCGGCGGTTGGAAAGTGATGTTGGCGGGAATCGGCAGGATTTTTCACAGGAGTGCTGCGGAGGGTTTGGCAGCGATGGAGAGCTACACTCGCAGCGTGGGAGGCAATTTCTGCCTCTCAAAAAGCCCTACGCAGACCAAGGACGGGATTTCTATGCGGCAAACTCAAGACCCTCTCAGCATCTCGGGGAACCACTGGCTTGTGCGTGAGCCGAACGGGAGCTGTCTTCGCGAGCCAAGCCAAGTGCTCGATGCGGTGCTCGCGGTCCGGGGTATTGGAGAGGGCGAGCAGCGGAAGGCGTTCCTCAATCCGTCGTTGGTTCAGATGCAGCATCCGCGGGAGTTCTCGAATGCGGTGTTTGCGTCGAAGGAGATTCTTGCGGCGCTGCATGCGAAGAAGTCCATCGTCGTCTTCGGCGACTACGACGTGGACGGCATCATGGCGACCGCGATTATGTGGCACATGCTGCGCGCGATTGATCCGAACGCAAACGTTCGCACGTATGTTCCTCATCGCATCGAAGAAGGCTATGGGCTGAAGATCGAGGCACTCACGAAGTTGCGCGAAGAGGGCGCGGATCTCGTCATCACTGTTGACTGCGGCGTGAGTGCGGTAGAAGCAGCAGCGCACGCGGCGAAGGTCGGACTCCAACTCGTCATCACGGATCATCATCCGGTTCGAGCGGATGGGAAGTTGCCGGAGGCGCTTGCGATTGTGCATCCAGAGGTCAAGAATTCTTGCGAAGCATCGGCGATTCTTTCGGGTGCAGGCGTGGCATGGAAAGTTGCGTGGATGCTGGCGGTGGAGCACTGCGGGAGTGATCGCGTTTCAGAAAAGTTGCGCATTGTTCTCCAGCAACTGCTCCCGCTCGCTGCGCTCGGAACGATTGCGGACGTCGTTCCGTTGCTTGGCGAGAATCGCCTCATCACGTTCGCTGGTTTGGATCGGATTCGAGAGAGCGGAGTTGTTGGACTTGATGCGTTGCTCGCGTTACCCGACCTCAAGGGAGCCATCGATAGCGAGGTTGTCGGGTATCGCATTGGGCCGAGGTTGAATGCGTGTGGAAGACTTGGTCACGCAGAAGATGCCATTGAGCTCATGACGACTGCGGACAGTACTCGCGCGAAGGAAATCGTCGCACTGCTGGAGAAACTCAACAAGGAGCGAAAACAGGTTGATCGCGCGCTGTTTGAGAGCGTGCTCGCGAAGTGCGGCGAGACGACTGAGGATTGTGTGATCGTGCTTGCCGATGACTCATGGCATCCAGGGGTGGTGGGCATCGTGTGTAACAAAGTTGTCGACAAGTTTGGAAAACCCTGCATCTTGCTCGGCGGCGATGGCGCGTTGTTGAAGGGTTCGGGACGGTCAGTCAAGGGATTCCCGCTGCACGCAGCGCTCGACGCCGCGGCTGCACATCTCGCGACGCACGGCGGTCACGCGATGGCGGTGGGGTTGAGTTGCGTGCGGGAGAATGTGAAGGCGGTACGCGAGGCAATGAATGCATACGCCCGCGAGCACCTCGGTGATGCGCCGAGTGTGTCCACGCTCGAGATTGATTGCGAGTGTGCGATCGAGGCGCTCGACGAACACCTTGTGAAAGAACTCTCGCAACTCGCGCCTTTCGGCCGCGACAATGCGCGACCGTGCGTCGTTGTGCGAAATGTCGAACTCTCAGGACCGCCAACGTTTCTCGGCAAGGACCAGAAAAATCTCGCGCTTCAATTGAAGTGTGGAACGACATTCATGCGTGCAATCTGGTGGAGATCGGGAGAGCACTTCGAGAAACTCAAGCACGTGAGGCGCGTGGACATTGTGCTCTCACCGAAGTTGAACACGTTTGGCGGGAGCACCAAAGTCGAGCCTGAAGTGCACGACTTGCGCATTCACGATTCTGCGTGAGTTACTTCGCGCCTCAGCATGCGCCCTAAGATGAAAAAGAGAAGTCTGCCGACGATTGCTGTGATGAACACGTTCTTGCAACGGCTCATGTGGAGACTCCATCAAGTGGCCGGGAACAAAGAGCACGCATGCTGTCGCAGCATCCGTTCTTTGGTCGTGAAAACTTCAGAGTTTCAGACGACAGCGTCGGTGTCAGCTGCGATTCGCTTCGGCAGTTGACCTGCAGCAGCGAGTCCAGCCAGATCATCCTCAAAGAGCGCGGTCGCAGCGGAAATCTCGATGCGCGCGTCGACATCGCCGTTTGCGCGACGCGGAATCTGCGTGCCGAAACGCTCGAGCCACGCGCCGTTGCGATTGGATTGCGTCTGGTGGCTCGAACTTGGACTGTCTTCGCCGGTGGAGTTCTTGATGGGCGCGAACTCTTCCACCCGACTTGTTTCGAGCAGCAATGATTTCGATGCGAGGACGAGCGCGTCAAAGATGAATGCTTCAAACTTGATTGCGTTGGGCGCATCAGGCTCGATCGTGCAGCGCGCAGTGTCACAGTAGTAAGGAACCTTCTTCTTCGCGCGATGGAAGGGCAGTGCGAAATCGCCTTGCGTGAGTCGATCGACGAACGCAACCGAGATTGCATGGATCGCGACGCTGCCCGCAGCAAATCGCAGCATGCCACTCGTATCTGTTGCTTCGGAGAGCGACTTCGGTAGATCGCTGTACTCGAGCACGATGGTCTTGCCCGCGTGATGGCAGAAGACGCCGACCTTCTCCGCCGCATCTCGCTTGCGCACCATCTTGCTCGACATCTCACCGGAGGAATCCGCCGCAGTTGCGTGGAGGCCAATGAATGCGGGGTCGATGATCTTCACGAGCGGGTTGTCAACTTGGAAGTAACTGATCTGCTCGATACCGCGCCCCTTCATGTCTTCGACAGCACCACTTGCAGCAAGCGCGCGCAGCGATCCACCGTGACCATCAGGGTTGACCGCGAGCATGCTGGGCGTTTCGAGCATCAGTTTGCCATCGAAGGTGATCGACGGCATTGTGCCTTGCGGAAAAAGCAGCGTGTCGCGCGGTGATCGACCGAACCAGTTGTTGTCTTGGAAGAACGATCGCGTGTCGTGATCGTTGATCGGACTCGTCATGATGTACCACGGGATCACGCGACCGAAGCGTTTCTCGGCGGCAGCGATCTGTTCAGCAAACACACGAAACAAAGGCTTTCCAGTCACCACCGTGGCTGGGTAACTTCCTTTGGGACCGCGCCAACCGAGTCGTGTGCCTTGTCCGCCTGCGACAGTGAATGCGGCAACGCGACCACCGCGCAACAATTCTTCGCCTGCAGCTCGGAAGGACGGAAGTGTTGCGTCACCAATCGCGCGGAACGGCGCAGGCTCAATCGTGGCGAAGTCAACTTTCGCGCCATCGTCTGCTTGTGATGCGAGGCGAGTCACCATGGCTAAATCGAGTTCCTCGATCTGCGAGAGCAAGTCCGTACGCTGGCTCGATTGCAATGATCCCCAGTGGCGAAGAATGTGCGTCTGACCAATAGCATCAAGAGCCTGACGGATGGATTCATAGCGGTCGTGCATGGGCTTTTCTCGTCTCGTCTCGAGCGTGCTGGTTGGTTACGGCGTTGGAGGAAGTGGTGCGGACCAACCTTCGGGGCGATGCCGAACGATGAGACCAGCTTGGAGGTAGATCACTTGCTCACAGATGTTGGTGGCATGGTCAGCGATGCGCTCGATTGATTTCGTAATGCCGAGTAATCGGAAGGCGAATTCGACTGTGATCGTGCCATCTTCCACATCTGTCTGCGCGGTCTTCAGGAGTTCAGTCTTAAACTGCGCGACGGTGTCATCGAAGAGGAGCACTTGTTGTGCGAGATTCGCATTGCCCGTCGCGAGGGCACGGTTCGCGTCGCGGAGCATGCCGATGACGCTGTTCGCCATCACGCGAAACACTGCAGGCACGCGCGTCGTGCATGGTTGATCCTTCAACACGTGTTCCGCAATCTCCACCGCGCAGTCGGCGATGCGCTCGAGTTCGTTGTTCACCTTCACGATGGTGAGTACGGAGCGAATCCGAAACTCATCGTTCATGCCTAAACCTAAGAGCGGCACGGAACTTCGCTCGATTTCCACATCGACGCGGTCGACTTCTTCGTCACCCGCGATCACCGCAAGCGCTTTCGTGCGGTCGCCGTCGAAGTAACTCTCGACTGCGGAAAGCGTGAGCGAGAGGACGCGTTCGCCCTGAGCGTTGATGGACTGTCGAAGGACTTTGAGGCTTTCGTCGAATGTGGGCACGGCGCGTATTCCTTGGGGGAACGAGTATACGCCCGTCTCGGATGCAGAGCAGCGATCGGCTCTATCCTTGCGGAATGCAGCCAACAAATGCGGACGCCACGTGTGCTTCCCCACGCCTTTGCGTCAATATCGATCACGTCGCCACGATTCGGCAGGCGCGGAAGTCGCACGAGCCAGACATCGTCGACGCAGCAAGAGCCGCTGAAGCGGGCGGGGCGGATGGCATCACGGTGCACTTACGCGAAGATCGACGTCACATTCAAGACGCAGATCTTCCGCGATTGAAAGAGATCGTCCGCACGCGACTCAACTTCGAAATGGCAGCAACAGATGAGATGGTTCGCATCGCGATACAACTGAAGCCGCATTTAGCGATGTTCGTTCCGGAGAAGCGACTTGAAGTGACGACCGAAGGCGGGCTCAATGTTGTGTCGCAAGAGGCGCACATTCGCGTGTGCGTGCAGCGACTTGTCGACGCGGGCATTCCCGTGAGCGCGTTCATCGATGCGTCGATCGCGCAAGTGGATGCAGCGTCGCGCGTGGGATTCACCCATTGCGAGATCCACACTGGTCCCTACGCGCATGCGGCATTCAGTGGGAAGGATTCGCCAGCAGTCGCAGCAGAACTTGAGAAGGTGCGGTGCGCAGTGGAGCACGCGCAACGATGCGGTATGCGTGTGAACGCTGGTCACGCGTTGAACTACAACAATGTTCGGGCAATCGCGGTGTTGCCAAGCGTGCAGGAACTCCATATTGGGCACGCGATCGTGAGTCGAGCGGTGTTCGTAGGGCTCCGCGAAGCAGTCGTGGAGATGAAGCGATCCATGCGCGGCGATTCGTGAGACTCGGCGAATCCATTGGAAAAAAGGTGACCTCCAAGTGATTGCCCGTTGCAACGGATAACATCACAAAATGACCACTCTTCGAGGCTGCTACACCGCAATCGTCACGCCGTTCTCTGCCGATGGCGCAACTGTTGACTTCGATTTGCTCGAAGAGCAGATTGCGTTTCAGGCTGCGGGTGGTGTGTCAGGGATCGTTCCTTGTGGAACGACTGGCGAAGCGCCAACGCTTGAGTTCGATGAGCATCGTGAAGTTGTGACGCGCGCGGTCGAGGTTGGTCATCATCATGGCCTGACGGTCATTGCAGGTGCGGGCTCGAATTGCACGGCGCACGCAGTGAAGTATCAGAAGCTGGCGCATGAACTCGGCGCAGATGCGGGACTTCAAGTGACGCCGTACTACAACAAGCCATCGCAGGAAGGTATCTACCGCCACTTCATGACGGTGGCTGATGCGGTCGATCTTCCGATCGTGCTCTACAACATCCCAGGTCGTTGCGGCGTGGCGATTCTTCCGGAGACTGTTGCGCGACTTGCGCGGCACACCAACATTATCGCGATCAAAGAGGCAACGGGTTCGATGGACTCTGCGACGGAGATTCATCAGCGATGCGACATTACGATTCTCTCGGGAGATGATTCGCTCACGCTTCCATTCGCAGCGTGTGGAAGTTCAGGCGTCGTGAGTGTCGTGTCGAATCTTCTTCCCGCACGAGTGCAAGCGCTGTGCAACGCGTTCCTCGACGGTGACTTGGAAGGTGCGAAGCGGATCCACATGGAACTCTTCCCGATTTCGAGGGGCTTGCTCTCGATTGATGTCAATCCTGTGCCGCTCAAGGCCGCGATGAGATTGCTTGGACGCGACCGTGGCAACGTGCGACTTCCGCTCGCAGAAGCATCGAAAGACGCGAACACGAAAATCTCTACATTGCTCGCGGAGTTTGGGCTCGCACGGCTTGAGCGTGTGGCGGGAGCCTGACGGTGGCGCAGTCGCATGACGTTCGAGCGTTTCCGTACAAGATTGCAGTGCTCTGCTATCTCTACGATCCGCAGGGAAGGCTGTTGCTCCTCCATCGACGCAAGCCGCCGAACTCAGACAAGTACTCACCCATCGGCGGAAAGCTCGAAATCTCGGAGGGCGAATCACCGCACGATTGCGCGCGACGCGAAGTGTGGGAAGAGGCGGGCGTTCGACTTGAGCCGAACGAGATTCGGCTCCTCGGACTCGTGAGCGAAGCGGCGTTCGAGGGTGAAGAGCACTGGTTGATCTTTTTGTTTGAAGTGACGCGCGCGATTCGTCCTGAGGAGCTCGCCCATTCTGAGTTCGATGAAGGTCGATTGGAGTGGCACGCGATTGAAGATGTCGCGCGCTTGCCGATTCCAGAAACGGATCAGCGCATCCTGTGGCCGGCGGTGCAGAAACACAAGGATGGATTCTTCGCGCTGCACATCGATTGTCGTGTAACGCCGCACACCTCGCAGATGCACGAGTCATGGACCCATGTCAGTCGAGCTTGAATCTTCAGGACCGTCGAAGTACGAAATCTCGCGCGAGGTTTCGGACATCGCACGCACATGGGTCATCGATCCGAGGATCCCGGCCACGGTTCCTGGCTTTGATGCGCCGTTTTTTCAAGCGGGACTCGCTGGCTACTCCGATGGTGCGATGCGATTGATCGCGCGTCGACACGGATCACCATTCTGTGTGACGGAAGCACTGCTCGATCGCACACTCATCAACGGTGGACGCGGGCGTCGCAAAGAGGATCCCGATTTACTCGCGACCGAATGCGGGATGGGTGACCTTGAAGACAACATTGCCGCTGGACTCGATGACCACCCGATTGCGGGCCAGATCATGGGAACGCTTCCCGAAGAGATGGCGCGCGCGGCAGAGTTGATCGTGGGTATGAAGTATGACGTGGTGGATGTGAACCTCGCATGCCCCGTAAAGAAGGTGAAGAAAAGCAATCGCGGCGGACATTTTCTCGCGCATCCAAACGACGCGATCGATGTGCTGCGAGCGGTGCGCGCGGCAGTTCCCGCGAACATTCCCTGCACCGTGAAGCTCCGACGAAGTTTCGACGACACGCCTGAGATGGAACGCGCGTTCGAAGTAATCTTTGACGCCGCGTATGACATGGGTTACGCGTGGGCAGTTGTCCACTGCAGAACCGTCGAACAAAAATACCTCGGTCCCGCAAAGTGGGAGTTCTTGCGCGACCTCGTCGCACGACGAAGTGATCGAGTGATCTTCGGCTCCGGCGACATCTGGACCGTGGATGACATTTTCAGGATGCACGCATTCACCGGCGTCCATGGTGTCTCCGTCGCACGCGGATGTATCGGCAATCCGTGGATCTTCCGACAAGCCCGTCAACTCATGCGCGGCGAACCAGCGACCTTGCCAACACTCGCCGAGCAGCGCACCGCACTACTCGAGCACTTCGAACTCGCGCATCGTCTGCACGGCGAAATCGTCGCCGGCCGACGCATGCGAAAGTTCGGCATCAAGTTCTCGCAGCATCACCCCGACAGCGAAGCCGTCAAGTCCGCGTTCATCCGCTGTGAAACGACCGTGGAGTGGGAAGCAGTACTCCAGCGGCATTATGCGTGCATATCTTGAGCGTTCGCGACTGACCGCGCGTTGAGTCGCATCCGTTTCACCGCATGGATCGCGCGCGGTTTCGCTCACTCTGGTACGGCTCGGCGAGTGAATCGCCTTCGCCTGAGGCGTAGTTGAGCGCTTCTGATGATTGGACTTCCCCAGATTTGGTGGACACTGCTTACCGGCGAGTTTGATCTCGCCAGAAGCAGTGTTTCTCATGGGTCACTCGCGTTCCGAGCTTGCGGATCCGCGCGCCAGGCTTCGGTTGCGGTGTGTGCCGCGATGGCCGTCGAATCAAGTCCAAAAACGTGGACGCTGCCGCGCGGACGTCCGCTCTCCTCATCGTTGAAGCGACCCACGATTGCGAGGTTAGGTAGTAGCGCCGCCGAACTTCCGAGAAGGAACATCTCGCCAGCAGCTTGAGCGCGCAGTCGAGCTATTGGCGTGAATGCTGCATCTCTCTCGCGTCGCATGAATTGCCACGCAGCACCGCTCGACTGACCCGTGTCGCTTGCGCCAGGAGCACCCACGAGAAGATGACCTTTCGACAACGCGAGCGAGAGCCCGAAGAATGTGCTCGCGCCGGCATCAGGAGCAAATATCGATTGCGTCAACTCGACAGTCGCTGTGGAGAGTCGATACACGAACGCGGCTCCAATCGCAGACGACTCCTCGCGCAGCTCCGATGGCACGGTGTAACCAGGCGCGCCGATCACGAGCGTCTCTCCATCGATCGCGAGTGCACTTCCAAACGATGCGAACTGCGGACGTTGCGGTGGGCGTAGTGTGGTGTGGAGTTTCCACGCGCCCTCAGCGTTGCGATGAAACATCGTCACTTCGCCAACGCTCATCGCGGTTGGATGCGCTCCGCTCTCATCCGGAACGTCCGACCCAGGTGCCCCGATCGCGATCCAATCGCCACTCACAGCGACCGCATTCCCAAACCACGCGCTTGATTCTGGCGTCTCTCGTTCGAGTGACGCCGTCACGTGCCATGCGCCGCTCTGCACGCTGCGCGTGAAGACATAGACGCGTCCGGAGTCATAGAAATGCCGTGCGTTGGGCTCGCCATTCGCGTCTTCGCCAACAACAACGACGTCACTCCGCGGCGCGCCGACAACAATCGTGCTCTCGCTCGCTGCGAGTGCGTGTCCAAATGCTTCGTCAGGTTCTGGTCGAGGCGAGAAGAGCATCGCGCCGGCCTGCAGCGTTGAAGATTCAAGTCGAAAGAGACGAACGCAGCCCGCGTCTTGCAGCAACTCATCCGACGTGTCGCAGCCAATGATGACTTCCGGTTCGGCTGTGTCAGCAAAGCGAAGCGCTACCGCGATGCCGAAGCGGTCTCCGCCCGTGGGAGAGTCGGTATGCGCCACCTCGTGTAAGTGCGCGACCAACGGCGCACGATCTTCAGCGGAATACAAATGCACCGTTCCCGGAAGATTTCCGTCATCATGATCCATCGGCGCTCCAACGGCGAGCCAACGCGCCGACGCCGCTAAAGACGCACCGAACCGAGGTTCATACGCGCGAAGCTCTGGCGACAGCACCACTTCATCGATGCCAGTGCGGGGCTCAATCCGAGCACTCCAAAGAGAGGCGATCCGCACGCCGTTGGGACGCGCGTGCGGATCGTAACTCCACGGTGACGCGGCGAACGTCACGCTTCCTGAAACGAGCGCGCCGAGTGTCATGCACGCCCATGCGCGCTTCGCGATTGCGCGAGGTCGAACGCGAACTCTTGAACAACCTCGTTTCGCCCACACGCTTCGCTCACTATGACACTGCTGACCCTGTTGACAATGCTGCATCTGAATCCCCTTTGAGTCTTATGACTCCGTTCCACTCCAACCGCCCGTCGCTTGTCGAGTGCGCAGCCAATCCGCGCACGCTTCAACTTCATCCTTGTACTACGACTTCAGAGTGGTTTCGAAAAACACTGCCTTTTTTCCCGACACATTCCTGAGAAATTGTTGCGTCGGAGTTTGAGCCTCCGTCCGCGGCAGATGCGTCTGTACACTCTGCCGCATGTCGATAGAGCTTCGAAGAGAGACTGTGCAGTACCGAGATGGCGCGAACGAACTTGAAGGGTTCGTCGTGACACCGCAGAGCAATGCGCTGCGTCCAGTTGTGCTGATCTGTCATGCATGGCGCGGCACGGAGGAGTTCGATCGTGAACGCGCAGAGTGGATCGCAAGTCTCGGCTACATCGGCTTCGCAATCGACGTGTACGGCAAGGGTCGTCGCGGAACTGACAATTCGTCATGCGCAGCGTTGATGAATCCATTCATCGAAGATCGCGCGTTCCTCCGTCGCCGACTCCTCGCAAGCATCGCGTACGCATCGACGATGCAGGGCGCGGATCCAACTCGCATCTGTGCGATCGGATTCTGTTTTGGCGGTCTCTGTGCGCTCGACCTCGCACGAGCGAATGCTCCAGGCTTCGTCGGCGCGATCGCGTACCACGGATTGTTCACGCCTCCAAATCTCGGTGTGCAATCACCCATCCAGTCGAAGGTCATCGCGTACCACGGCTGGGATGATCCGATGGCAACGCCCGATGCAGTGCTCGCGTTCGGTACCGAGATGACGGCCGCGCGCGCAGATTGGCAACTCCACGCATTCGGCGGAACGCTGCACGCATTCACAAATCCACAAGCGAACGATCCGAGTTTCGGCGTGCAATATCGCGCGATCGCTGCGCAGCGCGCCTACCAAGGATCTGAAGCGTTCTTCCGTGAAGTGTTCGGCGAATAGGAATTGTTGATCTCGATGCCTGAGCCCAATCCACAGTACGCACGAACGGATGAGCAGGAACTTCTTCCTGCGACAAGTGCACTGCATTGGGATCTCCATGTCGCGGCGCATGAATGGGACCTTGCGGAACCGATTGTCATGGAGAGCGCGGAGGACTTTCGTTCCACCGCATCTTGGCGAGAACGCGTGCAACCGTACGCACACCAAGTGCAGAACCTCATCACGTTCTGTCGCAGACTGCCGGTGACTTTGCTTGCTGATGATGTCGGATTGGGCAAGACGATTTCCGCAGGACTCATTCTCTCGGAACTCATCGCGCGAAAGCGAGTGACGCGCGCGCTGGTGCTTGCGCCGAAGTTGCTGCTTCCGCAGTGGGATGAGGAGATGACGACGAAGTTTGGGTTGCGCACCATCGCGGGATCCGCAAGCGAGTTTGATGATGCACTCGAGAGCGATGCGCAGGTTGTGGTGACGACATATGAGACGGCGCGCAATCGGTTCGAAGATGGCGCGAATCCAAATGCGATCGCGGCGCTGGCGTCGTTTGACATGCTCATTCTCGATGAAGCACATCGATTGCGAAACCTCTACCCCGATGGCGATGTGCGATTCGCGCAAGTCGTGCGTCGCCTTCTCGAAGAGCGACGATTTCGTTTCGTGTTGATGCTGACTGCAACGCCGATGCAGAACCGACTTTGGGATCTCTACAGCCTCATCGATTGCATGACCGTCGCGCGTGGCCACAAGAATCCGTTCGGCACACCTGCGCAGTTCGAGCGCACCTACTGCGTCGATCACAGCGGCCGTTCGATTCGACCAGGCACGGAGAAGCGTTTCCGCGAAATTCTCGCGCAGTATGTGGCGCGCACGCGACGAGATGATGCGAAGCTCGTCTTCCCTGAACGCACTGTTCGACTTGAAAAGGCAGATCTCACGCCGTTTGAACGCGATGTCTACGCGAAGACGGAGCGGTTGATCGGATCGAAGAAGATTCCCAAACTCGCGGCGATCTCGGTCTTGCAGGCGATGTGTAGTTCGGTGGACGCGTTGCACGAGCAACTCGGAAACATGACCGCGAAGAATCCAGCGTGTGGTGCGCTGCGGACGGAGATTGAGCGCAGCTTGCCAACACAAAGCGCAGGAGGTGCTGTTCGATTTCCACTTGGTGGCAAGATCGAGGCGCTTCGCCAACTCATCAAGAAACTCAGTGCAGCGCGAAGTGATTGGCGCGTAGTCGTGTTCACGGGTCGTCGCGTCACACAAGCGCGGATCGTCGAGGAACTGCTCGCCGATGGCTACACGGTCGGCACGATTCGCGGTGGGGATCCGAAAGGAAATCAGGAATCACTCGAGGGCTTTCGCGAAAATCCGCCAACGGTGCGCGTGATCGTCTCCACCGATGCGGGCGCTGAGGGCGTGAACTTACAGTCGGCGAATGTGCTTGTGAACATCGATCTTCCGTGGAATCCGATGAAGGTCGAGCAGCGCATCGGACGCATTCAGCGATTGGGAAGCAAGCACGGTGCGGTCGAGATTCTCAACATCGTCGCGAAGGGAACTTTCGACGAGCACCTCGTCGGCAGTCTCATGGTGAAGTTGCAAACGATCGCGCAGACTGTTGGTGACATTGAAGCAGTGCTGGAGTCGACGAATCTCGATGACGAAGATTCGTTTGAGACGTCCATCTTCAACCTCATCATGCGATCGCTGCTCGGTCAGGATGCGGAAGCCGCGCGCACACAGATGGAGTCGAGTTGGTCAGAAGCAAAGTCAACACTCGCGCAGCAAGAGCGATCCATTGACGAGACGCTCGGCAGACTCGACGCGCTGCATTCAGTCGGCGCACGGTTGCCGGATCTCGCGCGTTCGCCGCCCACCATGACTGCGCGTGCGTTCGTGGAAGGCGCGCTCCGTGCGGAGCGGTGCAAGGTTGTCGCAGTAGAAGGAGACGCTGATCGGTTCGATTACGTCACTTCTGCGGGCGCTCTCATTCGCGCGACCTGGAGACGCTGATCGGTTCGATTACGTCACTTCTGCAGGCGCTCTCATTCGCGCGACCTACAGCGATGCACCAGCGCCCGGCGTGCGTTCCTTCGCTCCGATGCATGCGGAGTTCGAACGATTGTGCGAGCGATGGATTGCACGTTCGCACGCACGCCTTCATATCGCGCATGCGTGCAGTGAGACGGATGCGCGCACCGCGGTGGAAACATGGGCTCGACAACTTCCACTCGCAGCAGAGCTTGTTCTCGAAACGATCGACGCTCCTCAATCCAACGATGCGTTCCATGGAACGGCGGTCGTGCGCTGGCGTGGTTCGAATCGACACGATGCGTATGAGTCTGTGGTCTGCGCAAAAGTTGGCGCGGGTGAACGTGTGGGCGACCATATCGCGCTGACAGATGCGGCGCCGATTCCTGCGCGCGAAATTCCGACTGCCGTCGTGCGTGCCGTGTCAGAGGCAATCGCGCAGGACAAGAGCATCGCTGAGTTTCTTCGCTTCTACACCGAGCGTGCGGTCGAGGAAGCAGCGCGTGCAGACAAAGCCCGAGCGCGAGTTGTTCGTGAAGAGTACGAACCAGTGGTCGAGCAGGAAATCGTCGCGCTCGATGGAATGCTCTTCAAGCAGTTCGACGTGCGCGCGGGGTTTCGCGCGCGGGGAAGTCTCTTGCAGGCGACATTTCAAGTTGCGTCGGCGGATGAGCGTGGAGCGTGCGTGCATTCGGCATCTGGTGTTGCGATGGAGCACTGCGTGATTTCAGGCGCGTGCGTGCCGAGCGAGTGGCTCTCGGCGTCGATCGTGAGTGGACTTCGTGCACTGACACATCTCTTCAAGCGCTGCGAAGTCGTCGGCGGATGCATTCTCGCGTCCGAAGGCGAAGTGAGCGCCGCGAGCGGCAAGTTCGTGTGCTCGCGTGATTGTGCAGCGAGTGCGGTGAGTGGATTGCGTGCGCATCGCAAGGAGTTTGTTAAAGACCACGCGACACGCGAGCTTCTCTTGCCGACGGAATTCGAAGTGAGCGACTTCAGCACGCAGCGCTATCGACGCGGAACACTGCGCGCGAGTGTTGTGGATTCGACGAAGCGTGGCGGCAGCGACGAACTCGTAGCGTGCGAAGTGAGTGGCATTCCATTGTTTTTAAGCGAGGGCGCGCGCTGCGCGGTGACGAACAATTTTGTCGATCGTCGAATACTGCTCCATGAAGAGCGCGATCATCGGTTGTGTCTCGCGTCGTTGATCGCGAAATGTCCGTGGACGGCTCGCGCGCTTCTGAAAACTGAACTTCGACCATGCGCGCTGCTCGGTCTCTCGTTTGACCCCAATGCGCTTGATCAGCAGGGAGTACTGCGCGCGATCAGTGCGCTTCGCGATGGTCGTGTGGGGCAAGCACGTGTAGGCGCGGAAGCATTCTTTGCTGCACGCGATCCAGTGCGATTCAAGAACATCAAACAGTGCACGATGGTGGACGCGCCAGCGACGGAAACGTTTCTCATCCAGCTCTCTACGGCTGGATTCCTCGGGTTCCGGCCTCGCCTGCACTACGCGCTCGTCTCGCAGCGAGCATCTGGGGAGCTCACACTCCTTGCGCTTTCCGAGCCGCAGAAGGCGTGATTTCACGGCGGATGAAGCGCGTCCTCGACGTGTGTGACGTTTATTCCATTTGAGATCGCACGAATCCCGAGTCACGCGAGTTGCGGCTCGCCGCGGACGGGCTATGTTCAATAGATGCGAATGACGAATTTGTTTCGGGGAACTCTACGCCGTGCGCGCTTTCTTACGAGCGCGTGTTTGCTCGCGCTGTGGAGTACTTCGCCAGCGATTGCCACGAGTGTGAAGCCGATGTCAATGCGCGAGATCGCGGATCACTCCGCGCAGGTGTGTTGGGCAACAGTCGAGTCCACGACATCGCGTTGGAGTAAAGGACATCGTGCGATTGAAACAGTGATTCATCTTCGTGACGTGCAGTACCTGAAGGGCAGTGGGGAACGCGAATTCGATTGGGTTGTGCCCGGCGGTTCGATAGACGGTTTCACGATGCGACTTGCTGGCGCGCCTGTGTTTGCGGTGGGCGAGCGATGGATGTTGTGTCTTCTACCGGAGTGGAAGACGCATCCGTGCGCGGGTATTTGGCAAGGAGCGTTTCGCGCGGAGCAAGGTCCAACGGAAACAGTCGTGCGGAGTGCGGATGGAATGGTGAGTGGACTGCATCCAGATTCTTTCGTGCGCTGTGCGATGAGCAGCACGAAACACACTTGTTTCGAAGATGCGTGCAAGGGTGCGCATGTTCCCGTTGTTTCACACACGACGCCCGAGCCCTCGATCACAGTGGAAGAGTGGAACGCGTTATTGCAACCGATTCTTGACGCGAGCGCATCGCATACACAGCCGAAGGGCAGCGTCGTCGGCACGCGCATCATCACAACGCAACGCGCGGTTCCATTTCAGAATGCCTCACACGAACCGAGTCATCGTCCCGCCGCGCGAGCGAAGGACAACGCATTGCGTCCAAAGGTTCGACTGATCGAAGTTGGAGGTTCGCGATGAATGTTTCGCGACCTTCAATGACCGCGCGAATCGCCGCGTTTTTCGGCTTACTCACGCTGTGCGCTCTCGCCGGTGGTTGGAACGCGTGGGCGTACAAGGGTCAAACAGTTGTGTGGCCGAACGCGCGCTGCACGCGTTACCTGATGCCGAGTTCGTTTCCGACTGGCGCGATTCAAACGCAGCAATTTGTGGGCGCGATGGTCGATTGGTCTTCCATCGACGCGTGCGCGTTTCGCTTCCAATACGCCGTGCTTCCGCAGGATTATCCCGTCGATCATTTCGATGGCTACAGCGACACGCTGGCAGTCGCGCCCGAGGAGCTTGATCCTGGTGTCCTTGCTGTGACCTACGCGGTGAATAGTGGCGCGAGTTGGTACGACATGGATATGGAGTTCAACAATGAGCCACTTGTGGTTGGTTGGAACTTTGTCGCGCAGCCAACCTGTATCGATGAAGCGATGCCGGGGCTCAATGGATTCTGCTTCAGCCTTGTCGCATTGCATGAATGCGGCCATTCCATTGGGCTCGCGCACGAACCCACTGGATCAGAAACGCCTGGCGCGCCGTGGATTGTCTGCACGATGAATCCGAACTATGCGCATGGCGGTTCGAACGGCGTCGCGCGTGTGTTCGAAACACACACCGATGATCGTGTCGGTGCACGAACTTTGTATCCCGGGACATCTGCAGGCATCGTCGATCTTGCCACGATGAATTTCTCGTGGAGCCCGTATGTGGGAACGCCGTTCACTGTGCATTCGTCGCCGAGTTCGCTCTTACCAGGCGCGGAGTTCACGGTGCGCAGCGCGATTGAGAATCTCGGTTCGATTGATGTGTACGGCGTGACGCAAAAGATGTGGCTTTCCGCCGACGAATTGATTGATCCAGGTGATGTGCTGCTCGCAGATTTACTCTGGGATCTTCCTGGCGGCGAGTTGATCGATTTCGATCTTGTCACCAATCTTCCCTACGACATTGCATCACGCGATTGGCATGTACTCACGGTGCTCGATCCGCAACAAGTGATCCCTGAGCAGTTCGAAGACAACAACGACGCCGCGTATTGTGTGCCCGCGCACGTTTCCCAGTTCGCGCCGGAAATCATCGCGCCCTTGGGTCAGTACTTCGGCACAGCAGGTGAATTGTGGACGAGCCCAACGCCGCAGTTGACGCGCCCCATCAACATGGGTCCGACCGTGTGGTCGCTCATCGCTTCGCCACCCGCGGGCATCGTGATTCATCCGCAGACTGGCGTGATCTCATGGGCGAATCCCATCGCGAACCAGTTCCAATACATGCTCTTTGTTCGCGCAACGAACGCTGCAGGGACCGACACCGAAATTCTCTACCTCGGCATCGCAGACTCCGCATGCATCGCCGACGTGAACGAAGACGGCGTCGTCAGCGCGCAAGACATCTCTTTTATCCTCGCCTATTGGGGAAGCACTTCAACAATCGCGGACCTCGACAACGACGGTCTCGTCGGCGCAGGCGATCTCGCAATCGTCCTCAACGCGTGGGGCGGCTGCTGAAAGGATGCGCGCGGTCAGGCGAAGCGGATTCACTCCGCGAGCCGTACCAGAGTGAGCGAAACCGCGCGCGCACATCGCGATGAAACGAGTGTGACGCAACGCGCGGTCAGTCGCGAACGCTCAAGACATGCACGCGAACGCTACAACATGCAAAACAGCCCATTCGCAAACATAAGCGAATGGGCTGCAGGTGAGGAGCGTGTGGAAATGGCGTTCGGAGCGGCTTCGGAATTCATACGAACGAGGTGCGTGGCTTGTTCGTACGAATCACGCGTCATCAGTAGATACGGTCAGTGTCGAGACTGAACCGGAGGTAGTTGTTCGGAACGAATGGCACGGAGAACCTCAGGCGGAGCTTCATGTAGGTGTCGTTCATCGCAACGCCACCGATGGTGACGCGGTTGCTGTACTCCGGTCCAACCATCCACGCACCTGCACCGCCGAGGTACGCGATGTCAGCGCCTGTGAGGCTTCCCGCAGTGCCGGGGTTTGGCAGCGTGCGATCGAAGCAGTACTTCTTGGCGCTGGTCACGCTAAGACCGATGAGGCGGACTTCGGTGAGGTCGAATCCGGCCTGACCCGAGTGTGTAAGTGTGAAGACTGGAGTTGCGCCTGCGTGATCGCAAGTCAACCGGAATCCAGGACCGGTCAGTGTTGTGGATGTTCCCATCGCTGCGGGGAAGAACCCGATGAACGCTGGCGCGGCGGCGTAACTCACTTCCACACGACTTCCAACGATATTGGCGACAGCCGTCACCTGCGCGGTGCCCTGGACGGCGTATGAAACGCCTGGGCTCGCGGCGACGACGCCGATACCTGCCGCGAGCACGGTTCCGACGACGAGAAGATTCGCAGTTGCAGTTGCGGCGACGGTAAGCGACGAACGAAGATGACGATTGAGCTTCATGGCGGACTCCTCTATGGAAAGATGGTTTCTGACCTCTGAGCCGTGCGGCAGACGTTGCCTCACGCGCTCCTGTTGATTCCTTCCGCGCTTGCGCGCACGACCTTGCAGGAGTGGGCGAATATTTCTCAATCTTCCGGTGAAGAGCCGCGAATCCTGCGGCATACTTCACATCGATGGTGCTCCGTACATCAATCGCCGCATTGCTTGTCTTGATGACCTTTGGGTCGAGTGGTGCATTCGGTTTCGCGGAAATCAACTTCGATCGCGAGGTTCGACCGATCTTGGTCGCGCGATGTTTTCAGTGTCATGGTCCTGATGTCTCGAGTCGGAAGGCAGGACTGCGCCTCGATGACTTCGAGCATGCGACTGCTGCGCGACGAGATGATGGTCACGCGATTGTTCCGTTCGACGCAGCTTCAAGCATGCTGCTTGTGCGTGCTCGACATGCAGATGTCGACGAACGCATGCCGCCACTCGGTCATGAGCCGTTGAGCGCGAACGAGATTGAAACACTCACGCAGTGGATTGAAGAGGGCGCGCGATACACGCCGCCGTGGGCATTCAGTCCAATGACGCAGCCAGCGGTTCCACGCGTAAAGGATGTTTCGTGGCCGCGCGGTGCGCTTGATCGCTTCGTGCTCGCGAAGATGGAGGCGAGTGCGCTGCGTCCATCGCCTGATGCGGATCCTGAGATCTTGCTGAGACGATTGACATTCGATCTCACCGGCCTTCCGCCTAGTGCGGCGTTGCGTGCGCGTTTCGTGGCCGATCACACTGACGCATCTCTCGCGCTCATTGTGGAGGAGTTACTCGCGAGTCCCGCATTTGGCGAACGATGGGCGCGGCATTGGCTCGATTGCGTGCGGTACTCGGAGACGCTCGGGCATGAGTTTGATTACGGGATTCCAAACGCGTGGCGCTATCGCGATTGGGTGATCGACGCGTTCAATCGAGATCTTCCTGTGTCGAGTTTCGTCGCGGAGCAAGTTGCGGGCGATTGCATCGCGCCTCGAAGCGTCGATGGCATGGCGACAAATGCTGCGCCGATTGCAACGGCGTTCTGGTGGATGGGACAAGCGACGCACGCTCCCACGGATGCGCGGCAGGATGAGGCGGATCGACACGCGAACTCGATCGAAGTGTTTGGGAAAGCGTTCCTCGGCCTCACGGTTTCATGTGCGCGTTGTCATGATCACAAGTTCGATCCAATTCCAACGACGGATTTTTACTCGTTGCTCGGTGCGCTTCGTTCTACGCAGCGAGTAGTTGGATTCACGGAGCGTGATGCGTCGAGAAGTGATGCCGTTGCTGCGGCGGAGCGAGAGCTTGCGCAACTTGCGAGTGGTGCTGGCGTCACTGTGCCTCCACAAGCGCAGGCTCAGTTGTACGAAGCGTTCGCGCCCACGCGCACGCAAGAGTGGTCCTACGCAGGTTGGGCGTTTTCGCCGACGCAATCAATCCTGCGTCAGGATGGCATCGCCGACGCAGACTCGCTCGACAGTGGTCGGTTGAGTGCGAAGTTGCAGGGGAGCGCGCGTTCGAATCTATTCATCATTGATGCGCGATTCGTCTACGCGCGGTTTCGCGGCACTGGTGGGCATCTGCGTGTTGTCGTCGACAACTACTGGCTCGATGAAGCGAACGCACTATTGTTTGAGTCGTGCATCCAGCGACCGAGCGTGGAATGGCGCACTGCGACGATTGATCTCAGGCGATTTCAAGGCGAACGCGCGTACATCGAAATCGTCGACGATGGCGATGGAGTCATCGAGGTGGATTGGATTGCGCGTTCGAACGATGCGGCGCCGACGGATGACGTCGCGCCGTTGATCGCGGCATCGCTGGATGAAGCAGGCGTGTCGAGTGTGCGTGCCATTCACGAGTCACTCATGCAATCGCTTGAGCGCGCGCCTCCGATTGAACGCACGCTGGAGGCGCGCGATGCATTTGATGGATTTGACGAGTCCGTGCATCTGCGCGGGAAGTCGGCGAACTACGGAGCGATCGTCCCGCGCGCGGCGCTCTCGTTCTTTGCGCAGAGTGAAAGCGAAGCGGCAGTGTCGGGCTCTGGTCGTGAAGCACTCGCGCGACGCATGCTCGAGCCAGAGCAACCGTATGTCTGGCGCACGCTCGCGAATCGGATTGCACATCACTTACTTGGGCGCGGCATCGTTCGCACGACCGACGACTTCGGCCAACTCGGCCGACCTCCTTCGCACCCCGAACTTCTCGACACGCTCGCACTTCAACTGCAAGTGCACGGCTCGATGAAGTCGCTCATCCGTGAAGTTGTGCTGAGTCGAACGTATCGACAGTCGAGCGATGTCTCGGTGGATGCGCTTCGCATCGATCCTGAGAACGAGCTCTTCTCTCGCGCGATGGTGCGCCGACTCGATGGCGAAGCGATCCGCGATGCAATGCTCTTCGCGAGTGGCTCACTCGATACGCGACTCGGTGGACCAAGCGTCCCTGTATATCTCGATGAATTCATGACAGGTCGCGGTCGACCCGGAGCATCAGGACCACTTGATGGCGCGAGTCGCCGCAGTGTGTATCTCGAAGTGCGCCGCAACTTTCTCGATCCCTTCATGCAAGCCTTTGATGCGCCAGTTCCATCCACCACCGTTGGATGTCGCAATCGATCGAATGTCCCCGCGCAAGCACTCGCAATGCTCAACGATCCACTTGTGCATGAACTCGCACGACGATTCGCAGCGCATGTCCTCTCCGAAAACGCGAGTGCAGCTGATGCGATCGACAGCGCATGCGTCGCCGCATACGGACGACGCGCGACGGACGCAGATCAAGCCGATATCGTTGCATTCCTCGAACAAGAGCAAGCAGCGGGGCGTTCCTATGACGATGCCTGGATTTCTCTCTGTCACGTGTTGTTCAATGCGAAGGAGTTGACGCACCTTCGATGAACGGTCACTGCGGACAATTTCAGCCTGCACCGCTCTCGCGCCGAGCAATGCTCTCGCAGTTGTCATGTGGATTCGGCGCGCTCGCCCTCGGCGGACTCTTCGCGAACCAAGCGCAAGCCGAGCTGCTTTCGCGTATCGGTACAGGCGGCTCGCTCCCTGCAGGTCATCTTCCAGCACGTGTGCGCAGCGTGATTTTTCTCTATCAAGACGGTGGACCATCGCAAGTCGATACGTTCGATCCGAAGCCGCGACTCTCTCGCGAGAACGGAAAGCCGGTTCCATTCTTGAGGGCACAGACGCAGTTCAACGACGACGGGAATCTGTTGGGTTCACCATGGAAGTTCGCGCGCCACGGTGAGTGCGGCATGGAGATCTCCGAACTCTTCCCGCACATCGCGACGATGGCAGATGAGTTGTGCGTCGTGCGCTCCATGACAAGTGAGTTCAGCGAACACACGAACGCAAACTATTTCTTGCACACGGGCGCGGGACTTGCGGGCCGTCCGTCGATGGGCGCGTGGTGCTCGTACGGCCTCGGTTGCGAAAGCGCGAACCTGCCAGGATTTGTCGTGCTCGATGGCGGACTCACGCCTCCCGGCGGGCTCGATTGCTTCTCGAATGGATTCCTTCCCGCGACGCATCAAGCATCGCGCATGAAGCCACGAGCGCAGCCGATCGCGAATCTTGCATCGCAAGAACGCGAGTTGAGCGAGGCAGTGCGAAAGCGCGCGTTGCTCACACGACTCGATGGACGCTTTCAAGCGGATGCGACGTGTGACGCGGTGGAGAGTGCGATCGTGAATCAAGAACTCGCGTTCGCCATGCAAGCAAGCGTGCCTGAACTCGCAGCCATTGACGGCGAAAGCGAAGCGGTGCGCACGCTGTACGGCTTCGACGCGAAAGATGAAGCGACGCGAATTTATGCGCATGAGTGTTTACTCGCGCGCCGGCTCGTTGAGCGCGGCGTTCGATTTGTGGAACTTACTATTCCACGCACATCGAACGATCGTTGGGATCAACACGCCGATCTTCGCAAGGGTCACGAAGACAACGCGCGCGCGATCGATCAACCGACCGCGGCGCTTCTCTTCGATCTCAAGCGCCTCGGACTTCTCGAATCCACGCTCGTCGTGTGGGCTGGCGAATTCGGACGAACGCCCTTCGCGCAAGGAAGCAATGGCCGCGATCACAATCCATTCGGATACTCCATCTTCCTCGCTGGCGGCGGTGTGAAGAAAGGCTTGGTTTACGGCGCAACTGATGAGTACGGTTACAAAGCCGTCGACAAACCAGTCTCGATGCACGACCTCCACGCAACGATGCTGCATCTCCTCGGCGTCGATCACCGACGACTGACATGGCGATTCGGTGGACGCGATATGCGCCTCACCGACGTGCATGGCGAAGTCGTCACCGCGTTGCTGACGTGAGCCGAGTATTGCGCTCGATTTGAATCAGCAAGAGGATCGGGAGCGACGCGAGGAGTCCGAGGACCGCAGACATGAACAGACTCGCGTTCATTCCTCCGAGGAGCATGGACGCCGCGAGCGGCTGATCTTTCATGGTCAGCGTGATGGCCATGTAGATCGATGCAAGAACGCTGAAGATCAGTGCGAGCACGCAAAGGACGATCAGTAGCACGAAGAGCATTCGCGATGCACGAAAGGCCTGATGCAATATCCAATCGTCGAACGAATTTGTCGCGGGCGCGTGTGTCGGCTGTTGCATCGTGCGCGGATTCGCGTGACTTGGTGCGACAGTGGGCGGGGGCGCAACGTCGTAGGACGAGTGTCGCCCCGGAGCTTCATGGACGAGATCGATTGTCGCCTGCTCGAGGCTCACGCCATCGAGCGGTGAGGGATCGGGTTGGCGATCGCGTTGCGCATCCGCTGTGTTCGACGGTGTTGACTCTCCAGCCGCAAATGCAATCAGCTCGCGAAGCCCGCGCACTTTGTTTGCCACCACCCAATTCGCGCCCGAGTCTATGGACACGCAGTCCATCGCGCGAAGGTGACCATTGGATGCCATCTCGCGCAACCGAGTGCTCGTGAATGGGCCTGTGACCGCGCCGTTGCCTTGCCGTAGAAAATAGTCTGACATGCGAGAATCTCCAGTTGAGTGACCGATCAAGAGTCAATGCAGTGAGCTGCAGGGATTCTAGAGTCATTCAACGGAATTCGCTTAGAAGCTCTTCTTGCCTCGGCGGCCCTTTTTGAAGCCGGCGCGTTTGCCGTCCTTCATGCGTCCGCGTGGAATGATCTCGCGGCCGCCTGGAACATCGGGTGCGGAGTGCTTCTCTGTTGGCGTCGTCGCAGGCGCTTCTTCGGTTGCGTTCGGCATCCATCGATGTCGTGGCTTGCCAGCGTCTGGTGCTGTCGACTTCGCTGCCCACACGGGTTTCTCTTCGAGTGAACCATCGTCCTTCATCGAGACGCGCGCGAATGCGGTGATGTCGAGATCAAGCGAGCGACTCGCGAGATCGACGCGAACGATCTTCACTTTGATGCGATCACCGAGACCAATGGATGCGCCTGATCGTTGCGCGACGAGTCGTCCGCTTCGACCATCCGTGCCCCAACGATCTGCGCGGTGATCACCGCCTGGCATGTCGCGCGTCTTCACAACACCGTCGACGAGCCATGGTTCGACCGACACGAACACGCCAGTGTTCTGCATGATTCCGGTCACAAGTCCAACGCATTCTTCGCCGAGGTGATTGTCTTGCAAAAGCTTCAGCACGAGGAAGGTGCGCAGATCGCGTTCGGCTTCTTCTGCAGTGACTTCGCGATCGGAGCAATGTGCGCCGAGTTCGATGAGTGCACCTTCATCAGGGACGCGCGGATCTTCGCGGAGATCTTCGATCATGGTCGCGCGCTTGCGTCCGCCCATCGGAGAACTTCCGTTGTCCGTGAGATCAAGGTACGCATGCACGACGCGATGCACAGTGAGATCGGGATAGCGTCGGATAGGACTTGTGAAGTGCGCGTAGTGCTCACTTGCAAGTGCGTAGTGACCAACAAGCGCTGGCGAATACGTCGCCTTCGACATCGTGCGCAACACAGCGAAGTGGATTGCACGCGCGGCAGGTGATGCTTTCGCTGCTTCGAGCAACGCTTGCAAGTCTTCACGCGCAGGTTCATCAGGGAGTCGCCACTGCGCGAGTCGTGCGTAGATGCGCAACTCTTCGATATCCGCAAAGCCAGGCTCGGGGTGAATGCGGCGCAGCAGTGGAATCGTGAGATCCGCGAAGGTGCGTGCGAGCGCTTCGTTCGCTTCCACCATGAACATTTCGATGAGCGTGTGCGTGAACGCGTCATCTTCTTTCACCGCATCGACGACATTGCCGTTCTCGTCAAACACGAGTTCGACTTCAGGAAGATCGAGATGAATGAGTCCATCTTTCTGCCGACGCTTGCGCAGAAGTTTCGCGAGTTGATCCGCGAGCAGCAGCGAGGTGGTGAGTTCTTCGGTGTAGACAGGCTCAGTCTTCGCGTGCGCGCGTGCCTCGTCGACTTTTCCGTCGATGAGTCCTTGCGCTTCGAGATACGTGAGTCGCTTCGCGCTCTTGATCACGCTGCGGCGCAATCGATGCGAGGTCGGGCGACCTCGATCATCAAAGTCGATGAAGACGCTGAGCGTGAAGCGTTCAACGCGCTCTTGCAGCGAGCAGACGCCGTTGCTGAGTTGCTCGGGCAACATCGGAATCACGAGGCGCGGGAGATACACGCTTGTCGCGCGTGCCTTCGCTTCAATATCGAGTGCGGAGCCTGGTTCAACGAAGAATGCAACATCCGCGATGTGCACACCGAGCGTCCACGTGCAGAGCGTTGCGTCGCGTGTGATGGAAATCGCGTCGTCGTAGTCCTTCGCGTCTGGCGGATCGATGGTGAAGATGAAGGAGTTCGTGAGATCTTCGCGATCACCGAAGTCGCGCGTCGCAGAACACGCATCGAACTTGCTCGCAGCAGCGCGCGCGGCTTCAATCGTTTCGTCCTTGAATGGACCAGGAAGATCAAACGCCGCGATGCACGCACGCGTCTCGACATCAGGGCGACCAGCTTCACCGAGCACTTCAGTGATAACGCCCTCGGCGAGATATCCACCCACAGGCCACTTCACGACTTCGACGATGACCTTGTCATCCTCTTTCGCGTTCTTCGCGTGCGGATCGCGAACGATGATCGGTTCGCGAATCGAACGACCATCAGCTATCACGATCCATTCACGACCTTGCTTGGCGAGCTTGCCCGCAAAGCGCACTTGCTTTCGCTCCATCACTTCAACAACGACGCCAACGCGACCGTAGTCCTTCGCGCCGCCGACCGTGCTTCCCCGTCCGGTGCGTTGTCCGCGACGAATGACTTTGCACCGCACGATGTCGCCATTCACCGCATCTCTGGTTTCGCCGACGGGGACATAGAGATCGCCGCCGCGATATTTCTGTCCCGTGCGAAGGAATCCGAAGCCGCGCTGGGTGATGCGGATTTTTCCCTCGACTTCATCAGGCAACTGCGGCAATCGGATGCGGTCATCCTTCGCCATGTCGAGACTTCCCTCTTCGACGAGATCCCTAATCGCAGTTTCGAAGATCGCGCGCTCTTCAATCGTGATGCGCAATTGGCGTGCGATCTCTGCCGACTCGCTCGGCTTGTAGGTTTCGTGAGAGAGGTGATCGAGAATTCGGCCGCGGAATCGGAGAGGCATAGAGGTGCCAAGTGTAGGGTGCAACCGCGATCAATCGCGGCGGGGGGTTGCGCAGAGTCGATGGATGTGCGCGTTCAAGGCAGCTATCGCGACTTTTTGGCGCGTGAAGGCTTCTTCGCGTTCGCCTTGGCGGCGCTTTGCACGATGTTTCCACGACCGCGACCTGCGCGAGATGGATGCGTCGCTCGAGAGTCACCCTGCGACTCCTTCTGAGGAGCGCTCTCTGGAGTCGGCGTCGGCTTTGATTCAACTTGAGGCTTGGTCGGCGTCGCCGCAGGAGTTTCTTTGTTCGTGGAAGCCGACGAAGTCTTCGCATCTGCTGGCTTCGCGCTCGACGACGCGTCTGCTGCCGCTGCTGCTGGCGTTGTGCTCTTTTCCTCTACAGGTTTGTTCGCCGCAGTCTCACCTTGCTTGTAGCTTTCGCTGCGATAATCGGTTTCGTAGAAGCCGCCACCTTTGAAGATCACCGCGCCACCAATGCCGAGCTTGCGTGTGACCTTTTTCTTCTTGCACTTCGGGCAGATGGAGATTGGATCTGCCTTGATCGAGTGAAACACTTCGAACTCGTGCGTGCACGCTTTGCAGATGTATTCGTAGGTCGGCATCAGAGGTGACGTTTACTCAGTCGGTGTGACAGCGACCTTCGCTGGTCGAAGTACAGAGTCACCCAAACACCAACCGCATTGGAAGAGCATCGCGATTGTTCCTGGCGCTGCGCCCTCCACCAACATTTGTGTGACGGCTTCGTGTTGCATCGGATTGAACTCCGAACCAACGGCGGGATCAATCTTCGTCAGACCGTTCGACTCGAGTGCGCGCTGCATTTGTGTGCGCGTCATGTCCACAGACTTTGCAATCTGCTCCACCGTGAGTTTCGAAAGATCTTGTGAAACCGTGAGATCGAAGTGATCAAGCACAGGCATGAGTGCGCGAGCAAGACTCGCGATACCAAAATGCCGCGCGCGCGCTTCATTCTCGATGGATCGGCGTTGGAAGTTCGCGTAGTCAGCAAGCGCGCGTTGTCGAAGTGCAATCGCATCATCGCGCTCGGTTTCAAGCCTCGCAATGAGTAACTCAACGGTGTCACTCTCGTTGACCGCAGTGGCGTCGCAAGACTCTGGCTCGGGTGTGTCGCTGGTGTTGGTTGCGTCAGTCTCAGTCATCGTGCACTCCTTCGTCGTCGCTCAATCGCCCGCAATCTGATCCTTGATTTTCTTCCAGAAGCTTGACTGCTCACGTATGTCGACCTTCTCCGTCTTCGCATACTCCTCGAGAAGTTTGCGCTGTTCCACGGAGAGTTTTTTCGGCACGACGAGTTGAAGCACGACATGCATGTCCCCTCGATCTTTCGTGCGCAAGTTCGGCATGCCTAATCCACTGATGAGTACGGGATCGCCATGTTGCGACCCTGGCGGCACATCGACCATACACACGCCACCATCAACAGTGGGCACGGTGAGTTGCGCGCCGAGTGCTGCTTGCGCGAATGCCATCGGCGCAACGGTGACGAGATCATCGCCGCGACGCTCGAAGCGTCCGCTCTCCTCGTCATCCGAAATGCGAATGAGCACGTGCAAGTCGCCACGCGTGCCGCTGCCATCTGCGCTGGATTCAGGCGCAGGCGGTTCGCCCTCCCCACGCACGCGAATGACAACGCCATCATCAACGCCAGGTGGAATCGCGACAGTGACTTTGCGTCGCGTTGGTACGCGACCTTTGCCGCGACACTCGCCACATTTGTCCTTCACAACCGTGCGACGCCCGCGACATTCTGGGCACGTCGTCACCATGCGGAACATGCCACCAAAGCCTGCTTGCGCAACTTGGCCGATGCCATCGCACACCGTGCATTTCTCGGCTTTCGCGCCCTTTGCTGCGCCGCTGCCTGTGCAGGTCTTGCACACATCGACGCGTTTGAAATCCACATCGCGCTTCGTGCCCGTGACGCAATCACGCAACGACACTTCGATTTCGGTTTCGAGATCGAGTCCGCGTGCAGGACCACGACCGCGGCGACTTCCTCCGCCGCCACCACCGCCAAAGATGTCGCCGAACATCGAGAAGATGTCCTCGACATGCATCGTGCTGAAGTCGTGGCCAGGTTGCTGACGAAGTCCCGCGTGACCATGGCGGTCATACAACTGACGACGCTCAGGGTCGGAGAGGACTTCATACGCCTCGGTACAAGATTTGAATTCAACTTCCGCTTCAGCACTTCCCGGATTTCGATCGGGATGCCACTTCATCGCCATGCGGCGATAGGCGCGCTTGACCTCATCACCGTTGGATTCACGGGTGAGGCTGAGAATTTCGTAGTAATCGCGCTGCGTGGACAACGAGGTGCTCTCGAGTGCTATCAAAAAGAGTCGCGAGGACTGTGGCATGCGATGCGTGAAACACGCCGCACACCACAGTCCTCGCGCTCGAATCAACTTAGCTGATCGCGCCTTCGACTGGCGCGGTTTCTTCCTTGAGTTCAACGATCACCACGTTCGTCGTGAGCATGAGTCCCGCAACGCTTGCGGCGTTGAGAAGCGCAGTCTTCACAACCAACGCTGGATCGATGATGCCGCTCTTCACGAGATCGGTGTACTCGCCAGTTGCTGCATCGAAGCCGAAGTTGCCCTTGCCTTCGAGCGTCTTCGCGACAACGAGGTCGCCATCGAAGCCTGCGTTCTCTGCGATTTGCGCGCAGGGACGAAGCATTGCTTCAGCCACGATGTCGTAGCCGAACTTCTCGTCGCCCTTGCCCTTGCGCTTGGCTTCAAGCACTGCAGCTTGCGCACGCACGAGTGCGACGCCGCCGCCAGCAACATAGCCTTCCTTCGCTGCAGCGCGGGTTGCGTGAAGCGCATCATCGACACGATCCTTTGCTTCCTTCATTGCAGTTTCCGTTGCGCCACCGACGCGAATGATTGCCACGCCGCCGGTGAGCTTCGCGAGTCGCTCTTGGAGCTTCTCCTTGTCGTAGTCACTGGTTGCACGCTCGATTTGCGCCTTGATCTGATCGACGCGGGTTTCGAGATCCTTCTTCTTGCCCGCGCCTTCGACGATGGTGGTGTCATCCTTAGTGATGATGACCTTGCGCGCGCTTCCGAGTTCGCGCAGTTCAATATCTTCGAGATTGCGGCCGAGATCCTCAGCGAAGAACGTCGCGCCCGTGAGGGTTGCGATATCGCCCATCATCGCCTTGCGACGATCGCCAAATCCTGGAGCCTTCACTGCGCACACATTGAGGACGCCGCGAAGTCGGTTCACGACGAGTGCTGCGAGCGCTTCGTTCTCGACTTCTTCAGCGATGATGAGCAATGGCTTGGACGCCGTTGCAATCTTGTTGAGAAGCGGAAGCAGGTCTGCAAGATTCGAAATCTTCTTCTCGTGCAGAAGGATGAGCGGATTCTCAATCACGCACTCAGCGCGCTTGGGATCAGTCATGAAGTACGGCGATAGATAGCCCTTATCGAAGGCCATACCTTCCACATAATCAAGCGTCGTGTCGGCAGTCTTGCCTTCTTCGATCTCGACAACGCCTTCCGCGCCAACCTTGTGAATTGCTTCAGCGATGATCGAACCGATCGTCGTGTCGTGGTTAGCTGAAACGGTCGCGACCTTCTCAAGATCGCTCTTGCCCTTGCACTTCTGCGCGAGCGCATCGATGGCTGCAGAGGCCGCAATGCTCGCCGCAAGAATGCCGCGCTGTACTGCAACCGCGTTGCAACCTGCAGCGATGTGCTTGAGTCCGCCGTTGAAGATCGCACCAGCGAGGACGGTCGCACAGGTTGTGCCATCGCCCGCAACATCTGCGGTCTTCTTCGCAACTTGTTGCACCATCTTCGCACCGATGTTTTCAAATGGTGCGGGAAGATCGACTTCCTTCGCGACGGTGACGCCGTCCTTAGTGATGACTGGTGAACCGTAGGACTTCTGCAGAAGCACATTGTGCCCAACAGGTCCCATCGTGATCGCGACAGCCGCGACGAGCTGGTCAACGCCGCGCTTGAGTTCAAGGTGCGCCGCAGAATCAAACTTCATTTGCTTAGTGGCCATGGGAGGCTCCGATGTGAGTGTGGTTTGGAGGAGAAATCGCGTCGCTCGGCTTAGCCTTCGAGCACACCGAGGAGTTCAGACTCCCGGAGGATGACATGCGAAATCGTTTTGATCTCGACTTCAGTGCCGGCGTACTTTCCGTACACAACGGTGTCGCCCTTTTTCACGCCAACCGCTTGTCGCGTGCCATCGTCAAGCAATCGACCTGGTCCCATCGCGACAACTTTGCCTTGCATGGGGCGTTCTTTTGCGCTCTCAGGAAGGAAGAGACCTGTGGAGGTCTTGGTGGCTGCTTCGAGGGGCTTGATGAGGATTCGGTCGTCGAGTGGTCGTACAGAAGACATGTTGTTTTCTCCGTGAAACTAAGAGTCGTTTGAAAGTGAGTGTTCGTGTGTGATTGGGGGGGTGCAGTCGGTGAATGATGCGATGGGTTTAGAAACCCATCCCTCCCATGCCGCCCATTCCACCCATGCCGCCGCCGCCGCCATGACCATGATCATGTCCATGACCGCCAGCCTTGTCGTCCTTGGGTTGTGGCTTCTCGCTGATCGCGCAATCGCATGTGAGGAGCAATCCCGCAACGCTCGCAGCATTCTGCAGCGCGGTGCGATCAACCTTCGCAGGAGTGATCACGCCATCGTTGATGAGATTGGTGTACTCAAGCGTGAGTGCGTTGAAGCCTTCATCGCCCTTGAGTTCCTTCACCCGAGCAACGACGACAGTTCCCTTTTCACCAGCATTGTCAGCGATCGTGCGCAGTGGAACGCAGAGTGCTTCAGCAACTGCGTCAACGCCCGCACGCTCTGCGTCATTCACGCATGCTTTTCGCACAGCAACGAGCGAAGGGAGCGCGCGAATGAAGGAGAGTCCGCCGCCCGCAACGACGCCTTCAGCGACCGCTGCACGAGTGGCGTGCAGTGCATCTTCCACGCGAGCCTTCTTCTCTTTGAGTTCAGCTTCGCTTGACGCGCCAACATTGATCTGCGCAACGCCGCCTGCGAGCTTCGCGAGTCGCTCTTGCAGCTTCTCGCGGTCGTACTCACTGTCGGTGCCTTCGATCTCGCGACGAATCTGCTCGCAGCGACTCTTGATCGCAGCGCTCGAACCGGCGCCTTCGATGACGGTGGTCTTGTCCGCATCGATTTCAAGCTTCTTCACTTGACCGAGATCCTTGAGGGAAACCTTGTCGAGATCGATGCCGAGATCCTTCATGATCGCCTTGCCGCCGGTGAGGATCGCGAGATCTTCGAGCATCGCCTTGCGACGATCGCCGTAGCCAGGAGCCTTCACTGCGCAGACGTTCAGAACCCCGCGAAGCTTGTTGATGACAAGTGTGGAGAGCGCTTCGCCTGTGATGTCTTCAGCGATAATAAGAAGTGGTTTCTTCGACTCCATCACCTTCTCAAGGAAGGGGACGAGCTTCTGGAGCGAATCGATCTTGTCTTCGTGAATGAGGACGAGCGCCTTCGAAAGTTCGCACGTCATCTTCTCGGTGTTCGTGACGAAGTTCGCGCTGAGGTAGCCGCGATCGAATTGCATACCTTCGACAACGTCAATAGTAGTTTCGCGCGACTTGCCTTCTTCAACTGTGATGACGCCATCCTTGCCGACGCTTTCAAACGCCTCGGCCATGATCTTGCCAATCGTGGGGTCGTTGTTCGCGCTGATCGACGCAACCGCAGCGATGCCGCCCGCGATCTTGTCAACAGGGCGGGCAGAAGCCTTGATGGAAGCAGCGACCGCTTCAACACCCTTCTTCATGCCACGCACGAGTGCGTTCGGATCTGCGCCCGCAGTGATCTGGCGCATGCCGGACTTCAGAAGCGCTTCGGCGAGGACGGTGGCGGTGGTGGTGCCGTCGCCTGCGTCGTCGGAGGTCTTGGAAGCGGCTTCCTTCACGAGCTTCGCGCCCATGTTCTCAACCTTGCAACGAAGTTCGATCTCTTCCGCGACCGAAACGCCATCCTTCGTTACCGTTGGGCCGCCCCAACTCTTGTCCAGCACAGCATTTCGGCCACGTGGACCGAGCGTGCTCTTCACCGCAGCGGCGAGTTTTTCAACCCCTGCGAGAAGGGACTTGCGAGCGTCATTGTCGAAGGTAAGTTCCTTGACTGCCATAGTTTCTATCTCCAAAACGTGTGCTGAACGAAAGCGGTGAGAGCAGAAATGAATTGAACCGAGGGAAGCACCCAAACCGCGAACGGCGAAGGGTGGGGAGGCGTAGAGACAAAGCCCGTACCAACCATCAACGGATCACAAACCTCACCCAAAGCCCAAAAAACGCACCTTCCATCCCGCATCCGCAGAAAAGTGCCTGTCCCAAATCGGTTTCTCCGTGACACGCAGGAGCAGCGATCGCACATCTGCTGCCAGAACGGCAGCGGGGAATGAGGGCGGATTGGGTGGGGAGAAAGTGCCTGTCCACGAAGATGCGTTGCACAGAAGACGCGTTGGACAGGCAAGCCTTGGCTTGCCTGTCCAAGCTTGGTGCAACAACTCGGCGCTCTATGCGCTTGAATCACGGCCGTTCATGCGTGGGCGCCTCGATGATGCTGTCGAGATTGGGCGGTGGGGATGCGAGGGCGCGCCAGATCCACCAGCAGTTGAGGGTGAGGTAGAGGAGGCCGATTTCTAGGAGCGCGAACGATGTGAGGGCGAGGATGCCGAGGGAGTATTGCCAGTCTTCGGTGTCGGGCATGCCGATTTGCAGGAAGATTTTTGTGAGGCTTGCGCCGCCGGCAAGGGCTGCTGCGAGGATGAGGAGTTGCACGGGCTGTCGTGCGGTGGAGTTGCGATAGATCTTTGAGCGCTCGCCTGCTTGTGTGACGAGTGGATGGAGTCCGATGAGCACCATCGTCGCGGGAATTGCGGCGTAGGTTGCGAGTGGGAGTGAGAGACTCGCGACGGATGGCGCCATCGCGACAAGCCATAAACAGAAGCCGCCGCAGATGAAGAGTCTTGAACGCGTCATACTCGTGAAGAGCGAGCGATCGATTTTGCTGCCGCTCCAGGGAAAAGGGCCTGCTGCGAGGATGCCCACACATGCGCCGATTCGCGCAGCGTGGAGGAGCAGCATCGTGCCAATCGCAAGCACGGTGTCGATCGATGATTGCGTGGAGGTGGAGAAGGCTGCCGTCGCGTTGATCGACTCAGCGACGAAGTATGCGACCGGTCCGAGCGTTGCGCCTGTTGCGCACAATGTGCATGCAGCGAGGATCAGCAGCATTCCTCCGACTCGTGCGCCGGATTCGAGTGGCGCAAGACGCGCGTTCACCAGATCGATACTTGATGCGAGTGTTTCAATCACACTCGTGCCGCACTCGGGGCAGCGTCCGTGTGCGCGTAAGCCTTCGAGGTTGTATTGACAGCGTATACATGCGATCGGCTTGCGAACGACAGGGTCGTGTGACGCGGTTGTGTCGTGTTCTTCGGGCGAATGTGACGGGAAAATGCTCATGTCGGCGTCGCCTGTATCATCGCGGAACTCTTCGTCTTCCTCCACCTTTGCATATGGCAGTCTACTCCGATGGCGATCTCCGACGCACTCGTCAAACTCGACGCGCTCCGCCAAAACATCGTCTCTGTGTACATGGGGAACACGCAAGCGGTCGATCGACTGCTGGTCTGCCTTCTTGCGCGCGGCCATGTGCTGATCGAAGACGTTCCTGGCGTGGGAAAGACGGTGCTCGCCAACGCACTCGCGCGCTCGATTCACTGCACCTTCAGTCGCATTCAATGCACGCCGGATCTCTTGCCGAGTGATGTCACTGGCACGAGCATCTTCAATCGTGACAAGGGAACATTCGAGTTTCGCAAGGGTCCGATCTTCGCAAACATCGTGCTCGCAGATGAAGTGAATCGCACGACGCCGCGCACGCAGTCGGCAATGCTCGAAGCGATGAGTGATGGCACTGTCTCCGCGGAAGGGCAAGTGTTGCAACTCCCGCAGCCGTTTATGGTTGTCGCGACGCAGAACCCGTATGAGTTTGAAGGCACATACTTCTTGCCCGAGAATCAACTCGATCGATTCTTGATGCGATTGTCGCTCGGGTATCCATCGCCTGATGATGAGAGTCGGATCCTGCGCAGGCAACCCGCGCGCACTGCGTTGCCTGAATTGAAGCCTGTCGTGACGCCGGAAGAAGTTGTCGAATTGCAACGGCTTGTCGACACGGTGAAGATCGATCAAGGCATCGTGGACTACATCATCGCGATCGCGACCGCCACGCGGCACGCGGAAGATTTGCAAGTCGGCATCTCACCTCGCGGCGCGCTTGCACTCGCAGCGGCTGCGAAATCCACTGCAATTCTTGCGGCGCGCGAATACGTGGTGCCTGACGATGTTGTGCAGAATGTGATCCCCGTTTGCGCGCACCGCGTGATTAGTCGAACCTACATGCATGCGGGCGACACGCTCACCACGCGGCGCATCATGCAGCGTGTGATTGAAAGCGTCGCGAGCCCCGTCTGATTTGAAAGGGCAACCGCGCATGACACGCAAGGCAGTCATTCTTCTCAGCGGTGGACTCGATAGCGCGACCGTGCTTGCGAGCATGAAGCGTGATGGATTCGCGTGCTACGCGCTGAGTTTTCGATACGGGCAGCGGCACCAGATTGAACTTGAGCGCGCGAATGAAATCGCGAAGCACTTCGAGGTGGTTGAGCATCGCACAGCGGAAATCGATCTGCGCGCGTTTGGCGGAAGTGCACTGACGGCGGATTTTCCAGTGCCGAAAGATCGCGATGAACAAGCGATGGGTGCTGGCGTGCCCATCACGTATGTACCAGCGCGCAACACGATCTTCTTGGCCTTCGCACTTGCCTACGCGGAGACGATCGGCGCGACGGATCTCGCGATCGGCGTGAATGCCATCGACTATTCCGGCTATCCCGATTGTCGACCGGAGTTCATCAGTGCGTTTGAAACGCTTGCGAATCTTGCAACGCGTTCAGGCGCGGAAGAACATTCCAAGTTCACGATTCACACGCCATTGCAAGCACTCTCGAAGGCGGGCATCGTCAAGCTTGCTGTGGAACTTGGTGTGCCTTTTGCGCGAACGCTGTCGTGCTATGACCCTTCAAATCTCGGTGCTCCTTGCGGACACTGTGATGCATGCATCCTGCGTGCGAAGGGATTTGCGCAAGCGGGCGTACTCGACGCTCACTGACGAAGCGACTGTTCGAGCGCTTCGAATCGACGCTTTGCGCTCGCGCTTCCGAAGGTCGCGTCTGTTACGCGCAAACGTTGAATGCGTGTGAGCGCATCGCGTCGCGTTGCGTCGGTGGTTGCGGTCATCTCGAGCATCGCAAGTTGCGCGAGCCACCAAATTTCGTCACGACTCTCTGGCGCAAGATGCAGCGGTGCGAGCGCTTTGAAACATTCGAACGCGCGCTGGCGCTCTCTTGCGTCTGTCGGTTGCGACGCGAGCAGGATCAACGCGTAGGCGAGTGTGCCGTTTCTTCCCGCGCGTCCGAGTGCAACGAGTGGCGCGAGAAGAAGGGCGGCGCGTTCAGCATCGCCCGCAGCAGCAAACGCCCGCCCTGCATCGGCGCGCATGGACTCAGAGAGTTCTGCAGAGGGAGCGCTTGCGTCAGTCACGAGAAGAAGTGCAAGCGGCGCAGCGGTTGATTTCGCTCGCGTTTTCGCAGCGTCTGTCTCTCCAGCACGTGCGCGTTGCTCGGCATCGCTTACGAGCGAAGCAACTGAGCGTGCGACATCTTCGAGGAGTGCGCGCTCGGTTGCGAGGCATTCGCGTACGGTGCTCGGCACGACGATGATGTCGCCGCGGGCGATACTCGCTGCAAGCCACACGCGAAACGCAGCGATTTTCACACGCGCGGGGAGTGCAGCGTCACGCAACGCGATCTCGGCGCGATCCACGGCTTCCGCCCAGCGGCCGAGCGTTGTCAACGCTGCTGCGTCCACCAAAGCCAGTCGTGCGCGAAGTGGACTCTGCACAGGGAGGAGTGCTTCGGCTTGCGTCGCTTCGCGTGCGAGATTCTGTGCTTGCGATTGCAAGTCCTCGCTCGTCGAAGTTGTGAGAGCTGTTGCGAGCAGATCGATCGCGCGAGCTTCCGCGCGTCGACACGCCGCTTCTGCGCGACCATCACCGCCGAGCGCGTTCAGTAAGTCTGCGCGGCGCAACGCAATTTTAGAATCGCCTGCATCCAATGCGAGATCACATGCAAGCGCGAGCCACGTCACGCGCTCGCCTTGTGCGCCGAACGCGCGCGCGACGCCCTCAAGTTGCACTCCAAGGTTCGACAACTTCGCGTCGAGTGAGATCTCAATCGCAAGTTGCACGCCTTCGAGCGCGCGAGGACTTTGTGGAAATGTCTGCGCGAAGGCAAACAGTGCATCTGCACTCGCTTGTGCGTCGCCTGCAGCGGCCGCGAGTTGTGCGAGTAACGGAAGCGCGAGATGCAGGGCGGTGCGATCGCCTTCAATTCCGGCGAGTGCTTGAAGTGCGCGCTCATGCTCGCGGGCGCGATAGAGCGCTGCACCAGCGATTGCGCGCGCGAAGGGTGATGGCTTCTCCGCAATGAGTGAGCGAGCAAATGCACTGGAAACGCGCGAGACAATGGCGTCTTCAAGCGCGCCGCGCTGCGCGTCGGGAGCAGCGTCGAGCAGAAGTTTCCATGCATCGAGCGCGTG
>QWPV01000013.1:41620-46966 GCA_003671055.1 Planctomycetota bacterium
GCGCGAGGATCGGTGGCGAGGGCATCCGCAAATCGCGCGCGTTCACCGGCAAGTTGCGTGAGTGCTTGCGTGCGTTCTTGCGGCGATTTACGCAGCGCATCGATGCGTGCGAACGCGAGCGCGAGTCGGGTTCGCTCCACGGCGTCAAGCGACGCGCGCTTGGCGATCGCATCGAGTGAACTTCGGTCGAGCAGCGCATCGCTGCGAATGATGTCGCGCCAGTTTGCGTCATCCGCAACGAGCGAACTGGCGCAGAGCAGCACGATGCTGCTCATGAGCGCGAGGCGAGCGATGACGCGAAGACTGTTCATGGACTCACAAATCCAACGCTGGTGTACCCGCTGCGCACGATGGAATCGAAGACTACGACAACTTGTTCCCACGCAACATCCGCATCGGGCACGACAAGAATCGGATGATCCGACGCGAACAGCGCATCGGTTCGTCCTTCCACTGCGAGTGCGTCGCTCAGGAATCGCTCGAGGTCGAGTGCGTCTGCTGGTTGTCGATACGGACCGAGGATGCGCGGCGGTCGACCGACAGAGAGTTGAATGCGCAGTGGATCTTGTTCAAGCGCGAGACTTTGCGCAGGGATCGGCGCATCGTTGGGCGTGAGCGCGGTGCGGAAGTGTTTCTCATCGACAGCGAAGTTTGTGGTGAGCAAGAAATAGATGAGCAACAAGAACGTCACATCGATCATCGGTGTGATCGCGAGTTGCACGCGGAAGGGATCGGCGTTGCCGCGAAGCGCACTCTTGATGCGTGTGTGACGACTCACGACCCGCCTCCGCTCTGCATCGTGTCTGTCGTCACGACAAGATTCATACGCGGCACAATTCCCTCAGGCGGCGCGTTGGGCGCTTCAGCCGCGAGGCTCGCAGCGACGGTTGCAGCACGAAAACAAGGCGAAATCCACTCGTACTGCGTCGTGCGATCGGCGCGGAGATTCACTGCGAGTGTGGGGTTGCTGCGATAGAGCGCACTCAATGCTTCCGTGAGCATCACGAGTCCATCGGGGTCTGCGGGAAACTCATCGAGGTCGAGCCGATAGGCGCGCGCCTTTCCGTTTTCACCTGGGAGCACACTCAGCACCACGCGCGCTTCTTCGCGTCCTTCTTCTGCTGCCCCCGCGCGGACATCGGGTAACTCCATCGGCGTGCGTTCGCCGCCACTGATGCGCGAGACGAGCACGAAGAACACAATCAAGAGAAAACTCACATCGATCATCGGTGTGAGGTTCGCTTCAATGCGAGCAGAGGCGGGGAGCAGTCTTCGGGCCATCGTTAATGATCTCAACACGGGCAGAACGGATCAGGCCTTCAACTCTTTCGAGTCCGTCGCAGCCTTCGGACGGAACAGCGCGAGCATTTCCTCCACGCTTCCGAGTGTCCCTTCACTCAACGCGATTGCACGATTACGAACGAGCGCATACATCGCCGTGGCTGGAATCGCGATGAGCAATCCCCAGAACGTGGTGACGAGTGCTGTGCCGATGCCGCCTGCGAGCATGACAGGATCCGCATTGCCACCCGTTGCTGCGATCACCATGAACGCGACGATCATGCCGTACACCGTGCCGAAGAGCCCGATCATCGGCGCGATTTGCCCGAGGATGTTCAAGCGTTCAATGCGGCGCAGTCGTTCGGCGAGCACAACATCCGCTGCTTCTTCCGCTGCGCGCACCATCGCTTCGGGTCCTGCGGGTGCTTGCGTGAGTGCGGCGCGAAGCGTGCGTGCGAGATCCGAGCGTTCAATCGCAGCGAGGTCGAGGGCGTCGCGATAACGCCCTGATTGCAGGCGATCGCGGAACTCCGCGAGTACGCGTGGCGGCATGACGACGGCTTCTTGATTCTCCTTCCACAGCGTGAACGAGAGGCTCACATTCAACATCGAGAGAATGATGAGGACCCAAATCATCGAGCTACCGATCCACTCGATCGAACCATCGCCGTTGCAACTCCAAAAGAAGATTTCGCCGAAGGTAGGAGCGATGACCGCGTCTTGTGCGCTCGCTGATGCTGTGCACGCGAGGAGTGCGGCGCACGGCGCGAGAAGACGAAGCGATGCGAAGGGATTGAAGTGTGGCATTTGAGGAGTGAAGGTTCTGTCGAAGGAATTCATTCGAGACCAAGATCTCGTCGAGTGAGCGTGCGGAATCCGTCGGGCGTTCCATGGAGGCGGGAGATCGATTCAAGCGTTCGTGCAGGATCCGCTTCTAGAAACTGCACGCATTGGATCACGCACTTGCGTGTGCCGTCGGCGCCGCGTGGGTTCATACGTTCGAGCGCGTCAAGCATGGCATCGCGATCAAGTTCGAATTGACCAGTGCCCGTGATGTTCGTCGAGAGCAAAAAGATCACATCGGGCTTCAATGCGAGCGCGCGTTGCAACGCGTCGAGTGGGCTCGATCGACCTTGCGGCTTCACCGCAGTCTGCAGCCATTGCGTACATGCATCGCGAGTTGCAGGACTTGCGGTGCGCAACTTTCCCTGCGGCGGAAGTGCAACGCTGGCGTTCTTCTGAAAGCAGAACACGCTGAACTCTTGCCCATTGTCGAGTTTTCCAATCGAGCGATTGAGCTCTTCAATCACGATTGGCAACGTCGCAAGCATCGAACCAGACGCGTCGACGACATAGACGATCTTCGCAGCGTTACTCGCAGTAAGCCCAGCAAACGTTGCCGTGCCGCGACTCGGCCCATCGAGTCCGCCACCTCCGCCGCCACCAAATCGTCGTTCCACTGCAGCAAGCGCTGCGTTCGAACCCGAACCATTCCCGAGCGCGCGCACTTTTTCGGCTAACGCTGAACTCACCGTTGACTGCGGGCTCGCAACGCGACCACCTGATCGCGCAGCACTCGGCGCAGTGATCTCCGTGCGTGATTCATTCTTCAATCCTGGATCCGTGAAATCAGCAGCGATCACGATTGGCGCGCGCTGTCGACCAACTGCTTTCGAGACGCCAACCACCGTGGTGAGGATGATGACTGCGAAGAGCACATGCATCGCGATGCTACCGATGAAGAGCGCAACGCCGTCACCGCGACGATGTGCACTCGGCGAACCAAGTCGACGCAACAGCGCGAGTTCAGCGTCAGTCGGTTCGCGCGTGCGCGCAAAGTTTGAAGAGTCGAGCGTTGCCATTGCCGTAGGCGCATCCTACGGAATCACTCACGGAAGAGCGCGCGTTGCTTACTCTGCGCCTGCTTTGCTTCCCTTGCTGCTTTTTCCCGATCGGAACACATAGTGATCAAGGCTCGCAGCACCCGGTCCGGTGAGCACGATGCCGAGTGAAAGCACAATGAGCCCCAACTGCGCGAATGCCTGGTTGAGTTCAGCCTGCGGCGTGCCGAAGAACCACGTTCCTTCGAGTCCAGGGGCTGCGGTGAGCCAGAATTGCATGATGCCCCACATGAGCAGTCCGCCAGCCCATACGCGGCTGAACAAACCGGCAACGAGTAGCCCGCCACCGACAAGTTCAAACACACCCACCAACCATGCCGCGATTTGCGGTCGCGGAAGGTTGTATGTATCGAAAGTCAGCGTGAGTTCGTGCAGACAGCGCCCCGTGTTCGTGCCTGGTTCGATCGCGCCAAGTTCAACAAGCCGCGCCGTCGCGGTCGGATCGAACATCACAATGTCCATGAGGTGATGCCATCCGGGTGGCACGAACGCTAAAAAGAGCAGCACTCTCGCGAGAAGCGGCACGATGTTGGCAGCGGCCTTTTGGCTAGCGTTCATGGTCGGAGAATTTCGGGCAGAGGCGAGAGAGGAGTCTGAGCCGATTCTTCGGCGCTTGCCCGCAAATTCGTACAATCCTCGGCTGATCAAGCGGTACCCTTCCACCTCGCTGCGGGTGTGGCGAAATTGGCAGACGCGCGGGATTTAGGTTCCCGTGGGCTAAACCCCGTGCAGGTTCAATTCCTGTCACCCGCATTGGATGTAGTCGTTTGAGCGCTTCTGATGCATAGTTGAGCGCTTCTGATGATTTCTGCCCCGAGCGGCAAAATCATCACGCGCTTTGGTACGGCTCGCCGGCGAAGCCGGCATTCGCCTGAGCGCACGAGAGTTGAGCGCTTCTGATGATTTCTGCCCCGAGCGGCAAAATCATCACGCGCTTTGGTACGGCTCGGCGAGTGAATCGCCTTCGCCTGAGGCGGTGGTTGAGCCGATAGAAGGGGCTCATGAGTTTGCCGAACGCATCGAATTCCGCTTGGTCGCCTTCATCCTGGCGCGATCATCCTTGTTCGCAGCAGCCGACGTACCCCGACGCGGCTGCGCTGGCACGCACGCTCACGGAGATTTCTGCGCTGCCGCCGTTGGTCACGAGTTATGAAATTGAGGCGTTGAAGTTGGCGCTTGCGGAGGCTGCTCGCGGGGAGCGGTTTGTGTTGTGGGGTGGGGATTGTGCGGAGCACTTTGCGGATTGCACCTCAGGGGCGATCGCGTCGAAGTTGAAGATTCTGTTGCAGATGAGTCTCGTGCTTGTGCATGGAACGCGAAAGCGGATCACGCGCATTGGACGATTTGCTGGGCAGTACGCGAAGCCGCGCAGTGCGATGCGTGAAGTGCGGGATGGCGTGGAATTGCCTAGTTTTCGTGGCGACAACATCAATCGGCCGGAGTTTGAACTCGCGGCGCGCACGCCGGATCCGACGCTGCTCTTGCGCGGCTACGAGCGCAGTGCGTTGACGCTGAACTTCGTGCGTGCGCTTGTGGATGGTGGCTTCGCGGATTTGCATCATCCTGAAAATTGGGATCTCGATTTCGTGAAACACTCGCCGCTTGCGGCTGAGTATCAACGCATGGTTGATTCGATCGGCGAGAGTTTGCGCTTCATGGAAACGCTCGCGGGTGGATCGATTCTTGCGATGCAGCGCGTGGACTTCTACACCAGTCATGAACTGCTCGTGCTTGAGTATGAATCCGCCTGCACGCGACAAGTTCCTCGGCGTGAAGGGTGGTTCAATCTCTCCACGCACATTCCGTGGGTTGGACTTCGCACGAGTGCACCGGATGGCGCGCATATCGAGTTTTGTAGAGGAATCTCGAATCCGATCGGTGTGAAGATCGGTCCAGAGACGAGCGTTGATGCGCTGCTCTCCACCATTCGCGCACTCGCGCCGACGAACGAAGCGGGTCGTGTTGTGTTGGTGACTCGATTCGGCGCGCATGAGATTGGACGAGGGTTGCCGCCGCTTGTGCGTGCGGTGCGCGATGCTCGATTGTCGGTGGTGTGGGTGTGCGACCCGATGCACGGCAATACAGAGTCGGTGGTTCCATCGAGCGGTACGTGGGCAGGCAAGAGCGTGAAGACGCGGAAGTTCGCGCATGTGCTTGCGGAAGT
>QWPV01000014.1 GCA_003671055.1 Planctomycetota bacterium
ATGCCATCAAGAAACGCGTGATCGATTGTGAACGCAGGTGTGGCAGCATTCGCATCGAATCGAATCTCAGGAATGCCTGATTGCAGCCATATTTCTAGCACTTTCGCGCCCTTCGTCGTCGTGACGAAGCGATCCTGATCGATGTCCTTCTCCACCCATTCGCCCCGACGGAGCAAAAATCCAATGCGGGGCGGAAACTCCTTGAAGGGGACCACCGCAGTACTGCCGAACGCATCGCGCTGATCGAACGCGTACGCGCGCCCTTCGCCGTGCTCAGGCCACGCCCATACATTCCAGTCCGTGTACTTCTCGTCAACGCGGTGATAGTGCACGACGAGCAGATGCGTTGCGGGCGCGCCATCCACTTTCCAATCATGCGGATCGAACGTTGAACGAACAGCAGTGGATGGTGGTCCGTCTGCGTGCGCAGTGAGACCGAAGGACGCGAAAACGACAAAGAGCCATCGAAGGGCACGTGCCATCATCGCAGTGTACACACGTCATTTCACACACCTGCGCTTGCAAGATCGATCGTTGCGCCTGGCGGCGTGAGCAATTCACTCACCTGCGATCCACGAAGCAATTCGAGCGCGCGTTGAAGGTCAGCTGCCACTGGAGCAGTAAACATCATCGGTGTCTCCGTCATCGGATGACGGAAGCCGAGCGTCGTCGCGTGCAGTGCTTGTCGTGCGAGCAGCATCGTGGTCGCGGTGCCACCGAGATCGCGCTCGGTGACGTGCTTGCCACCGTACATGTCGTCGCCGACAAGCGGATAGCCGCGCCAAGTCATATGCACGCGAATCTGATGCGTGCGTCCGGTCTTCAACTCCAATTCAACCAGCGTGAATTGCTCGCCACTTTCGAGTGTGAATCGTTCGCGCACACGGCAGATCGTGAGTGATTCTTTGCCCGTGTCATCGTGGCGAACCGCGTACTTCTCTTTGATCGTCGCGTGCTTACCGAGCGGCGCATCGATCTGCGTGACGAGATCTGGAACCGCGCCGTGCACGATCGCGAGGTAGCGCTTGTCCGTGCGACGCATTTCGAATTGCTTGCCCAAGCGCCAGTGCGCGGTGTCATTCTTCGCAGCGACGATTGCGCCAGAGGTCCACTTGTCGAGTCGATGGACGACGCCTGGTCGCGCGAACTCTTCGCCCACGGTACTCAGCATGCCGCCCGAGAGATTCTTGAACCGCCACGCGAGCGCGTTGATGAGCGTTCCAGTCTTATGACTTCGCGCAGGATGCACGATGAGACCAGCAGGTTTGTTCACGACGATGATCGCGTCGTCTTCGAACAATACATCAAGCGGAATATCTTCAGGTTGAATCGCGCCAGAGGGTGGTGGAGGAAGTGTCGCGATGATGTGATCACCGAGCCGCAACTTCGTTGAGTTCTTTGGCGCGCGACCATTCACAGTCACCGCCGACTCGTCAATCAAGCGTTGAATCTGCGTGCGCGAGAGAAACGGGACGCGGTCCACAAGGTATCGATCGAGCCGCTTCTCAAGATCCTTGAGCAGCTTGAACTCCACGCGCACAGGCGTCTCATCGTCTACAGCCGCTTGTCGTTCATACAACGCAAACAGCGCGTCACGATCGACCGTTCCGCTTGGACCGATGAGTTCGATGTCCTCAGGCGTGGACGCTTCTGGTTGTTCCGTATCCATCAATGCTCGCGATTAGCCGCCGGTAGGCGCTGGCGCAGGCGCGGGCTCGGGTTCGGGTGTTGGCGCAGGCGCGGTCACAGGCATCTCGAGTGATCGAAGAATGTCGCCAGTCATGTCAGGCGCGACAGGATCAATCGATGCTTTCACCGGAATCGCCGCCTTCGGAGGAAGAGCGACGCCATTTTCGATTGATGCGAGTGATGCAAGCCGTGCTGTTGTAACTTTGCTGAGCGCGGTAAATCCGCCCGTTGCACTCGCGGCTTGTTCAAGCATCATGCGCGCTTGCACGAAATCGCCGCGACTCTCGGCCACAGCAGCGCGACCAATGAGCGCAGGAATCACCACAGGACCACTCGCACCACTCTTCGCAACGGATTTCGCAAGTTCGATCACCTGTGCGTAGTCATCATCGGCTGCGTCTTGCACAACTTTGCGCGATGTCTCGTCGAGTGGTTGCGCTGGTTGTCCTTCAACTGGTCGAACGATGAAGCCGCTCTGCAGTTGTTGCAGTCGCATGTCGCCCGCAGCAAGCAGCGCGAGCATGGCGATTTGCGGAACGTTTGCTTGCGCCTTCGCAACAGCTTCGAGATCTTCCACGGTCGTCGCTTCCGCGAGATCGTTCCACGCAAGCTTCACGGCGTCGCGTTGCTTCTCGCGATAGAGATTCCACCCGAGGAATGCGCACACGGTGATGAGCACAACGAGCAGGTAGTTCGAACCCTTCGTCTTGAGCCAGTAGACGAGGTCATCATTGATCCGACTCTGAGAGACGTCGGTGCTTTGAACTTGTGAAAGTCGGTTCTTGTCAGCCATGGGAGGGAGGAGGATACGGGGTTTGCGGCGGTGGGGAAAGTCGTTCAGTGGCTCTGAGGCGAGATTCCTCAGCGAGTAGAGTCCACATGCGGTTTTTGGACCCTTGTTCTGTACCCCTATCGGTCTTCGCAGGCCTCTTCCTATGTCGATTCGCATGTTCGTCGCTGATCTTGATGGAACCCTCCTTAATGACAAGGGGGAAGTTTCGCGTGGAGCGCTCGCGGCGATCGAGCGATTGCGGAGTCGCGGCGTCGAGTTTATTCCTGCGACTGGTCGATCGCTTCCTGAGTGCGTGCATGTCATGAAGGCGATCGGGCACGAAGGTCGGATGATCGCTGCGGGCGGTGCGCTCGTACATGAGTGTCGTCGCGGTGATGTGCTTTTGCGTCGACCAATCGCCGCGGACCTCGTGAAGCGACTTGTTGAAGTTGTCAGTCGACACGGACACCTCGCGCATCTACTGCAAGATCACACCGCAACCACGCACGACTATCTCATGATCGGCGAGCAGGAGTTCGATCCTGCGACGAAGTGGTGGTTCGACACGCTTCCGCTGACGTATCGACGCATCGAGAAGTTGACCGACATGGATGCAATGCATCACACCGTTCGTGTGGGAACAGTTGCACTCGGTGATGAACTCGGCGCGGTCGCGCAGGATGTTGAAGCGACGCTCGGTGGACTTGTGACAGCGCAGCATTGGCCAGCGTTGACTGCTGAGAAGGCGATCCAAACGAGGACGCATCTTCTCGAGACCTTCGCAGCCCGCGTGAGCAAATGGACGAGTGTTGCTGCACTCGCTGCGCTTGATGGCGTGCATCGAGAGGAGATCGCTGCAATTGGCGATGGACTGAATGACTTCGAGTTGATTCGCGAAGCAGGGCTTGGGATGGCGATGGGCAATGCGGATCCTCGCATCGCGGCGGTCGCGCGCGTCCAAGTCGCGACGAACAGCGCGGAGGGATTCGCCGAATCCGTCGAACGTGCGTTAGCGTCCTGATGCAGAGCCCAATCGCATCTTCCCGTACCATTCAAACGTGCACTCAGCTTCTGGCGGCGCATCCGCAGCAAAACCAGCACCCGCTCGACTCGCTCGCGCGGAGGGAGCGGTGTTTCTTGATGCGTACGAAGCGATTCTCAAGGGTGTGCTTGAGTCGCAAGTCCCTGTGAGTGTTGTCGCTGCGCCGCGTCGAGCGCCCTTTGAACGATTGCAGCGCGTTGCGAATGAGCCAGAGCATGCGCGCGTGCTTGCCCGTCATCAAGTTGAACTGCTCGTCGGTGGCGATGCGGCGCGCGCGATTTCACTCGCGTGTGCATGCGTTCGCGGTGGACGCAGCGCGGTTGCGCTTGTGCCCAATGATGAACTTGTGCGAGGCGCTGATGCAGTGCTGCGTGCGAGTGAGAGTTTCGTGAATCCAGAAGCTGGTCTCGCAGTGCTGTTTGAAGATGATCCGATTCGAGTTCCTGGATGCTGCCCTCGCCGCATCGCACTCGGCGCGGGTCTTCCGACGATTGAACCAACCGATCTCTCTTCGCTTCGCAGCAGCATCGAATGGGCATTGCGACTTTCACGCGCCGCAGGAAAGCCAGTCGCGGTCATCATGCATCGCGCGCTGTTGCAAAGCGCGGACACGATCGAAGCGCGGCCCAACCGCGTGCCAGGAAGCGTTGATGAGTTGATTCTTTCGCGCAGGCAACGGCATGGACCTCGCGCAGGTGAGGCACTCGATCTTGTTCGCATGGCGCGACGACTTGAGGTCGATCAACTCAGCGCGTTGCCGAGCCCTGGCGAGCGCGAGTTTGTGGGCTTCCTCACGGTGGGTCCGTGTGACCGCGCGTTGATGCATCTCTTGGATGAGTTCGGACTCGCTGGGCGTGTTCCTGTGTTGCGCCTCGGCATGATCAGTCCCGTCGATGACTCGATTCTCACGCGATTTCTCGATCGTGTGCAGCACGCCGTCGTACTCGAGCCGCGTCCGGGCAGCGTGGTCGCGAACGTGATTGAAGTTGCTGAAGTGATTCGTCGCCGCGGACATCGCACGGCGAAACTTTGGTGGACAGACATGCCGCCGCTTGAAGACGGCGAAGTGCTTGATCTTCGTCCGGGCGATTCCATCCATCCATCCTTGTTGGTGCGAAAGATTCTGCATCTCTTGCATCAAGCACGCCCGAATGCGCAGATCGGACTCAGGCTCGCATCGCAGCGAGGCATGCTTGAGTCGATCAAACTGCCGATACGCGCGCCCGAGGGCGGCGGCGCAGAAACAATCATTCGAGAGCAGTTTGCAGCACTCGATCAAGAACTACGCACCGATTCTGTGTCGCACGATGCGGATGAAATCCACACCGTGCTCGCGCTTGATGAACTCCCCGCGCCTGGCGCAGCAGCGCGCACAGTGCTCTGCGAGTTATGGAAGCGCGCGCGATTTATTGAGGAGGGCGCGGCATCAATCTTGCAAGCGGCGCGTGATCCTGCGCCTCGCATCATCGCGGTGCTTGACTTCATTCCTGGCACCGATCCAGATCTTGAACGACTCGCGAGCGCAGCCGTTCCAGCAAATGCAGCGGACCGCGTCATCATCGAGCGTGTGAGCTTGCATGATCCCGCGGCGGTGCTTGATCGACTGCGCACGGCTGCATATCGCAGCGGCGTTTCCGTGTTGTTCTTCCACGGTGTCGATGCGCGCGGCGGAGAGTCGACAGTGGAAGCGGATCGACTTGGCTATCCACCGCAGCAACGACTTGTCTGGCCAGCAGACCTCGCGTGTGAATTGCGCCCACAACTTGCGCCGCATCGCATCGAGAACGGGTTGGAGCGGGGCGCAACGCCGATCCAAGGGGAGTTCACGAAGAGCGATGCCCCGCGTGTGCCGGGCGTCGTTCGACTCACGATGCAAACGCTGCTTGAGCAAGTGGAAGTCACGCGAAGCAAGGCGCCGTGGTCAGCGGTTGCACGACTTGGCGGACGACTTCCAACAACGCGACCGCTGCACGCGGAGCAAGGCATTTGGCGCGCGCATTTAGCGGGCATTCGTGCGATCGGTGAATCAGGCGTCGCAGACATCCTCGCGGATGCTGGTCGCGCGATGGGATATCGCGTGGAGATTGGATGGGATCGATCGCTCGTTGGACTCGGTCGCATGGCGTGGGCGCAAGTGACCTTTACGAAACTCCGCGTTGCTGATGCGCGCTCGCCTTGTGCGGGCATCATTCCCTACGGCGAAGCAGATCTCGTGCTCGGTGTGGATGCAGTGGAAACGCTCCGTGCACTCGGACCGGATCCACTGCTGCGAGTTGCGGATGCGCAACGCACTGCAATCGTCGCAAACGACGGCGCGCTTGAAGATCAACTCGATCAGGAGTCCATTCGTCGTTGCGCGCTGTTGTTCAACGCCGCACAAATTTCCTGCGTGGGAACGCGACGAGTCGTTGCGGATCTTGCAAGTCGCGCGCGCAACGAATTGCTCTCGGAACGACTGCTCGATGTCGCACTTCTCGGGCTCGCGTTCCAGCGCGGCTTCATCCCCGTGACGATCGAGGCGATTGAGAGTGCAATGCACGCATTCGAAGCGCGCGGATTTGGCCGTAGTTTCGAGGCATTCTGCTTCGGTCGAAGCCTCGCGGAAGACACCACGACCGCGCGACGCATCACGGAAGAACGCGAAAGCGTGAACGGCGTCATCAGTCGACTGACGTTCGAACTCGTGCGCGAACGATTCGGCGGTCGTCGCCGCGCGAAACGATTCCGTCAACACGCCACCGAACTCGTGAGGCGGCTCAACGCAACGCGCGCGGGTGCGCTTGACGAAGCAACTGTGCGCCTCGCCGTCACCGCGTTGCATCGCACATTAGTGTGGGGCGGTTCGCGCGCGCTCTTCCAATACGAAGAGTTACTCGGCGCGCTCATCGAGGCAGATCCAGAAGGGCGACTCGCGTGCGCTGCAGCAGAGCCACTCGCTGAGGCGATGCTCCCGCGCGACATTTTCTACGTGCTCTCGATGACGACGAGTCTCGAACAGCGTCGTCGCATTCGTGAACGGCTCGTCGTGCGCGGCAGTAATGGCGACAAGATGGAACGGCGCTACCTCAATCGCATCGACCTCGCGATCGCAACACGTCGCTATCGCCTCGACTTCAGATCCAACGATTGGCCCGCAGAAATCGTGCGTGTGCTGCGGCCACTTATCCCGTGGACATTGCGCGGCGACTCACGAGACCGAGCAATCCGCGCCTGGGCCATCGACTTCGCACGCCGAGTCACCGCAAACTTCAAAGCCGATCCACGACTCTGGCTCGCGCGCATGGAGCAGTTCGCCGCAATCTCACGCGACGGCGGCCTCCGCGCAATCGATCCGATCGAACTCCGCATCGCCGTCGAAGGCGTATGAACACAATTCAGGCAAAGCGGATTCACCCCACGCGCTCAACCACGCGATTCAGCCGAATGCCGGCTGTGCCGGCGAGGCGTACGAAAGAGAGCGAAACCGCGCGGCGTCCATGCAGTTCAACGAACATATGGCAACGCGCGGTCAGTCGCGAACGCTAAGACACGCGCTCAACCACGCGATTCAGCCGAATGCCGGCTGTGCCGGCGAGGCGTACGAAAGAGAGCGAAACCGCGCGGCGTCCATGCAGTTCAACGAACATATGGCAACGCGCGGTCAGTCGCGAACGCTAAAACACGCGCTCAACTACGCACGCACACTTTCGTGTCGTAACTGTCCGCACGCGGCGGCGATGTCTCGACCGCGACTGGCGCGGATGTGAACATTCACGCCCTTTTCCCGGAGTAACTCTTGGAAGCGTTGCACGATGCCGTCTTCAGGGCGATTGAAGGGGACGCCCTTCACTTCGTTGTAGCGGATGAGATTCACATTCGCGCGCAGTGAGTTAGCGAGTGCGGCAAGTTCGAGTGCGTGCTCGCGGCGATCGTTGAATCCTCCGAGGAGAATGTATTCAAGTGTGACTTCGCGGCCGGTCTTCTTGAACCATTCGTTGCAAGCGTCGAGTAGTTCGGCGATTGTCGAATATTCAGCCCACGGAATGATCTTGCGACGCAGCTCATCGTTGGGCGCGTGCAGCGACAGCGCGAGCGTGACGGGAATTTCGAAGGTGCAGAGTTTGCGAATCGCTGCGGGAAGTCCAACGGTGGACACCGTAATCTTGCGCGCGCCGACACCCATGCCCCACGGCGCGTTGATCGTGCGAATCGCTTCCGTGACTTCGTTGAAGTTCGCGAGCGGTTCACCCATGCCCATGAAGACGACATTCGAAATGCGATCCACGCCATCAAGTTGCGCGAGTCGCCAAACTTGCTCGACGATCCTTCCAGCATTGAGATTTCCATCAAGACCACCGATGCCACTGGCGCAGAACGCGCAACCAACAGGGCAGCCGACTTGGCTCGACACGCATGCAGTTTTGCGATCTTCAGTAGGAATCATCACCGTTTCGGTTTGCTTCGACGGTTCGTCGCCCATGAGGCGGATGCCCGTGCCGCTCTGTGCTGCGCGCTCAGCACGCTCCGCAGCAGTCGGCCAACCGATGAGCAGCTTCTGTGTGTCGTCACTCGCGAGTTGATGCCGAATGACTTCACCATCAAGCACGGTGAATGCCTCGACGAGTTTCGCGCGCGCGAGCTTTGAGAGATTCGTCATCTGCTCGAAATCGGAAATACCTTTCGAATAAACCCAGTCGAGCACTTGTGGTGCGGCGAACTTCGGAAGGCCGAGCGCTTCGAAGCGTTGTTCGAGCGTGGTCGGATTGAAGTTGAAGATGGAGTCGAGAGCAGTGGGCATAGGTATTCAGGTGATTAGGTGCTGCGCCCAATGGTGAGCGTCACAGTGTGATGTGCAATGCCTCGTTCTTCGAGAAACACTGCGGTATCGCGTTCGCGATCGAGCGAAATGCGGCGGCCTTCGGGGTCGATGCCTCGTTCGCGGAGCAGTGATCGGAGAGATCCTGGTAGCCCGAACTCCATGCGTTCATCAAACACATCGACTTGTTCGACTTCGCCGCCGAACGCACGCACGAGCGATTCAATCACAGCGTGCACGAGGTCTTCAGGGGCAGATGCACCTGCGGTGAGCAAGACGGTGTCGACGCCGATGAACCACTCGGATCGAAGTTCGCTCGCATCATCAATCAGACGCGCCGGCGTTCCATCAATCTCCGCGATCTCAGTCAGGCGCAACGAATTGGAACTGTTGCGGCTGCCGACGACGAGCACGAGTTGCGCTTGCGGCGCGATGGCGCGCACAGCAGTTTGTCGATTCGTCGTCGCGTAGCAGATGTCGCTCGATGGCGGTTCTTTGATTTCCGGAAATGCTTCCTTCAGCGCGCGAATCACCGTCGCAGCGTCATCAATCGAGAGCGTCGTCTGCGTGAGATAAATAAGCTTCGTAGGATCGACGATGACGAGGTGAGGAATGTCCGCTGGAGTCTCGACCACTTGAATCGAGTCGGGCGCTTCGCCGCGTGTCCCCACAACTTCTTGGTGCGTGCGATGACCGATGAGCAAGATCTGCCAGCCGCGCTTCGCAAACCGAATCGCTTCAGCATGCACTTTGGTGACCAATGGACAAGTCGCATCAATCGCGCGCAGCTGTTTCGCGCGCGCTTGCGCCCGAACTTCAGGACTCACGCCGTGCGCAGAGAACACGACGATCGCGCCTTCAGGCACATCCGCGATGGATTCAATGAACTGCACGCCACGGTTTCGGAAGCGCTCCACGACATGTCGGTTGTGCACGATTTCGTGGTAGACGTAGATCGCTTCGCCTGGGCAACTCGTGAGTAACTCATCGACGACATTAATCGCCATGTAAACGCCGGCACAGAAGCCGCGAGGATTGGCGAGCAGGATCTTCATCGAAGGGGGATGCATCATAGGCTACTCTTGCGCCTTCCGGCATTGCATTGATGTTGCTCCATGAACGCGCACGCCACACCGATTCACGATCCAACCGCGCTGCACGCATGGGTCGTTGCACTCGCGCATGAGCTCGGTTTCGCGCTTGTGGGAGTGACTGCGCCAGCGGAGAGTTCGCGCGCGGCTGCACTTCGCGCATGGCTCGATGCGGGCAAGCATGGCGAGATGACATGGATGGCGGAGACTGTGGAAGAGCGCTGCGATCCACGGCGATTGCTGCCATCGGTTGCGAGCATCATCTGTGTTGCGGATCGCTATCACGATGGTTCGCGCGACTGCGAGCAGATCGTGCAAGAACCAAGTGAAGCGCGTGGTCGCATCGCTCGGTATGCGCGTTCAAAGGACTATCACAATCTCGTGCGTGATCGCATTCACAAATTGCGGCACGCGATGCAGAAGCGATTTCCTGATGCGAGCTTTCGCCTCACGGGTGACATTCAGCCGCTCATGGAACGCGATGTACACCAAGCCGCGTTCAACGGGCAGATCGGCAAGAACACATTGATGCTCGTGCCTGGTGAGGGCTCGTGGTTCGTGCTCGGCGAGTTGCACACCTCACTCGTCATCACACCGAGCACGCGTCCGCCCGCATGGAATCGCGATGACCCCTGTGGAAGTTGCACGCGATGCATCGATGCATGTTCGACCGGCGCGATCACGCCGTTTTCGGTGGATGCGAGCAAGTGCATCGCGTATCTCACTATCGAACAGCGAGGAACCATTGGTCCGGAGTTCTTCGGCGCGATGAACGGCTGGATCTTCGGATGCGATGACTGCCAAACCGTCTGTCCGCACTGTCAGCCGAAGAAGCGGCGCGCGGTGGATGAGCGGATGGGGAGCGTCGCAGCTCGCTACGAAGAGAGACTCAACAGCGTGCCGCTGCTTGAACTTCTCGGCTGGAGCGAGGAAGACCGTGCGAGACTGATCATGTCGAGTGCGCTCAAGCGTGCAACGCTTGCGATGATGAAGCGCAACGCGGTGGTGTTGCTCGCGGAGCATGCGGCCAAGCATGCAACAACACGTGAAGCCATTGAAGCACGATTGCGTTCACTTCAACTTGATAGCACGGAGGATGAGGTTGTTCGAGAGCAATGCGCGATCGCGATCGCGTGGCTCGCGAGTCAGCGCGCATGAATCAGCGATTACGGCCGAGTGGATCTTCCAACGCGCCTTGATAGACGGCGATGACCGGCATGCCAACGGCTGCGAAGAACAACGCCGCTGGGAAGAGCAGGAGGACGCTGCCGAGGCAACCCATGAGCACGGTTCGCTTACGCTGGACGAGCATCGTGATGCCGCAGGCGAGGGCGGGAAGCGCCGAGAGTGAGCAGAGAAATGGATGCTCAATGACGAACATGCTGAGCGCAGGAATTTCCACATCCCACTGCATGATCTTTGACTTGAGCACAGGCACGAAGAGAATGAATCCAGTCATCACGAGCAGCGAGGTCGCTGTGAGCGACACGCCCTTCGCAATCGAGAGGCATCCGCCAGCGTGCTTGAGTGTTTCGTTGTTGAGCAAGCGTGTTTAGCCCTCGTCGCTGCCGCGACGTCCGCGGCCTCCACCAGGCATTCCAGCGCTCATCGCCTCCTCGAGCGCTGGTCCAACATCAGCTGCATCTGTGATCTCGCCGCTCTCGACCTTCGCGGTCACTGATGCGATTGCCTTCTTGAGCATCGGCATCACCATTGCGAATCCGGCCTTCATCATCGGAGCCATTTGCTCCATCTGCGCCAAGTCCGCGCCACTGGCTTCGAGCGTGGCGTTGAAGTCGACGAACCAACCAGTTGCCGTTTTCACGATCGGCATCGAAGTGGTGCCGCTTGTGAGCGTTCCGGTGTCGCCGGAAATATCACCAACGCTGACATCACCCGTTCCGCCTGAAGTGACGCCTGGCATTCCCATCCCTGCACCAATATCGCCAAGCGCAGAGAGTGCTTCAGGACCGAACTTCGCTGCAACAGCCTTTCGCAGCGGAATCATTTCCTTCATCATCGGACCCATCACGCTCAGCATCGCCTTGCCGCCTGCGCTTGATGCAGTAAAGCACCTCATGGGATCCGCAGCAGGATCAAGGCGTGCAGCATTCATTGCAGCGGCAAGTGCTTCAGGCGTGGGGAAGCCAGTCGTCGCGGATGCAGTTGCGCCTGAGCTCGGGCTCAGCGTTCGCTTCACTGGCGCAACGATTGCAACTTCGACTGGTGCTGGTGGGGTGAAGAGTTTCTCGACATCAAGCGTGTCAGCATTCTTCTTCGCATCATTGAACCACTTCTTTGTAGCAGTGGCGCGAGCATCTTCGCCGAGCATCTGTGTGGCATCGACACCCGCGGTGATCTGCTCACGCATGGCTGTGAGCCGCTCCGTTGCGCTTGCCTTGAGTGCATCGAGCGACGCGGCGTACTTCGCTTCTCCACCGAAGAGGGGGCCAGAGTTTGCAAGGACTGCGTAGACGCGTGCTTGCTCAGTCATGCCGCGAAGTGCGGACATCGCCAACTGCGCGCGCTCCACATGCACTTCAAGTTGAAGCGCGTCGCCCGCACTTCCGCGCGCGAGTCCGCTGCACTTGTCGAGTGCTTCGGTTGCTGCGGCGTACGCATCAGCGAGCGGACCTGCGCGTTCGGCATCAATTCGCTGCGTCGTCTCAACGGCGCGATCGCGCAGTTGATTCGCGAGGTTGCGCGCGAGCTTCGATTGATCGCTCAACACACCTTTGAGTTGATTCAATTGATCAAGTTCTGACTCTGCAGCGGCATTGACCGAGCTCGCAGTTTCTCCACTGAGTGCTGCCAACTGTGCCGTGGGTGCCGTGGCGTCAAACTGCGCAACGATGTCGGACATCGAAACTTTCAACGCGGATGCTTCAGCAGTCAGTCGCGCAGATTCTTCCACGAAGGGAAGACCAGTTGCTGGTCCTGCTTGGCGCGCCTTGAGCAGGAGCACTGCGGACTCTGTCTCAAGCTGCGCAATGTTGGCGTTCATCGCCTGGATCTGTCGTTCAAGCGCAGCGAGTGGAGCCGCGATTGCTGCTACACCAGAGCGAGCGATCTGTGCGATCTGCTGCGAACGATCACGAAGTGTTGTCGCACTCGCTTGCGTGTTCGAGAGATCGACGTTGTCGTAACTTGATGCGATGCCGTCGAGCGATGCTGCACCGTTTGCGAGCGCAACGGCGAGTGCTCGCGCGGTGCTCTCATCCTGTTCGAAGCGGATCGCGCGCGCCAGTTCTGCGGAAGCAACCTTCCGGAAGAGACTCGCTGCGAGGGTTTGCGCTGCTTCGGTCTGTCCTGCGGTTGCGCCGTTCAGCCCACTCACTTCGTTAGCGAGTTGCTTGAGTGTTGAGAGGGAAGTCGCGTCTGCTTCCGCGCTGAACGCATCATTCGCTGAAGCAGCTGCTTCTGCGAGAGCGTTGAAGCGTGCGTCGAACGCGCGAGCGCTCGCGATGGTCGGATCGCCGCAACCAGTCAGAAGGGTCGCGCCGCTGATGAAGCCGACAGCAAGAACCGCGGACAAGGAATGGCGAAGGGAGGATGAGTTCAGCATGGGAAATGGGTTTCTACGCGACAAAAACCGTCCGCTCGAAGCGCGGAAATGAGAAGGTTGAGAGTGTACAAGAGAGTTGGGTTCGAGAACCCGAGCCCTACCCACGCGCTGGCGTCCTACCGATCGTTCCCGCCACTACCGACAGCCTTGGTTTCTCGCAGCCGAGGGGGCTCGTACTCAATTGGATACACAGGGCGAGGCATTCGCATGTCACGCGCCCAGAGCAAGAAGTCTTCGGCAAGCGCGCGTCGACCGGGTGTGAACACTGGCTCCCATCCGCGAACGGTGGGGTGCGGAAGGCGAGCTTCAGTCCGTGGAAGTGCCATCTGATAGAGCAGACTCATCGATGGTTCATCAAAGTCGATGAGCGGTCGTCCATCAAGCGTTGTGCGTTCGAGAACCAGAAGATTCGTGTAGCGCACTCTGACGCTCTTCCAATCACGCGTGTGAAGGATGAATCGTCCTGCATCCACGCCACCATGGCAACGGCTCGTCGCGCAGTTGTTGATGAGCCACGCGTTGTGGATCTTCGTGCGGAACACGTTGAGCGAACTCGGTTCCGTTTGCACATCGATGCGCGGATAGAGCTCTCGCGCTTTCAACGCGAAAAGCAACTTCACGACCTCGATCGGTTCTTTCGTAAACCATGCTGCGCGCGCTTCGCTCGAACTCGGCACGAGCGCATCGGTCGCGTACTTCTCAAAGATCGTGCGGATGAGTGAGTCGTCCACTTCGACCTTTGGTGGATGCTCGAGATCCATCTCATACACGCGAATCAGATTGACTTCATCAGCCGTGAGAATGCGACCCTTCAGTTGCTCCGCCGCGCGATCGCGAGGGCCTTTGGATTCAGGTGTTTCTGCGTCATCTTCGGAAGTTGCATCGTCGTCGTCCAACCGCGCGGCAGCGTTTGCGATGACGACGAGTTGCGCTTTTACTTCTTTGAGGAGTTGTTTCGCCTCGAAATTGTCAGTCGCTTCGAGAAGCGAGAGTAATTCCGCGTGGCACTCCTCGTACATCTTTCGCTCGTAGAGCCATGAACACAGCGACAGGCGCGCGGAGTATTGATCCGGCTCGATGGACTCTTTCGCGCGTTGATAGAGTTCTTCGTCGGTTGGAATCGCGAGTGTGCGCATGATCAGTTCGCGCTTGTAAGTCGTAGAAATTCCACCGATCTCAATCGTGAGCGATTCGAATCCGTCATCGAGAAGTAGTCCGACTTGGCGTCGACCATCACGGAACTCGACTTCAACGCGCGTGCGCTTCGGTTCATCCAGCAGCGGGACAACTTCGAAGATTCGCGCTTTTAAAATCGTGCGCATGCGACCCGATGGTTCCTTCAGCACAAGTTCTAGCGGAGTTTGCGAGACGACCGTGCCGCCAAACTCACTGAAGCGATCGACGATCACATAGACGCGCGCGCCGTTGACTGCGAGCGGCACATCGAAGACTGGAGGAGGCGTGGGTGCGGTTGGCGGATCGGTCGTCGTCGGCGGCGTTGCCGTGGGTGTTTCAGTCGCGGGTGGCGGCGTCGTTGCCTGCGCGAGTGCAAGAGAAGTCGCGAAGAGCGCAGTTGCTGCGAGAGCGACTGCGAAAGACGAGTGGGGCGAGGGGTTCAGCAAGGATTTCACCGCGACGGAGCGCATTCGTTGGATTGTGGCGATCTTCGCCTTCATATGCAACGCGTGATGCACGAGGATTTGGTAGCGTCCGCAAGACACTCGCACTCCACAAACCTTTGAGGGTACTCACATGCTTCTCGGCGTCATGGCAGCACTGTTTAACGGTCGCAAATTCGAAGATGTGCTCGAGTATTGTCGAGAAATCGGGCTTGAGGCGATAGAACTGCCCGTTGGCGGTTACCCGGGCAAAGGGTTTTTCGATCCCGCAAAGGTGCTCGCGAGCAAGAAGGAACAGGATCGAATCAAGGGAATGTTGAAGGATGCGGGTCTCGTGCTGTCAGGACTTGCAGTGCATGGAAATCCTGTGCACCCCGACAAAAAGCTCGCGGGCACACATCACCGCGACTTCGCGAACGCCATCAAACTCGCACCTGCATTGGGCACAGACATCGTCATCACGTTCAGTGGATGCCCCGGAGGTTCGAAGACCGACAAGCAGCCGAACTGGGTGACATGTGCGTGGCCCAACGAGTATCGCGATGTGCTCGACTATCAATGGAACAAAGTGCTCATTCCATATTGGAGTGCGCAAGCACGACTCGCAAGTGCGCACGGTGTGAGAGTCGCATGGGAAGCGCATCCTGGTTTCTGTGTCTACAACCCCGACACCATCATTCGATTGAGCGAAGCATCGATGAAAGCATCAGGATTGAAAGGCAAGCCAGTCCTCGGCGCGAATCTCGATCCAAGTCATTTCTTCTGGCAGGGCATCGATCCAGTGGAAGCAGCACGAGTGCTCGGTGAAGCAGGACTCCTCTACTACGTGCACGCGAAAGACACCGAACTCGCAACACACGAAGGCAAAGTCAACGGCTACCTCGACGCGCGCCCTTACGGCGACCTCAACAAACGCGCCTGGACCTTCCGAACCTGCGGCTACGGTCACGGCCACGAATTCTGGAAACCCTTTGTCTCCATGCTCCGCCGCCACGGCTACGACCACGTCCTCTCGATCGAACACGAAGACCCACTCATGAGCGTGGAAGAAGGCCTCGAACGCGCAGTGTTCTTCCTGCAAGAAGCAATCATCAACGAACAACCCGGCAAGCCTTGGTGGCATTAATTTGAGCGTTCGCTGATTGACCGCGCGCGATTTGGCTCACTTTCGTATGACTCGCCGGCATAGCCGCCTTGGCCAGATCAACTAATCCCTGCGCGGGCGCCGCCTCTTTCGAGGAGTTGGGCGACGCGTTCTTTGTCGGCGAGGGTGGAGGCTCTTACCTTCGCGACGACTTCTCGGTTTTGGAGGTCGCTCTTCATGTAGCGGAGGGCGAGGTCGGCCACTTCATTGGCTGCAAGACCGTCGAAGAAGTCCATGCCTTCGCGGTAGGCGATGGAGCTTGCGAGTCGGTTCGCGATGATCCAGGTTTGGTAGGACTGTGGCAGTGATCTCCACACGCGATCGCCAGCGAATTCGAAGAGGATGCGGGGGAGGTGATCGCGGATCATTTGGTTCGCGAGTTCGCGATCTGCCGCGCTCCACTTCGGAACGCCCGCCGCGATTGCTGAAGCGGTTGTGTTGATGACCTTCGACAACTCCACTGAAATCTTCGGGAGCGAGAGGCTTGGGTACGCCTTTGCAGAGCGCATCAAGAACTCGCCTTCAACACGTGCAAGTTCGCGCAGTCGTTCGATCACTTGCGTGACGTACGTGTCCTTGATGGCGAGGAATTCCTCATCGGAGAGAATCATGCACGCGCTAATCTCGTAACTCGAGCAGATGACGCCGCACTTGTTTGCGGACGAATCCTTGATGATTGTTGCACCACGCGCGGAGAGTTCTTCGCGTGCTCCAGGGGTGAGGAAGAGATTCGCGCCTTCGCTGATGACGGTCGCACTCGGCTTCCCATCAGCAGTAAGAAACTCTTGCCAGTTGCCTTCGTGAATGGTGGCGGGGCGACCGCCGCCTGGAATGAAGGCATCGGTCACGAGGCGATTGTGCAGCGAGTTGCGAATACGCGCGCCGTCTGGTGCATCCACAGGTGTGATGCGACCCTTTGGCGACAACTTCTTCACATCAAATTTTGCGATCGGAAGCGCATCATGGAAGAGCCGAATCAGTTCCGCGTGATCGAGTCCTTCGGGGTCCTCACCTGAACCAGAACCATCGGCAACACCGACAATCACAGCGTTTTTGCCGTAATCGCGCTCGAGGATGTTCATCATGTTTCCCGCAACATCGCCATCGGGTCCGCCCGTGATCTTCACGGTGAAGCGCTGCTTCTTCGGATCAATGCCGCGTGCTTTGAGCGCGATTTCGAGGAAGACATTCACGCCTTCGCTCGTCACGCCGTACACCTTGTGATTGATGCCCGCGCCAGGCTTCGAACTCATGAATGCGGTGGGCATGACATAGCCGCGTTGACGCGCGCGTTCCACGATCCACTCGATGTGCGCTGGAGTGATGTTCTCATCCGGTCCGAGGTAGATCAGCTCTTCCTTGCCGAAGCGATCGACGACGAGCGCTTTCACTTCGGGGGTTTGCACGATGAGATCGAGAATCGAATCGACGAACGCTTTCACGCAGCGATCGATGGTCGCGTGGGGCTCGAGCAGAATCGCTGCTTTCGAGCCGCCTTCTGGAATGTCCTTGTTTTTGAGCTGTTGCGCCCACGAGAGTCCGTAGACCTCGTCAAACAAGCGTTCGCTCTCGCGTGCGTGCTGCGCAAGGCTCGACGTACGAATGACACGCAATCCGCCGCGAGCGATGTCTTGGAAGCGATTGTGGAATCCATCAAACTCGCGGCCATGCACGAAGAACGTCGCGTAGGGCTTTTCTGGACGCTCGCTGTTGGCGAGGTAGCTCGGATCGATGCGCAAGCAAAGTGCAAATCGATTCGGAAGGAAGAAGTTCGTGCGATACGTCGCATCCACACCCTCGAGCATTTTCGTCAATGCGAGCCGATGATTCTCACTCGGCTGGCGCACGATGTCGCATTCAATCGTTGCGCGCGCGATGGCGTATGCAGCGTCGGAGAGCGGCTTGGATGGTTCGAAGCGCGCGATGAAGAGCCGGACAATGTCGAGTGATACGCCGAGCGATTCTTCCGCGAAGCCGAGGATGCGCTCGCGTGTCCACAAGAATCGATTCTGTGGACACAGCACTTGTTGCGCGAGATGGCAGAGTCCAACGAGCACTTCCGCTTCGCTGGTTGCAACTGTGGGATGCCGATCACTCAGCGCAAGCGCACGAATATCGATCCACTTGATGCGTCGAAGATCGCGCAGAATCGTCGCCCAGAGCGGCGAATCTTTCTGAATTGCGCAACCATCAGGGCCACCAACGACGAAGCCGACGAAGGTGACCGAATCGCCCTTGCCGTCGCGAACAATGTCAAGATACGCACGGTGAATCGAGACTCTGTGACGCGCAAGGATGCGCGCAGATCGCTCAAGCATCGTTCGCGTTCGTGCGTTTTCAACCACGATCACGATGCGACTCATCGTCGGATGCGACTCGGGTTCCAACTCCACGACGGTGCCATCGCTACCAGACACAATATTGAAAAGATTCCAATGCGCAGCAACACGCAGCGGCGTGCAGGTCAACACATACTCTGCGGAACAACCAGCGAAGTAGTTCGAGATCTGATCAGGTGTCCAATCGAGTTTGTGTTCCTTCGCGTATCGAATCGTCTCGGTAAGCTTCGCAGACTGCCGTTCATCGCGACTATCAAATGGCTCCGGTTCGCCGAACACAAACGTATCGAGCACAAGGCTCCCATCAAGCGACGAATGAATCTTTGCAGCGCGCAGTGATTGATCGAGTGGCAGTTGCGCGACCAGTTCCGCAAGCACGCCCGGTTGGTTCGTACTCTTGATGAGTGTGAGTTGTCGGCCGTCTTCACTCTTCAGGGTGAGATCGATCGGTCGACCTGATGCCTTCGCCGCGATGATCGCACGCAAATGCGCGAGTTGGTTCGCGCGATCCGTGTCTTGGAAATACATCGGCGGCATCTGAGAAATGAACCACGGTCCGACGCTCTCTGCTGTCGTGCGAAAACTCGAAACGAGTTCTTCGACGATGGCCGATGCATCCATTGCGTGTGTTGCGCTGCGCGTTCCGAGTTCACTGTTCATATGCTGTGGAGCCACTTGCTACCCTATGAGGATTGGGTGAGAGGGAAGCGGACATTGTCATGCGAGCGATCATTCTCGGCAACTTCGATGGAGTCCACCTCGGACATCAGGCGCTGCTGAAGGCGGCAGGAATTGCTGTTCATTCGGCACAGGATTGCGTTCGGGACGCCCTCAGCGTTCATGTTTGGACTTTTAATCCGCCGCCGAGATCGGTACTTTCGCCTGATTTCAAGGTGGAAAGGCTGCAGCGCGTCGAGGATCGGGTTCGCCAACTTCATCTGATGGGTGCGACGGGCGTTGAGGTGATTAGGCCGACGGTAGAGCTTCTCGGACGTAGCGCTGCAGATTTTATCACTCAACTTCATGGCGACCGAGGCTTCGATTTTATTGTCGAAGGGCCAGATTTCCGTTTTGGCAAGGGTCGAGAGGGCTCGATGGACCTGCTGCGAACGCTTGGAGGAAAGCTTGGTTTCAAGGTCATCGAGGTTCCTGCCGTGTCCGTCCAACTTTCGAATGGCACTACGGTTCAGGCGCGCTCTGGAGCGATTCGCCAACTTCTTCATCAAGGGAATGTCGGCGATGCGGGCAGAATTCTTGGTCGCCCATTCTCGATGCGCGCGCAAGTCGTTCGTGGCGAGCAGCGGGGACGGACGATCGGATGGCCGACCGCGAACCTCGATGCGGAGGATTTCGCTCAACATCAACTTCTGATTCCCGCCGATGGCGTGTACGCCGGCTTTGGTCGATTGAGCCAAGCAATCGGTGAGGTTGAAGCCGCGAGTGCAGTCATCGCAGCGATTTCCGTTGGAACGAAGCCGACATTCGGGGGCACAGAAACAACCGTTGAAGCAACATTGCTCGCGCCAGACGGTCGCCCTCTCGAAATCGAACTTGATACATACGGTTGGACACTCGAACTCGAATTCCGCGAGTGGATCCGTCCGCAGGTACGCTTCCCCTCCCTTGAGGCCTTGCTCGCGCAGATGGAGCTCGACCGTGCAAGGATCGTTGAGCTTGCGACGCACTTCATCGAAGTGAATCCAACGGCGATGTCCGCGGAGTGATTCCATGACGACCATCGCGCAAGACGAAGCATCTTTTCGCTACCAATCCAATTGCAGTCTGCGCGATGTCGCGAGTCGATTGCGAAGTGCGCAATGCGTGCTCGTGACAACGCACTCGAAGCCCGATGGCGACGCGCTTGGTTCGGTGCTGGCGGTATTGCGGATGTGCCGTGCGATTGCGATTCATGCAGAAGGCTGGATCGTCGGTCCCTTCGAAGAAAACCTGCTCGAACTTTCGGGGAGCGATGCGATTGTGCGCGTCGATCCGAAATCACCACATTTACCGGATGATTCGTTCGACCTCGTCATCGTTGTAGACACAGGCGCATGGTCGCAAGTGGAAGTTCTCGCGCCTTGGCTTCGCGCGCGCCATGCGAACATCATCAATCTCGATCACCACGCGCGCGGCGATGCGATCGCGAGTACTCGTGTGGTTGATGTGACATGCGGCTCATGCACTGCGCTACTCGTGCGACTTGCTGACGAACTCGCTGTGGACCTCGCGTTTGGTGCAGACAGCGAAGGTCGCTACTCGGTCGCCGAAGCGCTCTACATCGGACTCGCAACCGACACAGGTTGGTTCCGCCACGCGAATGCGCGTGCGAGTGAGTTTGCGCTCGCGGCGCGATTCTTACACGCAGGAGTGAAGAAGGACGATCTCTACGCGCGCCTCGAGCAGTGTCATCGCCTTGAACGCGTGCTCTTAGAAAGTCGCGCGCTCGCGAGTCTGCGCACGCTCGCGCATGGCACGGTCACGTTGATGAGTTTGTCAAAGACAGACTTCGACGAAACGCACGGCTTGCCCGAAGAACTCGCTGGCGTTGTGAATCTCCCAATGATGGCCGCACGAATACGCGCGAGCGTGTTGCTTGTCGAGCAAGACGGCGTGATCAAAGTAAGTTTCCGATCAAAGCCATCTGTCGCAGGCGGAAGCTTCCTCGACGTGAATCAAATCGCCGCAACATTCGGCGGCGGCGGTCATGTGCACGCAGCCGGTGCACGAATCAAAGGGACGCTCGCAGAAGCAGCGCAGCAGATTGATGCGGCATTCGCGCCAGACCGCGCGTAGCGGTTGCGTTGCCGTTCAATCAATCGAGTTTGTAGCCAAGTTTCTTGATTGCGGCTTCGATTGATGGGCGCAGCGTCGGTGGTGCTTCGATGTCCGCTTCGCTCTTTTCGAGTGACACTGCGCAACTCTTGACGCCTTCGATCTTCATTACCTTGTCGGTGATCGCATCGACGCAGCCTTCGCAGTGCATGCCTTTCACGGGGATCTTCATCGCGATGGGCGCGATTTGCGTTTCGCCGCATGCAACGAGTGTGAGCGCGAGCAAGAGTGTGAGTGGTCGCGTGATGCGGCGCAACGTGTGCATGATGTGAAGCCTAGGCGATCACTGGAGCGGGCGCGTATTCGCCGCGGAGTACGCGCGCGCTGTCTGCGCCCATCCAGTTGGTGAGCAGTGCTGCGTACACGGAGCGGAAGTCAGTCCCAAACTTGAGGTCGCCTTGATCGAGGTCACTGAGCGATGGATGGTTCCCGACAACGCCTGGTTTCGCATTCGTTCCAATCACAAACACAGGCGCGGCAGTGCCGTGATCGGTGCCGTTGGAGGCATTCTGTTTCACGCGTCGACCGAATTCGCTGAACACCATGCTCATCACGCGGCCCTCATTTCCCTGCGCTTTCAGGTCATTTTGGAACGCGCGCACAGCATCACCGAGTTGGCGCATGAGGTTTCCGTGCGAGCCTGGTTGTCCTCCGTGCGTGTCGAAGCCGCCGAGCGATGCGTAGTACACGCGTGTCTTCATGCCGTCACGAATCATCGCGCCGATGATGCGTAACTGATTCGAAAGTGAGCCCCCGGGATAAGAAACGAGCGGTTGCTTGGCGACTGCGGCGCGAATGCGATCGCTCGCGAGTTGCGCATCGAGTGATGTGCGCATCAGGAATTCGAGTTGCGAGTTGCGCGCCACACCATCAAGCGTGCCTGCGCGATTGAGATGGTCGTATTCAGCGCCGAGTGATTGATGGAGATCGGAACCGATCCATCGGAAGAGATCCGCGCTCTCAAACGCGATGGGCTTCTGAATGTCACCGACAAGCGCGAGCGGCGCGGTGCGACCAATCGTCACGGAGCCTTCGGGAATCGGCGTGCCATTGCAGGTGGAATCGAAGTAGCGTCCGAGCCATCCTGTGCCGCTCGCGTCAGTGCGTCCGGTGTGCCAGATGTCCATGCTTGTGAAGTGCGAGCGATTCGGATTCGGATAGCCCACGCCTTGCACGACACTCATCTGCCCAGCATCAAAAAGCTCTTTGAATCCAGTGAGATTTGGATGCAGTCCGAGGCCGCGCGAGGTGTCGAGTTCGAGTGCTCCTGCGTTGCCGACGCGTCCCGCATTGGGCGCAGGGATCGCGATACTTGGGCGCGCGTTGTAGTAATCGTTCATCCCGAATGGAACAACGGTGTTGAGTCCATCGTTGCCGCCGCCGAGTTGAATGACAACAAGAATGCGATCGTCGGGAACACCAGGAATCGAAGACATTCCTGCTGCGGGCATCATCCCGAGTGCGCTGCGCTGAATGAAGAGCGGCACCGTCGGCAGCAGTGAGGCGAGTGTGATGCCTTGCTGCAGGAAGAGTCGTCGGGTGTAGGGAGTAGGGTCGGTCATGCGGTTCTCAGCAAAGTTGATACTCGGGCATCGCGCTGATGAGTGCAAGCAGCGCGAGCAGTCGATCGTTGTCGATGCGGTCGCCTCGGGATTTGAGGAATTTCAACAGTTGTGCTACGCGCTCGGGACGCGGTTCAGCGCCGAGTGCGAAGCGCAGCAGATACACAACAGCTTCTTTCGTATCGATGCTCGCGTCGGCGCGTTGCAAACCCGTCACCAAATGCATCGCGTCGAATCCATCAGTCGTTGCCATCCAGTCGTAGATCTCAGGTCGGTGACCAGTGAGCAAGTACACGAGCACGTTATGGCGCACGAACAATGTCGAAGTGTTGATCCATGCGCGTCCGCCGTCCCAACCCTTCACGCTCGGCGGTTGCATCAACTGCTGTCCCATCAAGTCGCCCGCAGAAATAAGTGACGCAAGTTCGCGCGACGGGCAGCGAAGCGATCGAATCGATTGCACCATGAGTTGCATCGGGCTCTTCACGACGGCGAGTCGATTCTCTGGCGCGTAGAAGTGCGAACTCTGAAACAGCTGCGTGAGTACGGGCTTCAACTCGTACCTCGAATTCCGCAGCGTCTTTGCGAGTCCCGCGATGGCGAGCAAATCCGTGGGCGTGAGCGTCGGTGCATCGTTCACGAAGAACCGATAGAGCTTGCGGCAAATGAAACTCGCGCATTCCTCGCGCGCGAGAATGATGTCCGCGAATTCGAGTCCGCCGAATTCTCCGTTTCGGCCGAGGATTGACTTTGAGGTTGGATCGTGCTGCGCGGGATCAAAGAAGAACGCATCGTCGCGGAATGTCCACCCGGTAAGCGCGCGCGCACCTTCTTTGATGTCGCGTTCCGAATACGCATGACCTTCGCCGAGCGTGAAGAGCTCCATCAACTCGCGCGCGAGATTCTCGTTCGGGCTGCGCCGACGATTCTCATCGCTGTCGAGGTACTCCAACATCGCAGGGTCGTGCAAGATGCCGTGCACGAGCGTGCGAAAGTTTCCGTTCGCGTTGGCGCGAAAGAACTCGTTCTGCGCCTGCATGTGAAAACTATCTTCGATCGTGCGATAGCCGGTGGCGAAGTGGCCATGCCAGAAGAGCGTGAGTTTTTCCTCAAGTGGCCGACCGGTTTCGATCATGCGCTGCAGCCACCACTTCTGCATCTCGCGAAGTTGCTCACGATCGCCGCGTTCGCGATCTTGCCGCGCGCGTTGGATCTGCGCGCGCAATTCTTCATCGTTGTCGCGGCGAGCGCGTTCTTGCAGGGCGCGTTCTTCCGCAGTCGGTGGACGCATGATGTTTGCGTCGAAGGCGCGTCCAGTGGGCGCTGCGAGCGTGTCGTACTCGACGAGATACGCGACCGCTTTCTCAAGACCGAGTTCCGCGAGTGCGCGCGCTTGCTCGGGCGTCCCACCAAATCCAGCACGCACAAGCAAGTGTTGTGCTTGCCAGAAGTCAAACTGATTCTTGGGGAGTGGCTTGAGTGGATTCGCCAAGGAAGGACCCTCAATGAAAATTCGCAGCGCGCGTTCGGTTGCAACGCGCACATGCAGAGTAGATTTCTTCTTACCAAGATGAAAGCGAATGAAGCCTAATTTGCAGGATTTCGCTGCCGCATCGCACGATCGACGAGGTAGGCGAGGACCGGAATCGCTACCCCAAGCGGGAGCAATTCCATGCTGTGCCCGATGAAACCGATCTCGAGGAACGGAATCGAGGCGGCAACCGCGATTGCAACCATAAACACAGTGGAACGCGTGGGGCGACGCGGATGCCCGCTCATCGCGATGAGCACGTAGGCAGGAAAGAGTAATCCGTACGCGCCGAGGATTCTGAGATAGGTGTCTTCGCCAGCTGCGAACGCTGCGCACAGAATTCCGGCGAGCGAAGCAAGCGGTGCATAGAGCCCCGGCGGAATGCGCAGCAACGCGTGCGGCGGAAAACTCTTCGCATCAAGCACGCGAAGTTCGCGCGCATGCATGGCGCCAGTCACGATCAATTGCGGCGCGATGTGTGCGAGCAGCACGCCTGGGCTCGTGATCGCGCCCGCGATCGAACCGTAACAGAGCGTGAGCACGAGCATGGTTGCGAAGCCGATGCCAAATACAGCGAACGCTCGCGCATTGGGTGCCTCTTGACGAGCACGATGGAAGGTAAGATCAAGCGTTGGGCAGAGCAAGAAGCCGAACGCAAGCGTGGGAATTGCAGCCAGCAGCGCGGTGGGCGGAAGTTCGCCGAGTGATTGCAGCGGTGCAAGGTCCCACAGAGGCAACGCGATGAGCACCGTCAGACTTCCGAGAAACACAAGTACGCCGAGCGTGATGATTGCCGTGAGCGGAAGCATGCCCAACAGCAGCATCAGCGCGCCTGCGATTGCTGCAACGCCCGCTTGTCCCGCGCGACCTTCAGCAAGCAGTGGTCCAAGAATCCATCCAGCGAAGAACGATTGATATGCAATCGTCACCGCGGAAAACAGCGCCATCATTGGTCCGTGCAGCGCAACTTCATGCCGACTTTTACCGCGTGTTCGGAGGAATCCAAACAGCGCGCAACCGAGCACGTTGGGAATCACGAATGCAGCAACACCGGGCCATCCGAAGAGTCGCATAAGGATGATCGGCAGGAACATGCCGATGCACCATGTCCAACTCGTCGCGAGCGAGAGTCCCCAAGCAAGATTGAGAAATGCCGTGGCACCCGCGCCATGCGTGGAGGAGTCAGCGTCTCTCTCGTCGGATTGCGTCATGGGAGGACAGGTGGATCCTTACCAGCGTCCTTCGCGTTACGACTTAGGTGTCGCAGTCGCCGTCGCTCCGCACGTTCGCGCACCATCGACTTTGGCGTGCAGTGGAACGTGATGTTGCAGCGACCGACGAGCAGCTCTTTGCCAGGTCGATGCAACTGCTGGTAGATCTCCATCGTGAGTGCGACATTAAATTCACCGCCGAGCGCCACCTTTGCGTCGAGGTCTTCGCTGTCAATGACGCGATAAACCGCAGGCCCGAGGCACGGTCGCACGAACTTGTAGTTCATCTCTTTGCACACCACGGTGTAGTCGCCACCGCATTCTGCAAAGACGTAGGAGCCGCCTGCAACTTCACTGTTTCCAAGAAGCGCGGCGCCTGCCATCGCGTTGTACCAATTGCGATTGAAGCGTCGGAAGGGGAGCACCGCAGAGAACCGCGCCTTGGCAGAGTCCTTGCTCGCGCGATCGCCACGGAACACACCGCGCAGCGCGATGCCGGACCGGAACGCGTAGGGCAACCAAATGAGTGAGCAGACGCGGTGCCAGAATCGATTTCGATTGGAGAGTCGCGAGAGTGCTGCCTCCAACCGCTCGTAGAGGCTCAACTTCGCTGGCGCACTTTCGGTACGCGGAGCGTTTGAGGTGGGGATGCGAAGGTCGGCAGAACTCACAGGGTGGAAATAGTAGGGCGGGAGAGTCGCGCTGTCTCTGCAATGTGACTTACACGGTGCCTAGAAGTGCGATTGCCTGTTGGATATCGCGTTCGCGGGTTTCGCCTGCTTCCCGTTCGATCACGAAGCGAGCACTTGGCACGACCCGATTCGCGCAGGCGAGGAATTGCTTCCAATCGACGCCGCCGTCACCGACCGGAACTTCGGTACCCCATTCTCCAATCTGCGCACTCGCGATCGCGTCCTTGATGTGAATCTGTCGCACGCAGGGCGCGAGTAACTCAAGCGCGTCGACCGGGTTTCCCATGCCGTACAAAATCATGTTTGCGGGATCGAAGTTGATACCGACTGACGGGCGATCGAGTTCCTTCAGCGCGTCGGCAAGGGTGATGGCCGACTCCTGGCCGGTCTCAAATGCAATCTGCGCACCGTGGTTTGCGAAGAGATCCGCGAGCACCCGAAGTCGACCGAGAATCGCGCGGCGTGCATGATCGTGCGCCTCATGCGGGATGAACCCCGCGTGAAAAGTAACCAGCGCGATGCGTTCGTTTTCCGCAAACTGTGCGACTTCCCGCGCGCGCGCAAGCGTCGATGTCCATGTTGCATCTGGTCGAACGCCTCCAGTTTCCTTGATCGAGTCGAGCGTGGTGTAGTCCTCGCCGACCGTTTCAAGCATGCCGCTCGCGACTTCGATGCCAGCGTCACGGAGTCGCGCGCAGCCGTTGCCCCAGCGTTCTGTCCAATCATCTTCGATCGGCTCGACGAATGGTTTGAGCGCGAGTTGGACTGCCGTTACACCGACTCGGTTGAGCGACGCAATGAGGTCGTCAATAGAATGAGGGCGCAAGCTCCATGAACAAACTCCAAGGGTCGGTCTCTGCATCCCACAACAGTACAACGCCTGCTACCTTTGTGTGGATGCCGACGTATCTCTACGCAGTTGTGGCCCCCGACGGAACGCTCGGCGAGCATTTTGAAGTCGTGCAACGCATGAGCGACGCGACGCTTGAGGTGCACCCCGAGTCTGGATTGCCTGTGCGGCGCGTTCCAGTGCTTCCCAATATTGGCGGTCCGTACTCCACCGGCGGAGAGAAGCAGAAATTGTCGGATTCAAATCTCGGGCGCCTTGGATTTACGAAATATCAGAAGACCTCCACCGGCGAGTACGAGAAGCGCGCAGGCGATGGCCCGAGCACGATTTCGGCAGGTTGACGGAACGGACAGAATCGCATTCTCTCGAGAAGGACGCGTGAATGGTGCAGCAAGACGCGGACAAGCATTCGAAGGCAGCGACGCGCATCGAGGAATTGCGCGCGCTATTGCATCGCGCAAATCGCGCGTACTACGTGGATGCAGCGCCATTCATGAGCGACGGGGAGTTTGACGTTCTGCTCACAGAACTCAGCACGCTTGAACAATCGCATCCAGAGTTGCATGATCCGCACAGCCCAACCATGCGTGTGGGTGGCGAGGCGAGTAGCGGATTTGAATCCGCGCCGCACCGTGTTCCGATGAGTTCGATCGGCAACACATATTCCCTCGCGGAGTTTGAGACCTGGTACGCGCGAGCGTTGCAACTTCTCGGCGTTTCGGAACTCACACTGTTCGGTGATCCCAAGATTGACGGGGTCGCGCTTTCGTTGCGCTACGAGCAGGGCGTGCTTGTGCAAGCACTCACGCGTGGCGATGGCGAGAAGGGCGACGTCGTCACTGCCAATGTGCGAGCGATCCGCGCGATTCCCTTGCGACTCGATGGAACGACGCGCGCGATTCCCGCGGTGCTTGAAGTACGCGGTGAGGTGTACATGCCTACAAGCGTGTTCAACAGCATCAATGTCGAGCGCGAACGCGAAGGCGATGAACTTTTTCAGAATGCGCGCAATGCAACGAGTGGGACGCTGAAGAGCAAGGACCCGAAGGTGGTTGCCGATCGGCGACTCGCATTCTCTGCGCACGGTCGCGGTGAGTGCGAAGGACTGACGGTTGCGTCGCACGCAGAATTCCTGCGTGCGCTGCGCGAATTGGGCATTCCAGTTTCGCCACTTGGCAGCACATTCGCGTCGCAGCACGAAGCAGCACTCGCGATCGAAAAGTTTGCGCATGCGCGAGGCGGGCTCGAATTTGGCGTCGACGGCATGGTGGTGCGAGTCGATTCATTTGCGTTGCAAGAGATACTCGGCAGTACTGCGAAAAGCCCTCGCTGGGCGATCGCGTACAAATATCCAGCGGAACAAGCGAAGACGATTTTGCTCGATGTCGTGTGGCAAGTGGGAAAAGGTGGAACGATCACGCCACGCGCAACGATGCAGCCAGTGCGTGTCGCAGGTTCCACGATTCAACACGCGACGCTCCACAACATCGAAGAGATTCAGCGGCGGGATCTGCGCATTGGGGACACTGTGCTCGTTGAGAAAGCGGGCGAGGTCATTCCGCAAGTGATCGCGGTCGTGCTCGAAGCGCGCACAGGTCGCGAGATTCCTATCGAGGCTCCCACGCATTGCCCTGCATGTCAGAGCGAAGTCGAGAAGGATGGTCCGAAGATTTACTGCACGAATGCCGCGTGTTCGGCACAGTTTCGTGAGAAGGTGAAGTGGTTTGTTGGACGCGATCAGATGGATGTGGACGGCCTTGGAGGCGAGATCATCGATCGCCTTATCGACGCCGGTTTGATCGCGTCATTCGCAGACGTCTTTCTCTTCGACGCCATGCGCATCGCGCGCGCGCTCACTGCTGCGCGAGCAGCCGAGGGTGCCGAGAAGCGCGGTGAAGATGCGCAGGAGCGAATCGACAAGGCATTTGCGAAACTTGAGAAGGATGGTCCAGGCGCGCAAGCTCTCGGGATCATCGCTGCCGCAGAAGCATCGAAGTCGCGTGGACTTGGTCGCGTGCTCGCTGGCCTCGGCATTCGTCACATCGGCGCGAGTGCAGCGAAGACGCTCGCGCGACGGTTCAAAGACGCGAATGAACTCATGCGCGCAACTGAAGCAGACCTCGAAGCACTCGACGATTTCGGCGAAGTGACAGCCTCAAGCGTGTCGCACTGGTTGCACTCGAGCGCGGCGCAGACCATCTTTGCGGAACTCGCGAATGCGGGCGTCGATCTCACGAGCAAGGACACAAGCGCACCTGCAATGCTCAACAGCTTCTTCAATGGAAAGACGGTTGTCATTACGGGGACGCTCGAAACGATTTCTCGAAGCGCACTGACGGAGCAACTCGAAGGACTCGGCGCGAAGGTTGCGGGAAGTGTGTCGAAGAAGACACATATCGTGATCGCGGGAACCGAAGCCGGCTCGAAACTCGACAAGGCGATTGAGCTCGGTGTCGAGGTCTGGGATGAAGCGCGCTTGCAACAAGCACTCGCGGCATCGGGTTGACTTCGCTAAGATTCCCCATTCCGCAACTGAAGGGCACCGCACTTGGGTTTGTTTCTCCTTGGACTTCGTAGCCTCTTTCTGCGACTCGCAGTTTTTGTCGTGTTTGCAGCGCTCTTCGTATGGTTTCTTGGTGGGAATCTCACCGCGAATGCCGCGCGTCGCAATCACGACAGCGTTGCGTGCGGCGGTCAACTCGTGCGAGTCGTGCAAATGATTCTTCCGATGGATTCGCTGCCGAGTGAGTTGGAGACGTGGCACGTTGAGGCGACTTCTGAAGGCGACGATGATTGGGAGGTTGTCGCAAACAACGCAACGCTCGTGCGCGCGACCGAACTCACCATCGCGCCCGATGGTGGGATTTGGTTCGCGGGAGCGAGTTCAGGAATGCGCGCATGGACGATCTATGCCTTTGATTGCACGACCCGCGCGATTGTCGTGCAAGGAACTGAGTACCGCAATCGAGCGGATGTCGAACGGCAACTCGCGCGTGTTGCGTTGGGACTAACGCTGCAGTCACCAGAAACCATCGACAGCGTCCGCGACAATATCCTCCGTCAAGGCGATTGAGGGAACGATGCTCAACATTGAATACAAGGCGGAACTGCGAGAGCGAGACCTTGCCCGCGGCGTGTGTCGAACGCTCGGCGCGGTCTTTCAAGGGAAGTTTGAGCAGACCGATGTCTTCGTGCGTGTCGACGAGGGTCGATTGAAGCGACGCGAGTGTCCGGGCGAACCAACGCATTGGATTTGGTACAAAAGGAGCGATCAACTCGGCGTTCGCGAGAGCCAGTGGACGAAACTTGACGAGCAGCAGGTTGACGTGCGATTCCCTGGACTCGATCGCCGACCGTGGAAGCGCGTCGTGAAGCGTCGCGAACTCTGGACGCTTGAGAACATTCGCATCCATCTCGATGAAGTACTTGGTATTGGCTCTTTTCTAGAATTCGAAGGCGTCGTTGCGCAAGGAGTCGACGCGCAAGAGACGCGGCTCAAAGTTGAGCACTTGGTCGCAGAGTTTCGGCCGTTGCTCGGAGAACCGATTGCGTCAAGTTACGAAGCGCTTGTCGAGCCGCTCACTACAGTGTGAGTTGCGCGTGACCGCTGAAGAGCAGCACGCCGAGAACGAGCGCGACAGCGATGCGCCACACACCGAAAATCTCAAGCCCACCCTTGGAGAGAAGCGACACGAGCCACCGCACCGCAAGGATGGCGGAAAGAGTTGCGACAGCGATGCCTATGAGCATCGGTGCAATTCCGCCGATCGAATCTGCAAACGGGGCGAACCCGCCAGCTGCGTCTGATGCTTTCCAAAGTTTGTAGAGGCACGCAGCGCCAAGCGTTGGGAGTCCGAGCAGGAAGCTGAACTCTGCGCTTCGCCTCGGCGAGAGTCCGAACACGAGTCCACCGAGAATCGCCATGAGTGATCGGCTCGTTCCTGGGACCATTGCGACGCATTGAAAGACGCCAATGCCGAATGCAGCGAGGTACGACAACTGCATGAAATCCGCGCTCTCGTTTTCTTCTCGCGCGACGAGCGATCGCATCCACTTGCCGAGAAGCAGCAACAGAACGCCGCCGCCGCCGAGCATGATGAGCACGGGCATTGGATGAAACAACTTCTCCTCAATCGCATCGTCGAAAAGTTTTCCGAGGATCGCCGCTGGAAGAAACGCCACGCACAGTTTTCCGAAGAGATGAAGCCCCGCGCTGTTTTTCCCGATCATTCCGCGCAGCATCTGCACCACCCGCGCGCGATAGAGCAGCAGTACTGCAAGAATCGCGCCGCCTTGGATGATGATGTTGAACGCATCGATCGACGCGAGCCGCGCCTCGTTCTCGCGCAGGCCAAGTAGCCATGTCGCGAGAATGAGGTGTCCGGTGGAACTGACGGGCAAGTACTCGGTGATGCCCTCTACGAGCCCAAGAATGATCGCGTCAAAGATCGTCATGCGTTGTGCTTCGCCTCTGTAAGCCACGGCATGAGCGCACGGACTCGCGCACTCGCTGCTTCGATTGGATGCGCGCGCGCGTCTGCTCGCCAACACTCGAACTCTCGATGACCATCGTTGTAATCGCGCATGAATCGCGCGGCGAACGCGCCGGATCGCACATCAGTGAGCAGCGCCGACATTCGCGCGCGAACACCGTCATCGATGAGCGTTCGAGCTGCGACGAATGCGCCGAATTCCGCGGTATCCGAAATCGCGCGTCGCATGCCATCAGGTCCACGCGCGTACAGCAGATCGGTGACCTGCTTGAGTTCATGGCAGCATTCGATGTACGCAACTTCCGGTGGATAGCCCGCAGCAATCGCAATTTCATATGCCGCCTCGATGAGCCCAATCACACCGCCGCGTAGAGCAGATCGGTGACCTGCTTGAGTTCATGGCAGCATTCGATGTACGCAACTTCCGGTGGATAGCCCGCAGCAATCGCAATTTCATATGCCGCCTCGATGAGCCCAATCACACCGCCGCACAGCACCGCTTGTTCGCCGAACAAATCGCTCTCCGCTTCAGCAGCGAAGGTGGTCTCGAGCAGTCCACTCCGCGTGCAGCCAATCCCAGCGCCCCATGCGGTCGCGAGCGAACGCGCCGTTTGCGCCTTGTTTTCTCGATGCACCGCCATGAGTGCAGGAATGCCTTGACCCATGAGGAAGCGCTCTCGCACCGTTGTGCCAGGACCTTTGGGAGCAAGCAGCACGATGCCGAGATCCGCGGAAGCTGAAGGCTCGATGAACCCAAATCGAATCGCGAATCCGTGCACGAATCCAACAACTGTCCCAGGACGCAACGATGACTCGATCCATCGAACCCAGGCCGCGGGTTGTGCTTGATCAGGAAGTGCAACGATCACGAGATCAGCTCGCGCGCAAGCAAGCGAGTAATCCATCGATTCAAATCCATCCGCTGCAGCGCGCGCGCGTGCTGTGCCGCCATGCTCAAGCGGTCGACCGCCGACGATCACATTGAGCCTTGAATCACGGAGATTCTGCGCATGTGCGCGCCCTTGATTCCCATATCCAAGTACCGCAATGCACTTGTCAACAAGCGGCGCGATGAGCACCGTCGAAGTCAATGTGTCACTCTCTCGAAGCACTGGGAGTGAGGGCGCGAGCGGAGGCAGATGCATTGCGAGAAAGATACTCCGTGCATGGGGAGTGCATGGGTCGCGCCACAATGTCTTGTTCCGAGAAAACTTTCGTTTATGTGCAAGGAACACCGATCATTGTTTAGATCTGTCCAAAATGGTGTTAGATTATCGATGCGCCGCGAGGGGTTTGCGCGCATCACGAAGGGATTCGAGATGCGAAACAGTTGGAACATTAACGGACTGCAAAATCTTTCGAACCGAGTCTCACCTCAGTTCAACGCCGAGCGCCGGCAATCAGTGCGCTTTCAGGTCGAACCGATGTATTCGTCCGTCCTCGTCCGTGAAATCGGCGTTCTTGCTGCGCCGCTCGCTGGCCATGTGTACGACTTGAGTCTGCGTGGCATGCGATTCGAAGTGGATGATGCGTTCGAAGTTGGATCAGAAGTTGAAATCGAGCTCCGACTCCCAGGTCTGCGCGTTCCCGTCATCATCCGCGCACGAGTTGTGCGTGAGGACGAAATGACCGCCGCTGGTGGTCCCGTTTGCGTAGCAGTCGAGTTCGGTCGCGATGCTCGAGGTGCGCTTGCCCGGAAAGCGCTCACGCGATTGATGGTGCAACGCTGGCTTCAACTTGCTGCGTGATTTGCGCGAAACGCACGGACTGCGGAAAAGCATGCGGCCGTCGTCGCAGCAGGGGAGTTTGATTCGGTGATGATTGCATCCGCGAGGGATCGGTACACGGTAAGCCGTTGCGCAGCGATCGCGGCAACCTCTTCGATCACGCCTACGCCAGTCAAACTCGGTCGATCACCGCCATCCGCCTTCAGTCGCGCGCGCATCGTTTCTACCGAGGGATCAAGGAGAATGAGGCACATCGAGTGTGAGAACTCAGCGCGGTGCGCGATCAAACGGCGTTGAGCCTCCGCTTGCATGAGTGTCCCACCACCGAGCGCAAGCACGATTGCGCCAGTGTGCGTGGATTCAATGAGCATGCGCGAGAACGCTTTACATTCAGCGTCGCGAAAGGCCAATTCGCCGCGCGATTTGAACAACTCGGCAACCGAAAGCAAACCGCCGCCTTCATGGAGAAGTGCGGCGGTGGAATGATCGAGGTCGTGAAAAGGAACTGCGAGTTCAGCAGCGAGCAGCGGACCAACTGTGCTCTTTCCACTCGCACGCAATCCTGCGAGCAGGATGAGGGGAGTGTTTGAGCATCGATCGGTCAAGGTTTGCAGATCGCCGCATGCGTGCGGTCAGCGCTGCGAGACGCGATCAACGAAGCTTGAGGGTTCGTCCCATTGCGCGCTTGGCGTTGATGATCTTGCGGCCCTTGCGGGTGGACATACGAGCGCGGAAACCGACGCTGCGTACTTTCTTGATTCGACTAATTCGGTGCGGGTAATGCATAGTGAGCTCTGTAGAGAGGGTCGAGGAGACTAGCCGAAACCCTGCGTAAAGGCAATCCGCGGAGCCGCAACTTCTGAGGAGTTCACATGGCTCTCGGACGCTCAAGGGGCTATTTGGGAACTTCAGGCTTCCATCCTTGCCACGCCGATGTAGAGTTTGCTTGAGATTCTGATGCAGGTCCTCCACCTGCCGCGACGTCGCGGCGATTGGAGCTCCCGCCGCAGGACAAGCGAGCCAGCGCGGACTGGCATTTTGCGGAGACCCGCAGTTCTCGATTGCCGAGACCCGCTGCGCGTAATGTCCATGGAGCACGAATCTGATCCTGCGGAGTCCTCTCCGAGTCAGCCGCTGAATGCGGTGAGTTGTGAACTTGTCGAAGCCGCCCTTGGCTACACGTTCAACGATCGCGCGCTCCTCACTCGAGCGCTCATTCATGCATCGATCGCGCCCAAACGCCTTGAGAGCAATGAGCGGCTGGAGTTCTTTGGCGATGCGATCCTCGGGCTCATCGTGTGCGAGCGACTCTTCCTCGCCTACCCCGATGCGCTCGAGGGAGAACTCACGAAGGTGAAGTCCAACATCGTGTCGCGCAAAGTATGCGCGGAAGCAGCGATTGAACTCGGGTTCGATCGAGCCATCGCGCTCGGCAAGGGGGTTGGCTCTCGCGAAAAACTTCCGCAATCGTTACTCGCCGCGGTATTTGAGTCCGTCATCGGCGCGCTCTATTTCGATGCTGGATTCGAAACCACTCGCGCGTTCGTATTGAGCGTCTTGAATGGTCGCATCGCGCGCGCACATGAGCAGGGGCACCAAGAAAACTTCAAGAGTGTGTTGCAACAAACATTGCAGCGCGCAAACGGCGCGATACCTGAATACGTGATCACTTCAGAGGTCGGACCCGATCACCTCAAGTGCTTCCACATCTGCGCACAGGTAGGTGACCGACGATTTCCTGAACGGAGCGGCGCAAGTAAAAAGGAAGCGGAGCAGGCCGCAGCACTTGCAGCACTCGTTGCATTGGCGCTTGCGAGAATTGACCCTGACACGGGTGAAGCACAACTCCTCGACGGTGCTGTGCGATAGCGGGTTTTGTAGTGGATTAGCTGAGAAGCAGCCAACCAACGAGCCAGGCATCGGCGACGATTGCGAGCACAATTGCAACCGCCATCACGCGAGCGAACGATTCCGTCTTGGGCGGCGTGGCCACAATCATCATGAGCGAAGGCGTGGCTGATGCAAGTGATTCACCGCGACGCGCGCGATCTTGCACCACCGCGACGATGAGATTCGCATCGAAGGGTCGCAGCCCAAGTCGCTGTGCGAGCGCCATGAGTCCCTCGCGGCGTTCGAAGGGAAGTACTGCGCCGCCCATGGCGCGTGCAGTCTCTCGCGCAAAGATCCATCGAGGATCGTCGCTGCCGAGTGGGCTGTGTTGATCCTGTGGTTTAACTTCAAAGAACTCGCGTGGCCGCGGATTCTTCGACAGCACTGTTTCCGCGGCGACAGCGCGGAGTCGCAGGCGCATGCGTTCGGCTTGCGCGCGAGTTGCGGAGATGGAGTGCTGGCTGTCGAGCGCAATCAGGTTCGGGAAGTTGATCAACTCGCGACGAGCAATAGGAGCCGGCTTCGAGACTTCGGCTCGAAACTCGGATGCATCTTGAGATGGATCCCTTGGTAGCTGCATTGGCGAACGTACTTCCCGCGTGCGTCTGAAACCCAGTTCAGACCTATCGCGAGTTTACGCAGCAATACGACAATGCAACCTCAAAGTTTCGACTTTGCAACTTCTCTCGATGCAGCGGTCGCACAGAGTGAATATTCGGCATAAATCGCGCGTTTCAGGGGCGAAGGGAGTCACTCCGCGCCGTGGCGGAGGATGCGTCCTTCGACCAAGAACACGGTGTCACCCGCGATCTGGGTGATGATGTCAGCCATGCGCTCGAATCGCTGGCCGATCGCGAGGATCTCGATCGCAGCCGCGGTCGAATGCACGTCCTGCGTGATCCACTCACGACTCCACAGCATCACTTCACGGTTGAGCGCGTCCACGAAACTATCGCTGCGGCGAATCTCCAAGCAGAGCTTCGCGTCTTCGTTTGAGAGCGCGACAAGCACATCACGCAGCATCGTTCGCGTGGCTTCCGCCATATCGAGCAGCGCGGGCGGGAATCGGTAGGAGCCGCTTTCCACGAGTTTCGTCACGCGCTTGCACGAACCCTTTGCCATGTCAGCGATGCGCTCGAGTTCATTCGAGATTCGAATCGCGCTGAGGATGAGTCGCAAATCGCTCGCGACTGGCGCGCCGAGTGCGAGCAATCGCATGCACTCGTTCTCGACCTCTGCTTGCATCGCATCAATCTCTGCATCGGTTTCGCGAACGGTCTTTGCGATGTCTACATCGCCATCGCGAACCACAGCAACTGCCAGAGCAACACGCTGCTCGACTTCGGCACCCATTGCGAGCAATTTGCGTCGGAGGTCAATGACACGAGATTGAAGGTTGACTGCCATGGAGGTGATTTTGGGGACGCGTAACGCGGACGTGATTGGTTTCAACCAAAGCGGCCGGTGACGTAGTCTTCGGTCTGACGGTTGGTGGGAGTCGTAAAAATTGCTTCGGTCTCCCCCCATTCGATCATCTGGCCTTCGAAAAAGAAGGCGGTGGTATCCGAGACACGCGCGGCTTGCTGCATGTTGTGCGTCACGATGACGATCGTGTAGCGCTCTGCGAGTTGCTGGATGAGTTCTTCAATCGCCAGCGTCGACTTCGGATCAAGCGCGGAGCATGGTTCATCCATGAGCAGTAGTTCTGGACCTGCAGCAATCGCGCGCGCAATGCAGAGCCGCTGCTGTTGCCCGCCGCTGAGGCTGAGCGCGGACGCACGCAATCGATCCTTCACTTCATTCCACAACGCGGCTTGTCGAAGGCTCTGTTCGACGAGCATGTCGAGATCGCCCTTGGAGTAGACGCGGTGCAGACGCGGTCCAAATGCGACGTTGTCATAGATCGACTTTGGGAACGGATTTGGTTTCTGAAACACCATGCCAACGCGTCGACGGAGTTCAACAACATCCATCGAGCGCGCAAGAATGTCGTCGCCATGCAACTTGAGCGTTCCCTCAGCGCGCGCACTAGGAATCGTGTCATTCATACGATTGATCCATCGAAGAAACGTGCTCTTCCCGCATCCCGAGGGGCCGATGAATGCGGTCACGCGTTGGGCTGCGATGTCGAGGGAGATATTCGTAAGCGCTTGAAACGATCCGTACCACGCGTTGAGGTTGCGAACGACGACCCCGCTCGGCGCATGCGGCGGAGAGCCTTCAGTAGGAACACTCTGCGGGCTGTGCTGTGAAGTCATCGAAGGCTTTTGGGTGAGAGGTCGTACGAATGTCACGAGAGATTCTTCTGCAACTTCTGGCGAATGAAGACAGCAATTCCATTGAACACAAGGAGCACAACGAGTTGCACAATGATCGCTCCAGCAGCCAGTGCATGGAACGAGGTTTGTGGTCTTCCCGCCCAGTTGTAAATCTGGAGTGGAAGGACGGTGAAGTCGCTCATGAGATTTTCAGGCACTGCGAAGACTAAGAGGAATCCGCCGAGCACGAGCAGTGGAGCAGCTTCGCCGATAGCGCGACTCATCGCGAGGATCGCACCCGTCATGATGCCAGGAATCGCTGCAGGAAGGGTCATTTCTCGCACCATCTGCCAGCGCGTGCTACCGAGCGCGAGTGCGCCTTGGCGCAGGGAACTTGGCACCGCACGCAGTGCTTCTTGCGACGAAATAATCACCACAGGAAGAATCACGAGCATCAGCGTAAGCCCACCCGCGAGCACGCTTGAACCGAACGGCAGCGAGACGCTCCACCAACTGTCTTCTCGACTTTGCGTGATCGGCTTCATCGCGTTTGCAGCGCTGACCTCCACGATGTCAAAGGATGCACTTTGTGCGGTGCTCCGCTCCACTGACGACCCTTCGACGTGCGCGATTGCGGTGCGCCATTCATCGGAGCCATCGTCGGAATCAAGCAGCACTTCAACCTGCGTGTTGTTGAGGAGTGGCGCACGAGGAGCAGGATGCGCGACCCAGATGTTCCATCGCGCGAGGGAAGCTTGCACACCATCCTCAACGCGATCTCCATCACGGTCAATCGCACTAACCTTTACGCGAACAACTTCGCCCTCCATCGACTCATACTCGTCGTAGTAGGAGTACCCCAAGAGCACGGTTGGATCGCTCGCACTTCCGAATCCACCGAACATGCGCGCGAATGCGGTGAGCCCGATGATGCCATAGACGATCGAAGGCACACCCGCGAGGTTCATGATGTTGAGATTGATGAACCCCGTCACCCTGTTGCGCGGCGCGAACTCTTCGAGATAGATCGCCGTACCGATGCCGAGTGGAAGTGCGCTGATTGCGCAGATCGCGCAGACCCACACCGAGCCCCAAAGTGGTCCCTTGATGCCGGATGCAGAAGGGTTTCGCGACGCAAAGTTGTCGAAGAAGTTCCAAGTGACCGAGCTCCATCCTTCAAGAAAGATAGAGAACAACAGCGCAAACAGCACGAGAATCGCAAGGGTTGTGCCCACAAGGCAGAACCAAAGGAAGACACGATTAGAAAGCGCACGCCGCGCATTGCCACGCAGCGTTCCGCGTCCAACAATCTCGGTGAGGTTCGGTGTCGTCATTCGTACTCCTCACGAAATCGTTTGAGGATGTAGCGACCGACAAGCGTGAACCCGAGCGTGATGCAGAACAGCACCGCCGCGACGGCGTAACTTGACGCGTACTCCACGCCGTTTGCTGGCGCATCTCCGAGGAAGATCTGCACCATGTATGCGGTCATGGTCTGCACTTCTGCCCACGGTTCCGCAGTCATTTGCGCGATGCCACCCGCTGCAAGCGCGACGATCATCGTCTCGCCAATTGCGCGACTCATCGCTAGTAAGAAGCTCGCGACGATGCCAGAGAGTGCCGCAGGGACGACAACTTTCACGCTCACATCGAACTTGGTTCCACCGAGCGCATACGCGCCATCGCGGAGACTTCGCGGCACACTGCGAAGTGCATCTTCAGAGAGTGAACACACGATCGGAAGGATCATGATGCCGATAGCGATACCCGCACTCATCGCGTTGTAGTTGCCGAAGCGAGGCGAGATCGATTGGAGCAAGGGCGTGATCGCAGTCAGTGCGAAGAATCCATACACCACTGTGGGAATACCTGCGAGCACTTCGAGCGCGGGCTTCAACGTTGCGCGCGTCTTCGGACCCGCGTATTCGCTCAGATACACCGCTGCGGTAAGTCCAATCGGAAGCGCGAAACACGCGGCGATGACCGTCACGAGCATCGTGCCGCAGACAAGCGGCCACACGCCAAAGTGCTGCGTGCCGCCGAGGAGTGGGTTCCATTCCGTGCTTCCGAAAAACTCGACGATCGAGACTTGGTCGAAGCCGAAGAACAGGTACGACTCGCGCGCGAGCACCACGAGAATTGCAAACGTCACGAAGACGGAGAAGAAGGAAGCGCCGAACAGCGACCAACGGATGCCGCGCTCGCTCCAATCGCGCCAGCGTCGTGAGCGCGCGCGACCAAAGCTCATCGGATCTCGAAATGGACTTGGAGCTGCGGTCACGTTGGAGGATCAGTGTAAGCGCATACGGCGACCCGTCGGTCGCCGTATGCATGTGTGTTTCATTCAGAAGTGTTGAGCAAGGATCACTTGTAGACGGTCTCAAGCGCGCCCGTGAGCGACTTGCCCTCAGCATCGAAGAATTGAGAGCCAGTCTTGCGTGCGATCCAATTCGCTTTCACAAGTGCGTACATCGAATCGGGGAGTTTGACGAAGCCAACTTCTTCCGCGTACTTGCCGGCATTTTCGATGTAGTAGTCGACGAACGCCACGATCTCGGGCTTGCTCACGCTCTTGAGACTCACATAGATGAAGAGCGGTCGGCTGAATGGCGCGTAGGTGCCTGTTTCAATCGTCTCCTTCGTCGGGCTGACTGCATCGCCCTTCGGTGAGACGATTGGAACGCAGCGCACTACGTCCTTGTTCTCGAAGTAGTACGCGCAGCCGAAGAATCCGATTGCGCCTTCATCACCCGCGACGCCGCGCACGAGCGCGTTGTCATCTTCAGAGACGCTCGCGTCGGATCGCGCTTTGCCGTCCTTGCCGAGGACAACTTCTTTGAAATAGTCGAACGTGCCCGAATCAGTGCCTGGCATGTAGACCTTAATCGGAGTCGCTGGCCACTCGCTGTTCACTTCTTTCCAAGTCTTTGCCGCGGTGGTTGCGCTGAAGATCGTCTTCAAGTTTTCCACGGTGAGTTGATTCGCAAAGGAGTTCTTCGGGTGGACCACGATGGAGAGACCGTCAAACGCGATGGGAAGTTCAAGGAAGTCAATGCCGAGTTTCGCGCACGCGTCTGCTTCGGACTTCTTGATTGGTCGCGACGCATCGCTGATGTCAATCTCGCCAGCTTGAAAGCGCTTGAATCCACCGCCGGTTCCTGAAATACCAACGGTTGGTCGAACCCGCGGCGCAGTCTTACGAAATTCTTCCGCGACGGCTTCGGTGATGGGATACACCGTGCTTGAGCCGTCGATCTTGATTGCGCCCTTGAGATTCTTGGTCGCCGAATCTTGTGGCGCGGCTGCAGCGAGAGTCGTTGCAACTGCGAGGAGAAGGAGCGAAGCGGGGATGCGGAGTGCGTAGTGCATGGGCAATTCTCGAAGGACGCGGGAGAGAAGACACGCGCAGAGGCGAATAAGTGGTTCTCTGGTCTTCGCATGATGGCGGCTCAATATTTAGGTTGTGTTCAGATCCTGTTTAGGCGCAGGAAATTACGAGGGAAACCACACGCGAAAGTGACAGCCTTCGCCGACTTGGCTCTGTGCTTCGACGCGCCCGCCGTGAACTTGCGCGATGTGCTTCACGATCGCGAGCCCCAGTCCCGTGCCCCCGGTTTCCCGATGGCGCGACTTATCGACGCGGTAGAAGCGTTCAAAGATGCGCTCGAGGTGCTTTGAGGGAATGCCAGGGCCGCGATCGACGACTTCAATGCCCGACGAATCTGAAGCGACCAAGCCGCGCAGAATCACGATCGAACCGACGGGCGCATGACGAATGGCGTTCGAGAGGAGATTTGTGACGGCCTGAATCGCCAGCGATCGATTCACCATCGCATGGGCGCCGTGGGGGGCTTCCATCGGGATCTTCCATCGCGATCGAAACTTCGCGAAGTTCCGCGGTATGCGCGAGATCTTCGGCGCACTCCTGCATGATTTCGAGAAGCGGAATCCTCTTCGTTTCAAGTGCCGCATGACGCGTGGGGTCTTCGAGCAAGGAGAGCGTGAGAATGTCTTCCACGATCGCAGAGAGCCGCACGACGCTCCGCTGCACGATCGCGAGGAAGCGTTCGCTTCGATCAAGATCGCTTCGACCGAGTTGCGTCAGTGTGTCGACGAATCCGCGAATGGTCGTGATGGGCGTGCGCAGTTCGTGACTGACATTCGCGGCAAACTCACTGCGCATCGCTTCAAGCTGTCGCGCGCGTGTGACATCCACCAAACTCAAAACGATGCCGTGGGGTCCGTACTTCATCTCAAGCGGCTCGCTCGATGCACTCAGCACGTGCGCACGATCCTCGCCACGATCTCCGCGCGAATGCTTCATTTCCAACTGCGTCGCCGCAACGCCACTAGCGGCGAGTGCTTCATCGATAAATGCATTGAGCGCTGGTTCAAGCGCAAGTTCCTGCAACAAGCGTCCACGCGCCTGCATTTCGTCGCACGCAAGAAGCCGCGCCGCAGCGGGATTGAGTCCGAGCACGCGCTGTTTGGCGTCAAGTGCGATGACCGCAATCGGCGTCGCTCGCAGCGTTCTGGTGACTTCGTCAAGTTGTGATTGCGCGCGAGTGGTTTGCTCGGCGTGATCGCGAAGTCGGCGGTTGATCGCGGTGGCGAGTTCACCGAGCGAACTCGCATCGACGGGGAGTTCCGCGGTGGATCCACTTTCAAGCGCGCGTCGGAATTGGCGCACGCGTCGATGCAGCCCCCAGACATAGATCCCGCCCAGCAGCACCGCCGCGATTGCAACGATCCAACCAACCGACATCTCAGCCAAAATGAACATGGGCGCGAGCATCATCGCATGGTAGAGGAGCATCGATTCGCGCGGATCTCGTGCACAGTCGCTTACGCTTCATCTGCACGGGCATCTGCAAAGCGATACCCCACGCCACGTACGGTCTCCACGCACTCGCCATGGCGAAGCAATTTGCGACGCAGCGCTGTGACATGCACATCAACCGTGCGATTCGAGAGCACCGTGTGCTTGCCATGGACGGAAGCGATGATCTGATCGCGCGTGCGGACGAATCCTTTACGGGTCGCGAGATACTGCAAGATCCCAAATTCCGTGAGCGTCAGATCAATCTTGTTTCCATCGACAAGTGTTTCGTGACGATCAGCATCAATTACGAGCGATCCACCGAGAAGGACGACGCGATTGCCATCTTCGCGAGGAAGCTCTTCCGTGTTGCGACGCAGTACCCCTTTGAGACGAGCCATGAGCACGCGTGGGCTGAATGGTTTCGTCACGTAATCGTCGGCGCCGAGTTCGAGTCCAGCGACGATGTCCGACTCTTCACCCTTTGCAGTCACCATGACGATCGGAATGTTTCGAGTCTCTTCCGCTTGCTTGAGTCGACGACACACTTCGAGTCCACCGAGATCTGGAAGCATCAAGTCAAGCACGATGAGATCTGGTATCTGCTTGCGAATCGCTTCGAGCGCGAGCCGGCCGCTGTGGCAGGTGCGCGCGATCATGCCTTCGCGTTGCGCATGAAACTCAATGAGTTCAGCAATCTCAGGCTCGTCTTCGACAATCAAGATTTCCGCTTTGGCAGTAGTCGTCGCGCTCATGGGTCCGAAGTCCTCGTCGCTCCTAGTTGGAGAGTGAGAAGAGTAGGGGGTATGCCTCCGCTCACAATTAGATCATGTGAAGATCGTGTTCAGTAGTCCTCGCATTTGTCAAAGAATGCGAACGGCTCTGGCCACAGCGTTGGCGCTTCTCGTGAGTGGGTAGATACCCCGTTAGGGCGTTACCCGAGAAGTAGGGGGGATTTCGATCCGATGTGGAAGCGACCTCCGGAGCCTTTGTGCAAGGAGTTGGGACTCACGCCAGGCGAATTCGGACTTAGGTTGTTTTCCTCGCTGCTCGTTTTTGGCGTCTCTGCTGCGAGCGAAGAGCTTGCGGCAGCTGCAACGGAAACGAGTGATCAAGTCACATTGATCACGACAACGCTGGGCGTGTTCCGCATTGCGGCCTGATCATCGAACATGGGGCGCAATGCACGCGCTCTCCACGACGCGCGACTGCGCGTGGACGACGTGTTCGACGCAATAGGAGACGCCATCGTCTGCGAGCGCACCGAGGACAGCGATTGCGGCGGCTTCGCGCATTCCCACAGGAATCCCGTGTGATTCGAGTGTGCTCATGGTCTTGCCTGTTCGTTGACCCGCAATTGCATGCACGAGCGCGACGTGTCGTGCAGAACCGCCAGCGAGTAGTAATGCGCTTTCGTCACGGAGTCCCGCGTCGCGGAGCACTGAGACAATGGTGCGCGCGATGGCTTCGACAATTGTTCGACACGCATCTTCGGTGCTGAGATGCTTCGTTGCGTCGATCGCATGCATGGACTCATCGCCTGTGCCGAGCGATCGACGGTGCGTGTTTCCTCCATGCAATTTCGGGCGCAGCACTTGAAGCACTGCTTCAAGCGCGTTTGGTTCGCAGACACCGTGCGCCGCGTGCCCTCCATTTTCATCGAACGCGCAACCAAGTCGTTCCCGCGCAACACGGTCAAGGAGGTGATTACACGCGCAGACATCGAATCCACGAACGCTCTGCGCGCGGTGCGCACCGTTGCACTCACGGAGTGCTGCAACGAGCGTCGCATTCGCGAAGCCGCCAAGGTTTAAAACGCCGAGTGCGTCCGTCTCAGATCCGAAAAGATATGCATCAGCCAGCGGCGTAATCGGCGCGCCTTCACCGCCGGATGCGAGGTTTGCTGCACGCAAATCAAATCGCACTCGGCACTGATGCACACACGCGACAGGCCACGGATTCAGGAGTTGCCAAGAGTAGGGCGGTGCATGAAACACAGTCTGTCCGTGCAGCACAATCAGATCAGGCGTGCAGCCGAGAGACGTTCGAAGTGCGTCGATTGCGTGGCTGTGCGCTTGACCAAAGTCGTGCGCGAGTTTCGTAAACTCCATCGCAGTCATCGGCTCCTGCTGCGCAGCGCGACGTAGTTGGTTCGCGAGCGCACCGAGCGCATGGGAATGTCCACCAAGAAACTTCGTGCGAAGCGCGTTTCCCCGTCCGGTGATCGCGATCGCAGCGACATCAAGATCGCCGTCGATACTCGTTCCCGTCATCGTTCCCATCACGATGCGAGATTCTTGTACTGCACGGTTGGAAGGGGTCATGGATGCATGGTGCAGGTTTCCGATCGACGCTGCAAACGAGCGATTCGCTGCAAAGAGTCTTTGCCCATAACGCCGATACACTCGACCTCTATGGTCAAGCGAATTCTTGTGACTGGCGGCGCCGGATTTCTTGGTTCCCATCTGTGTGATCGCCTTGTAGCGATGGGCCATGATGTGATTTGCCTCGACAATCTTTTCACGAGCCAGAAGTCGAATATCACGCATCTTCTGGGTACGAAGAACTTCGAGTTCATTCGGCATGATGTGACCGAGCCGATCATGCTTGAGGTCGATGAGATTTACAATCTCGCGTGCCCTGCAGCTCCTGGCCACTACCAGTACAACCCAATCAAGACGATGAAAACCAGCGTGCTCGGCGCGATCAACATGCTTGGTCTCGCAAAGCGCGTGCGCGCGAAGATCTTCCATGCGTCGACAAGTGAGGTGTACGGCGACCCCGATGTGCATCCGCAGCCCGAGAGTTACCGAGGAAATGTGAATCCCATCGGTCCTCGTGCGTGTTACGACGAGGGCAAGCGTGCAGCGGAAACACTGTTCTTTGATTACAACCGTCAGAACGGTCTCGACATCCGTGTCGTGCGCATCTTCAACACGTACGGCCCCCGTATGCATCCATTCGATGGCCGTGTGGTGAGCAACTTCATCCGCCAAGCGCTGATGGGCGAGGCGATCACGATTTACGGCGAAGGCACGCAGACGCGATCCTTCTGCTACCGCGATGATCTCATTGATGGATTCCTCAAGTTCATGGACGCGCCGAAGGGCACCATCGGACCGATCAATCTTGGGAACCCGACCGAGTTTACGATTCTGCAACTCGCCGAACTCGTCGTGGAGTTGGCTGGGAGCAAGTCTGAGATCGTTCGCGCGCGTCCACTTCCGCAAGATGATCCGCTACAGCGTCGGCCAGACATCACGCTCGCGCGGAAGGTTCTTGGTTGGGAGCCCAAAATCGAGCTCCGTGAGGGACTTATGAAAACGATTGAGTACTTCCGCTCCGTCGATATCTCAAGTTTCCGAGCGCCGACGCCTAATTACTGAACCCGCGATTCACGTGTGGTAGATGGCGCAAACCCCGCTCTCAACGGTGTTTATCTCCTTTACCCATGAAGCGCTCCAAAGTATCGCAAAAGATTTGTTAGGTATTTTGTAGGTGTTCTGCCATTGAACGCGCCGATGTGGTACTATCCAAACATCGACCGAACAAAAAGAAGGTCGATGTTCGGTAGATAGATAGTCAGGGTAAGCCAAGAGTGAGCGATTCAGTTGCGGGGAAAACGCCATGTCGGTGTTTCGAAGCCTGAAGTTCTAGCCTTGAGGATGGGTGCCCGAGAGGGCAGCAGCAGTGCAAGCATGTAGGCAAGTTTGATTTGGGCTTGGAACTTGAAGGCGTCGAACATTTTCAGTTTCTCTTGAACTCCAGCACCCGGGAGTTCAGGGGCGGTGGAGTTCGAAGCCTAAATTCAGAGTCGTGAAGTTCGACATCAATCAAAGCGGCTGCACGCAAGCTTTCACCGGTACGAGTTACACAAGTAGGGAACAAGACGAGATGATTGCAGAAACGCAAACAGGCACGAAACAAGCCACAATGTCAGGGGCCAACGCACCAGTCGCAGTAACCAACACGGCGAGCGCAGTTGACTCAAGTAGTTCAAGGACGAACATAGCCATGACACCAACCACAATGACGAAACCAGCCACGACATCTTCCGCCTCGCAACATTCACCAGCAAGCGCGAACGCTCCAGCGCGCGCGATGATCGAGGAGAAGCGCGGCGATAGCGCGGGGCGCATTCCTCCAAAGACGATTGTTGCGACCAAGCCAGACTCGAAGCCCTTGACGAAAGTCGATGCGAAGTTAGAAGCGAAGGCCGAGGAGGCGAAGAAGGGGAAGATCGCTGCGCTTGACCGCGCTCTTGCGACTATCGAGAAGGCGTATGGCAAGGGATCCATCATGAAACTTGATGGCGACGCGCTGCTTCCGATTCCATCAGTCTCCACCGGCGCATTGAGTCTTGATTTGGCGCTCGGCGGAAGAGGCCTTCCGCGTGGTCGTGTGGTCGAGATCTATGGACCAGAATCCTCCGGAAAGACAACCCTTGCACTCACCGTGATTGCGAATGCGCAGAAGTCCGGCGGCGTGGCAGCGTTCATCGATGCGGAGCACGCGCTCGATCCTTCATGGGCGAAGCGACTTGGTGTGAGCCTCGATCAGATGTTGGTGTCACAGCCAGATACTGGCGAGCAGGCGCTTGAAATCTGTGAAATGCTTGTGCGTTCGAATGCTGTTGACATCATCGTGATCGACTCCGTTGCTGCGCTCATTCCGAAGGCTGAAATCGAAGGCGAAATGGGCGATGCGCAGATGGGCCTGCAAGCGCGGCTCATGAGCCAGGCGTTGCGCAAACTCACAGGCGCGATCGCAAAGAGCGAGTGCATCGTGATCTTCATCAATCAGCTGCGCGACAAGATCGGCGTGATGTTCGGTTCGCCGGAAACCACCACGGGCGGAAAGGCACTCAAGTTCTACGCCACTGTCCGCATCGACATTCGTCGTATCGGCGCGATCAAGGATGGCGACAAGAACATCGGTAACCGCGTGCGTGCGAAGGTCGTGAAGAACAAGGTCGCGCCACCATT
>QWPV01000015.1 GCA_003671055.1 Planctomycetota bacterium
GCTTTCGCAGGCGCTTCCTCAAGTTGCTTGAGCACCATCGCGATGACTTCAAAGCTCGGCTCATCCGCAGTCACGACGAGCGCGTTCGATCGCTTGTCCGCAACGATGCGCGCATTGACCTGCACCGCAGGAGCATCTGGATTCACTTTGATCGCAACACCTTGCGTGCGACCCTTCGAGTCGAGTTGCAATGCTTGCGTGAGAATACGAACGGCTTCTTCGGCTTTCGCGTTCGTGAGTTGGAAGGTTCGGATCGCGGTCTCGTCCGCACTTGAGGGCGAATCAAGACGATCCATCAACGCGCGAACTTGTTCGAACTGCGTCGCTGGGGCGTTGAGAACGATGCTATTCGTCCGAACGTCAGGCGTTGCAATCACGCCTTGCACATCAGATCCACGCTTCGCGAATTGCTCGCTAATCAACCGCGCGACATCCGACGCTTGCGCCTTCTTCAGCACAATAATTTCAATGCGACGATCCACGCCTGATGCAGGGAGGTCGAGCTTCGCGAGTAAGTCTCGGATGATGCGAAGGTCTTCGGCAGTGCCCGCGACCAAGAGCGCGCCACCAGCGGCTGAAGGAATCACGGTTGCGCTCGACGCGCTTCCCGATGCGGCGGTGCTCTCCTCGAGGAAGGACTTGAGTGACTGCGCAAGTTCGGGCGCTTGCACGAACTGCACTGGCAAGACTGCTGACTCACGATCAGGCGCAGCGAGTGAACTCTCGAGTGAGGAGAGCAGCGACGCGACTGCTTCGTGTTGCTTCGTCGTCGCGCGCACAACAATCTGCCGCGATCGTGGACTTGCAAAGAGCGAGGAACGACCACTCGTCGATCCCGCTTGCCCTTCACCTGGTCGTTGCGCGCGCTCACCGAGCGTCTCGCGAGCAAGCATTGCGAGTGTGTCAACATCGCCATGCTTGACTGCATAGACCTTAACGACGCGCTGTTCAGCCTCCGTAGGTGCAACATCAAGCGACGTCACGATTTCCTGCACAAGTCCGTAGCGGTCGCCACGACCTGCGACGATCAGTACGTTTCGTCGATCATCGGCGCGCACGGAGACTGAGTCTTCCGCACCAGCGCCGCCCATCTCATTAAGCAGCGTCTCGACCGTCCGCGCAACTTCGCCCGCGCGTGCGTGCGCGAGTGGAATGACCCGGAACTGAAACTCGCGCGCTGCTTCTGGCACATCGAACACCTGCACGAGTTCCGTGATCTCCACAAGATCCGTCTCGCTCGCGGCAACAAAGACACTCGCGCTGCGTGGATCTCCCACGATCGACACGGTGCGCGCACCAATTCGCGTGCGTCCGCCGGAAGCCAAGCGCGCGCGATCATCAAACAATTTCTGCAGTGCCTCTGCGACGCGCATTGCATCCGCGTGCTTGAGCGCGATCGGTCGCACTTTGAATTCCGCCGAAACAGGTCGATCGATTTCCTTCAGCAGCGTGCGGATCTCTGCGCGCACCGCATCATCCGCGCGCACAAGCAGAACACCCGCGCCATCCTCTGCGATCACAAGCACCGACGCGCGACGCTCACGGTCGCTGCCCACCACGACTTGCTCAATCATCTTCGCCGCTGCACTCGGCGCAAGCGCGACAAGCGGAATCACTTCGAGCGGCTTCGCTTCACTTGCGACAGGCTGATCAAGCGTTGCGACGAGACCATCAAGATCCTCGAAGTCGCCAGCGCCACTTATAACGATGGAGTTCGTGCGCACATCGGCAGCGAACTCTGGCGTGCGAACCACGATCCCCTGCTGCGAGAGCCCGCGCCCTCGTGCCGCGTAGATCTGCGTGAGCGTTGCAGCTAAGTCAACAGCTTTCGCGTTCTTCACAGGAAGAATGCGCACCGTGGGTAACGCGGCGATTTGTTCACGATCGATATACGCGATGAAGCGATCCGCAAACGCGATTGCTTCGGGTGATCCAATCACCGTCACCGCATTTGCGCCTGCCTCAGCAAACACACGAACGCGCGAAGGGTCGAACGCAAGTTGTTCCGCACCTTCGCCGCCAGTGCCAAGCGTCACTGCGAGTGAACGCAAGCGCGCACTACCAGTTCCCGGTTGAGCGAGTTGACGAAATGATTCCGCTACACGAGTGCTCGATGCGTTCACGAGCGGATATGAACGCACCACGACACGCTCCGTCGCCGATCCACGCGCAAGCGTTGCGATCAATTGACCGACAGATTCAAAGTCCGCATCACTCGCCATGACCAACAACGAACGCTGCTCAAGATCCGCAACAATCGCAACACGCTTCGCAAGGTCGCCAGGCGCACCGCCATTGGGCGTCATCTTCGATACTGCTTGTTGCACAACGGCCGCGAGTTGCGCGGCATCCACGCTTGCAGGCAGAGGAATCGCGCGCACCTTTGTCGCACCCTTGGGCAAGCCTTTGGACGCTTGCTCAATGAGTTTCATCACACGCTCAATCTCTTTCGGACTACCGAGAAGGAGAAGGCTGTTCGACGCTTCGTCCACGGCGATCGTGACTCCGCCTTCTTCGACGGGTTCCGTCGGGCGCACGGGAAGCACGATGGGCTTGTCAGTGGACGATGGCGCGAGCGTTGGCGGTGTTGCAATCGGTGCGCCGTCTTGCGCCACCATCGTGAATAGTGACGAGAAAACATGCACCGCGAAAGGCATGCGCGGCGCGCCCGCATGCGAACGACCAGCTTCAGGTGGCACGGCGGTCGGCGTGGGGCTCGCTGCCTCTGGCTCGTATCGCTTGAGCAACTCATCAACGGAAATCACTTCAATGCCGCCTTGTTGCGATTCCAACATGCGTCGCAGCAACGCCGCAACTTCAATCGCCGACGCGCCCGCTCCATCGAGCGGCACCGAACGGAACTGTCTATTGCTCGCAATCGATGCGCGGTCGAGCTTCGCAACGATCTTTTCAATCGCGGCGTACTGCTCTTCCGTTGCGCGAACAAGCAGCGAGTTACTCGACACATTCACTCGGATGACCGGCGGCTGCTCAATGCCGTCATCCATTTCAAACACGTCCTTCAGTGCGGCAGCAATCTCCGCTGCGTCTGCGTTGCGCACCTCGAGGACCTGCACAAAGCGCGTCGCGCCGCCGGTTGGCCCCGCGTCGAGTTGCCGAAGCATTTCTTCAGCCGCATCAAGTTGCGAAGGCGTCGCACTAATGATGACTGCATTCAAACGCGCGTCCGCAGCAACTTTGAGGATCGGCTCCTGCGCCGCTTGCACGCCGCCGCGCGTGAATGCGCGACCTTGACGCGCCGTGTCGTCAACGAGCAATCGTTGGATGAGTGGCGCGAGTATCTCCGCACGAGCGACCTTGAGAAACACGGTGCGAACACGCGCTGCGTCGCGCGGGCCTTGTACGTCAATCGCTGCGATGATCTTGTCCGACTCAGCAAGCAATTCAGGCGAGCCTGTCACGACGAGTGCGTTGCTCGATGGTTCCGCAGTAACCACTGGCTTTCGAAACTTTGGGTCGGCACTACTCCTTGCGTCGAGTGCTTGTTGCACACTCAGCGCGACATCAGCAGCCGACGCTTGTACGAGTGAGTACACGCGCGTCTCTGTCGTCACGCCTTCTTGGCGAGGCGCATCAAGTTGCGCGATGATCTCATTCGCCATCGGCATCAGCGTGGTGGGCGCAGTGATGATGACACGCATGTTGAGCGAATCCGCAACAACACGCGGCTCTGCTACTGGAAGCCCGGCCTTCACGATTGCGCTGAGCGCTTGCGGCCAGCGCGTGCGGTCGCTCAACATCGGTTGCAGTGCAGCAACGATGGTTTCTGGAGCGATGAATCGCACAGGCACGACGCGAATATCGCTACTCGGAGCAGCGAACGCTTCCGCATCGAGACTCGTGAGAATGCCGCGCGCACGTTCCGCTTCGTCCTTCGAGCCAACGATGAGAATCGTTGCGCTTCCCGCAGGCACACTCAATTCCACTTTGAGCGCGCCGCTTGAAACGCTCGTGCGCTCAAGCACACGCGTGACCTGCTCAGCCAACTGACGCGCATCGCCCTTCGCAGGCGTATAGACAAACCATGTGCGATCAGCAAGATCGAGTGGCGAATCGAGATGCGTGATCAGACCTTCCGCAATGATCATGATCCGCGACGCACCACTCACGATGAGCGAGTTCGTGCGTGGATCTGCTTCGACACGCACAGGCGGCGTCGCATCGGGCTGTCCACGATTGCGGCGCATTCGCTCGAGCACGATGCGCGGATCGGTTTCCTGTTGATCCGCAAGCAATCGCTGCACGAGCGGTGCGACTTTCGCGGCGTCTGCATGCTTGAGAGAAAATGTCTTCGCATCCACGGCGTCGAGATTCGGAGAGTTGTCCAACTCCGTAATCAGCTTCTCCGCAATCGCGAGGTCGGAAGAACGACCGACAAGCAGCAGTGCATTCGAGCCACTCGCTGGCATCACTTTGACGCTGACCGCTTCGCCTGTTGCAGGATTGATAGCTCCAGCAAGCGCTTGCGTGAGTGACTGGGCTATGCCTGCAGCATCCGCATATTGCAACGGTCGCACACGCACACTCGCATCATCAAACGCGCCGACAGCTCCCTCTTGTGTTGATGAGCCTGGCGCTCCATCGAGCTGCAGGATGAGTGCTTCGGCAACTGGCATCAGCACATCAGGCGCACTCACGATGATCGTGTTCGAGCGGCGATCCGCAGCAACATCAAGGGCGCGTGCGCCGTCGCCGCGAAGACCTGGCTCCACTTGCGCGAGTCTTCCGGAGAGCGTTTCTTTCAAGAGCGGCGCAAGTTGATCCGCGCGCGCAGACTTCAACTTGAATACGCGCAACGTCGTTGCGGGAATGCTCGAGCCTTGCACGCCCTTCACGAGCGATTCAACTTTCACAAAAATATCAGGAGGCCCACTCACCACAAGCGTCTTCGACACCGGTTCCGTGCTCACCACTGCTTGCGAGCTGCCTGGACCGAGTTGACTTGCTTGCGCGAGTTGGCGCAGCGTCGCCGCGATTGCATCGAGGCTTCCATCCGTCACCTTCCACGTGCGAATCTCGGCTGGCGCAGCTTCCTGTTGACTATCGAGTTGCTCCACAAGTTTGGAGAAGCCCGGCATGCGCGCAATCGGCGCGTCAACAATCAACGCATTCATCTGCGCATCTGCACGCACAACAACTTCGCGCGGCTTCGCAAGTTCCGGACGCGGACGACCGCGCGGATCAACCGGCACTGTGGGCTGCGGGAACATCTCATCGAGCGTCTTCGCAAGATCAGTCGCTCGCGCAACCTTGAGTGGGAAGATTCGAATCTCGCGATCGTCAGCGTTGCCCTTGTTCGCGTCGTTGAGATCGGCAATGACTGCTTCGATCTCGGGAAGCAAATCAGCGTGCGCAGACACGATGATCGCATTCGTCTGTGGCTCCGCTGTAATCGACACTGGGCGCGCGCTGCGATCTTCAAGCGAGCGCGATGCATAGGTATTCGTCAACGCCAGCGCGAGGACGGATGCATCCGCGGTGCGAAGCTGCAAGATGCGAATCGGCGGCGCGACACCCGACTGCACATCGATCGACTTCAACAGACTCGCAAGCAGTTGATGCTGGGTGCCAGTCGCAGCGATGAGTAGCGAATTCGTCTTGTCAATTGCATCGATGATCGGCTCGCGCGCGAATCCAGCGGCTGTACTGAGCCGCCCTTGCGCCATGCCTTCCAAGAACACCTTCGCATCCGCTGCCTTCGCATACTGCAGTGGAACAACACGAATGTCCGCGGGCGGCGCTTGTGCGCGCAACACTTGATCGCACGCAGTCGCGAATCGCGTGGTTGCTTCTTCGGTACCTGAAATCAGCACTGTTCCATTCGTAGCGTCGACTTCAACCACGACTTCCGGAGTCGCACCCGCTGGCATCTCACTCGCAAGAAGTTTGCTCACGCGCTCAGCGAGCAGCGTTGGATCGAGTGCCAGTGCATCGATCACGCGCAATGTCTTGCGCACAGGAACCGCTTGAAGTTGCTCAAGGAGTTCTTCGGTCTTCTCAAAGGTTGTGGTGTCGCCCGCGACGATCAATGTGCGACTGTCGATCGACGTCTGCACGAGCACTTCAACAGCCTTGCCGCCGTTCACCGCTTGCGCACTGAGCATGCCGCGCGCTGCGAGGTCTCGCAAGTTCTGCGCAATCTTCTCCATATCGCCGCGCTCAACGTGATAGGTGCGCAGCGTCGCTTGTGGTGGCAGTGGAATGCGATCGAGTTCGGCAACGAGCGATTCGAAACTGACACGACGCTCTTTCGGTGCTTCAACGATCAGCGAGTTCGTTGTCGGATCGGCAGCAACGAACACTTCCTTCGGCTTCTGCAAGTGTGGAAGCGGTCGACCGCGTGAGTCGAGCGGCATGGGCGGAACTGGGAAGAGTCGATCAAGCGCGAGAGCGAGGTCGGCTGCCTTCGCGGCCTTCAGTCCAACCACAAACGTTTCGCGCGCAGAAGCCTGACTCGTATCGCCCGCGCGATTCAATTGCTCAACAAACTCCTTCACGGAATCAAACAGTGCGGGGTGCGCACTCACGACGAGCGTGTTGGTCGATGCGTCCGCTTCAATCTTGAGCGGCTTCAGCCGTCGCTCCTCGGGTGCACGCTGTTCAAAGCGTGCGTTCAACATCGCCGCAATCTGCAGCGCATCGCCCGCGCGAAGTTGCAAGAGCCGCATGGGCTGCAACTCTCCGGACGTGGAAACATCGAGTTCGCGGACAAGTGATTCCAACATCGCAACTTGTGCCGCTTCGCCAACGACGAAGATTGTGTTCGTCGCGTCGACCACTTCAATCGTCGCGTTCTGCACCGTGCGCGAGGGATCAATGAGCGTGGACTTCGCCACCAACTCGATAAGGATTGGCGCGATCTCCGATGCCTTCCCCTGCTTCACTGCGATCATCTTGCCTGAACGCGGTGGCGGCATGAGTTGACGCGCTTGCTGCAACGCCTGCTGATAGTTCGCGACGCTCTCGCGCGATCCACTGAGAATCAACATGCCGCTCTGCGCGTCGGCTTCAATCGTGGGGCGATCCATTTCGCCAGGCTTTGCGCCGCGCGCGAGCACTGTAAACACCGTGTCCGCGCGCTGCATCAACTGCACTGGATCGATGCCCGCCATCGGAACCGTCTGTACTTGCCATGAGCCTGGTGCCATGTGATCAAGCGACTGCACGAGCGATTGGAGTGTCGCGAATTGATCAGGTCTCGCACTCACAAGGAGCGAATGCGTTGCATCCATCGCTTCGACATCGGGTGCAGCAAACTCCGAACCATCGCGAGGATCAAGCATCTGCTTCGAGAGTGCTTGGACTTGCGCAGCGATCGCGGATGGAAGTGCGTTCTTCACTTCAAGTACGCGCGTTTCACGCTCGGCAGGTCGACTCTGCTCCAACTGCGCGAGCAATGCGGCGAAGCGTTCGATGGACTGTGCGCTTCCGATGAGCACGAGCTGACGACTCGTTGGATCGAGTTCGATGCGGATCGAACGCGACACATCAGCGGCCGGCGTCTGCGCTTCAAAGAGTTCGCGCGCGCGAGCGACCATTGCTTCTGGTTGCGGCGAAGTCACCTTCAACAATCGAACCTGTCGCTCGATGTTGGCAGGAAGATCGAGCACTGTGACGATCTCGCGAATGCCAGTGATATCTGTGCTATCCGCTGACACGAGAATCGTGCGGCCATCCGGACCACCGACAACCGTGACATCCGTTTGCTGTCGCGAAGTGAGCAGCGACTTCAACGCTTGCAACACCGTGTCGGATGTTGCGTTCGTCAGTGGAATCGCCGCGATCGCGCGATCGCCACGCAATCGCTCGCCGCGAACCATGCCGGGCTTCAGCGTGAAGCCTTCCATCTCCGCAACAAAGCGCTCTGCGTCATCGATGGAATCGAGTGAACCCACGAGCGTGACGCGACGCGCTTCTGGCAGCGCAACAACCGTCGGTCGTTTCTCTGGTGGATAGCCCGCGAACAATTGTTCGAGCCGAGACTTCGCGTCCACTGCTTCGATCTTCGTGAGCGTGAGCGTCTTCATGCCTCGACCAGGCGCGGCTGTCGCTGTTGCGCCGCCGAGCGCGGGCACATCAAGCAACTCAATCGTCTGCATCACTTGATCGATCTTCGCACGGGAACCGCGTGCAACGATGGAGTTCGTGCGGTCATCTGCAGCGAGCACTAATCCAGAGACGCGATTCTCTTCAACTTTCGAGCGCTTGCCGTCGGCGGCGTTGATGATGTACTCCACGACGCGTTCACCCATGAGCGCACTCAGGCTCTTGAGCAATTCCGATGCTTTCGCGTTGCGAATCGGGATGAGCTCGATGATATTTTCAACATCTTTGCGATCGAGTTCATCGATGATGCGCTGCAAGCGTCGCACTTGCGCGGCGGTTTCGACAAGCAACACTGCGTTCTGTTGTTCAAGCGCCGTCACTGAGCCGTAACTTGCGACGAGATTCTTGAGCTGCTCTGCGACACCCTTCGCTTGCGCGTTCATCAGCGGCAGCAGCACAGTGACAATCGTGTCGTCACTCACTTGCGCAGGAATCGTGCCCACATAGGTCGGCACGTTCTCGCGCTTCATGTCATCTAACTTCTGCAGGAATAGTCGACCTCCCTCCGCGCGCAACATGCAGTTCTGCGTTTGAAGAAGGATGTTCAGCGTTTGCAGCGCTTCATCAAGCGAGTAGTCGCGCGGCGAGATGTAGTCGACCGTGCCGACAGGAACTTCAATCTCGCGAACCACTGGCCAACCAGTTGTCCTGCTGAAGTAATCGAGAATCTGGTCGTAGGTTTGTCCCTTGAAATTGAAACGGAAGCGCGAAGCTGGAGCGGCGTCCTTCGGAGGTGCTGTAACCGCATCCTGTGTAGTGACGGGCGCGCCGGATTGTGGAGTTGCAATCGCGGCGCCGTTCGAGAGGCAGCCAACCACGGTGAGGAGTGAAAGCGTTTGTTTCGGCAGCCGTGCTTTACGCTTGGTGTTTCCGGAACGCGCCTTCGCATCGGTCTTGGGCTTCTTCGGCTTCGAATCTCTCATACAAATCTGCCTCTCTCCGCCTCAAATGCAGGCGGCGTGAACATGCTTCTAACGCATTACTTACTGCCCGATCGGACTGCGTTGCGAGAGATTGTCTCCAATCCTAACGCGAACGCGAACACCGGAACTCTCAAACTCTGCGAGGTCGTACTCAACACTCCTGAACACGAGATCGCCAACTGCTTGCCCTGGCGCAAGTTGCAGCGCAGAACCATCTGCACAACGGAGGAATGCTTCGTCTCCCGTGGGGCCTCGAACGACCCCCGTCAACTTCCAAGTTCCATAGGGAAATCCAGAATTTGTGGGAGTTGCGGCCGCTACATCTGCCGTGAGCGGATTCGTCGCTGGTATCGGCGGAACTGTGGGGGCAGCTCCGTTCTTCGCAACGACGATTGGAGGAGGCATCGGAATAAGGAACGGATTCGATCCTGCGAGCGCAGCATAGGGCGCGAATCCAACCACTGGGTCGCCATCGCGCATGAGCTCTGCGCTCTGCTGCGAGCCCACGATGAACATCGTTGTCAGGCGCACCGTCAAGCCCACGCGATCGCCGCTCGACTTTGGATCGAACCGAATCATGTCGATCCGATGCAGCCATGGTTCCGATGCCAATCGATAGAGCAATTGAAGCATCTGGTCATATCGACCTGAAGCTGCGACTGTCGCTTGAATCTCACCAAAGTCAGGCTCCTCGCGAAGCTTCTTCAAGCTTCCTTTCGCGAACTCGCTGCGTGCTGGGGTTCCCTGAATCACTGCAGCGCTGGTTCCAACGCTCGCGTCAGAAAGACTCAGTTCTTCGAGCACTCGATTCATCCGAGCGCGCAGTGCGCTGTCGACGAGCTCACTCGAACCGCCGAGCGATCGGTCGCCGAGTGATTTCAATTCCAATGCACGCTTGGGTTTCGCGATGCGTTCAGCGCGGAGGTTCGCGAGAACGCCTTCGGAAACTGCGATTGAGTCCTGTGCTGTGAGGCGAACGCTACTGGCGCGGCCGGAGCCTCCGAGGAAACCGAGCAGTGACGCGATGATCGCGATGCTTCCGAGCACAAGCGTAAAGCGGAATCGTTTGAGTGTGCTCATCACAGCGCGCCACCCTTCGTCGCCGAAGGAGCGGGCGCGGTTGGCGGCGCCGCCTTGGTGGGTCGCGCTTCACTCGTGCGGACGACATACGCGAACGGATACGGAAGTCGACGACCGCCACGCGCATCGGCGCCCGTTGAAGTGACGCCGAATGACTTCGCGTTCACGAGTGCATCGCGGAGCGCATCTGCGGTTGCGCGATCCTTCGCTTCGCCATCAAGCGTGAACTTCAATTCACGACCTGTGACTTCCCAGCGATCGCGCGCAAACTCAATCTCGCCGGGCGCGAGCAGTCCGGACATCCCGTCAAGCACTACTAGTTTCGAATCGGGCGCAAAGCCACGCAGCGCGACGAGGTAGTCCATCCATGCAGGATCTGACGCGAGCCAAAGGTTGATGTGCTTCACGCGAAATTCTTCGCGCTTCGCTCGTTGAAGTTCGGGCAGTGCGATTGTGGCTTGTTCACGCAACTTCTCGGCGTGCGACTGCAGTGCGTTCAATTCGAAGGATCCTGCCGACCAACCGAATACCGCCGCGAGAGCCGCCATCGCAGCGACACCGATCACACGCCTTCGCATCCGCGCAGCACGATCAATGGGCTGCGCGGGATGCAGGAGATCAACAACACGGCGAGCGCTCAGCCTTGCGAGCAACAATCCCGCGAGTGGCAAACACGACGCGCGCGCAGTGTCGCCTGCTGCACCCGCTGGCATTCGAAGGAGAGGGTGCGCCTCGAGCCGCTTCGCACTGCATCCCGCGGCAGCCGCGAGTTGCGGAATCAATTCGAGAGCGAGCGCACTCTCCGCGAGCACATACACCTGCGTGATCGCTGGAGCAACAGAAGCACTGCGCAGCGCGAGGAGTGCTCGTCGTGCTTCCATCAGAATGCGGGAACTTCGCTGCTCGGCGTTAAGACCGATTTCTGCCGCGCGCGAAAACGTGGGTGCGCCCTGGTCGATCAACAAGAACTCCACGCGATCGGCGACGCAATCGACGACAAATACACAGCTTTGCGCGCTGTCCTTGAGTGTGCGGAACAACGCGAGCGTGCCAAGCGTTCGCACGCTCACGGCACCAGCAGGAGTGCTCACAGAAGACAGTACTGCACACAACGATTCAAATCGCGCGAGCGATAATGCTGCGCCGACGATCTTGCTCGCGCCATGCGCGGACTCGAGCACAACGTAATCGGTGACGCCACTCGCGCCTTCCACAGGTAAATCGCGCAAGACGGCGAGCCGCGCCATGTCACTCAATTCATCAACATCGTCAGTGGGCAAGTCGATGGTTCGCAACATCGCATCAAGACGCGAAAGCGAAAGCAACGCGCCGCTGTGCAGCGCGCCTTCGTTCCTGAGCGCATCGACGACGCCTCGCTCTGCACTCATCGCATCGACACTGTCGCTCGGCGGCGCAACTTCCCACGCACGATGCACGACAACTGCGCCATTCAAGATCTCGGCGTCGATCGCGCGGCCACCACCGCTGGTCACTTCGACAACGCAGCGCGCATGCGTCTCACGCAAACTTGATTGCGCTGATCCTCTGTTCAACGCACGAGAAATCCACGAGCGACTGCTCGAAGTTTCAGGCGTCGATGGAGAATTCATCGCATTTTTCATCGGAGATCACAGTCATGCGCGGCACCAACGAAAGGCGCGCAATGGAAGAACATTACCGCTCGACGCGGGGTGGTGTTGATCGTGGGGTCCCTGAGGAAACCCACCGCCCGACTGCATGACTTCCGAGCGGTCGTGAAGGTGTCGTCGGAACAGCCATCTTGTCAGATTCTCCCTCGTTCGCTGAAGAAAACTTGGGAATCGTAAAAGTCACTTCAGTGAATTTCATTTTCTCGTTATCAGCAATCTCAGGGTCGAGAATCTTCGAAGCGGTCATATCCGTCGAATCCAATTTTTCTTCGATCGGCGCAGTCTCGGCAGTTGTTGCGCTACGTTGCGTTGCGATTGCGGCGAATGCTCCGCGCATCGATGTGTCGCGGAGCAGTGCGAGCCGAGGCGTCGCGTCGGCGAAGTCAATCACGCAGTCGAAGCGAGCGGTGTTGCGTGCGGTGAATCGCTCATCCTTTGGCGCAACATCGAGTGGTTCATACCCTGCCTCGATGCTGAATCGCCACTGCAAGCATCGCGCAGTGCAACGCGACGCGACTGCCACGAATTCTTCGGGAGTCAGAATGCCGTGCGACACGAGCCAGGCGCAACCGCGACGTTCGTCAAGGCTCAAGAGCGCGCGCTCTTCAACGATGCGCGCGCCACGCTCCACGCCGATGCCCTCGATTGCGCCCAACACTTCGCTTGGCGCGAATTGCACAGAGACGCGCCCATTCACACGATCGCCGTCTACCCCACTCAGTGCGAGGAGCGCTGCGTCCCACTCCTCAACCTCGACTGCTTCCGCGCGCAACGCTCTCACGACGCGCGATTCAAACGATTTGGAATCCCCTTCGGAATCTGCGAACGCGCGCGCTGCAACGCGGAGGAGCGCATCGCCCCCAACTTCCCGAAGCCGTCTCGTCGAAACATCGTCAAGCGATTCAGCAAGCAGCACACGCGGATCCCCTTCGCCATCGATCATGGGCTCGCTCGCGTAGCGCGTGAGAAAGGGCAACAACGCAGCACTTGTTGCGTCGACGGCTTCGAGCGCATGCAGTCCAGCCCGCGCACGAAACTGCGTCGGCGAGAGTTCCACTGCTGCTGATGCAAGGATGCGCTTCAACATGTCATCCGTGATGTCTTCCATCCCGAGCTTGCCCGCTTCGGCTTGAAAGAACGTTTCGTCTTCGAAAGGAACCAATCGCGTCACAAGCCGCTCCGAACCGACCGTGCGTTCAAGCAGCTCTCCATCACGCTGCGCGATCGAGGGAGGCGCGTTGCCTTGCAACAACTCCTGCCGCGCGGATGCGAGTGAAGCACTCACGAATGCCACGCCATCAAGTGCTGCTGCTCGCGCGATGGCCGAGCGTTCACCGCCTCTGGTATCCGCGACCGCGCCTCGCGCGATGGAGATTGCGCCCGCCGCAGCGAGCAGCGCCATCGCGAGTGCGATGAGCACGGCAAGCAAGACGAATGCGCGCCTGCCATTGATTTGTGCGCGCATCACTCATCCTCCACATCGTCGCGTGCGCGAAGCATTGCCCGCACATCAACAACAGGCGCATCAAGTGTGCGGAACAACCGTCGACGATCTGGCGTCGGCGCGAGTTCAGCGAGAGCGTCCGAATCTTCGCCGCGCACAAACCAAATTGACATCTCAATCGCAACGGGAAATCCGCCCTCGGTGCGCGCATCAAACGCGTCACGCCATCCGTCTTGCGCGAGATAGCGCACGAATCAAACGCGTCACGCCATCCGTCTTGCGCGAGATAGCGCACGCGGAGCGCGCGAACAAGCGCATCCAGTTGCGTGGAGCCGCGCCCAACATCAAGCGCGAGTTGACCATTGTTCAGCGCGATCCACAGCGTCACAAACTCACTCGGCGCAGTCTCTGCTGATGGCGTCTCATCAAGTTGTACCGAACTAGATCGCACGCGCAGCGATGCTTCGCTGCCAACAATTCCGCTCGCGCCTCCGTCGGCTTCGACGACTGCGGTATCCATCGCACGCTCAAGCGCCGTGAAAACAGCTTCCGCGCACGATGCTTCTGTCGCATTTCGCGCGAGTCTTCCGCGAGCGAGCGAGATGTCCCATGCGAATTTCCCGACCGCGCCGAGCAGCAGTGATGCGATGGAGATTGCGAGCAGCACTTCGAGAAGTGTGAATGCGCGGGCCGCGCGGGGATGGTGGCACGCACGGCTCACTCTGCGTCGTCCTTCCGAAGTCGCACGAGCCGCTCACGCTCAATGATGATCGGACCGTCGACCGATGTTGCAAGTCGCACCGTCGCAACCGCACGCACAAGATCTCCAACCCCTGTTGGTTCGACAAGCAGCGTGACTGCGAATTCTTCTCCATTCACCGCCGCGCTTGTCCCACGCAATTCGTCCGTCGAGACGAGTCCCGCATCAAGTTCAACAAGTCGCGAACACGCAAGGTCGTCGGCGCGAGCATGCATCGACGCGCGCATCACGCCGTCCATCGATCCGCGCATAACTCCGATGATTACCGATGCGCCCGCAACGAACAGTGCGAGGCTGAGCATCAATTCAAGAAGGATGCCGCCGCGCAATGCGCGTTGCATCACTCCGCTCCGTCATCGCCAGAAACTGGCTCAAACTCCGGTCGATCTGTGTCGTCCACAACACGAACAACATCCGCACGGCGTGGACGACCTGTCACGGGATCAATCGAGAGGCTTCGCGCAGTGCCACCCTGCATCGCAAGCACGAGTGTGGGCGCGATCAACGCAGTGCCATCGGGAAGAAAGAGTGCGACGGTCCGCGTGCCACTTGCAGTCTCCTTCGACTTTGCATCCTCATCCTCGTCGTCGTCGTCCGTCTGCGCTGCAAACTGAATATCAAGCGTCATTCCATCCGGAAGCGTCCAACGCGCCCACGACGCTCTGATGCACGCCTCGCCATCTGCGTGCCCCGCGTCCTCATCGTCTGCGGCTTCTGATGTCGCCGGGGTTGTCGCGAAGAATCGTGCTTGCAGCGTCTCCGCGCCTTCGCCATCACTGAGCGCAACGATCTCGACTGCTTGGCCTTCTTCACGCGCTGCTGCGCGTGCCATCACAAGTTGCATCGTGAGATGGTCTTCACCTGCGTCGAGTTCATGTCGACCAAGCGCACTCCACGCATACGGCAACGCGATCGCTGCGAGGAGCAGCAAGATCCCGATGGAAACGAGGAGTTCGAGAATGGTGAAACCGCGCCGCATGAATCTCTCCAAAGTGATCAGCCGCCCGCAGGCGTGTTGCCCGAGGAGCCAGAGAACTCACCGAGGTCATCGCCTTCGGCAGCCTTGCGTGCATCATGATTCGTGATGTCATCATCGGTGCCTTCTTCGCCATCAGCGCCGATGGAAACAATGTCGAAGTCGAGACCTTCAGTTTCGCTTGGAATGTTGAAGATCCACTCGCGTCCCCATGCGTCTTTCGGCGCTGGATTCTTGAGATATGGACCACCGTACTTCGCTTGATCTTCTTCGCTGCTCACTGCGTCTTTCGACCAGATGACGGCGAGTCCCTCTTCTTCCGTGGGCCAACGCTTCATATCAAAGCGGAACGATTCGATACCGCGCTCCAACTCCTGCATCTGCAACCGAGTGGTGCCAACTTCGCTCTTTTCCTGAGCGCCGATGAGGTTCACAAAGACCAACCCGCCGATGGCGAGAAGGATGCCAATGACAATCAAGAGTTCAAGGATGGTGAAGCCGCGTCGTGTGCGGCGGGACGCTTGGGTCGATGTTCGCATGCGTTTCTCCTGTGGAAGTTGGAATCGATCATAGCGACATGCTCCGAAATCGCTGCATCGAGCTTTAGTTCCGAGAACTACGCGGAATTCGTAAACAGCTGCGGTGTGCGAAGCACTCAAAGTTGCGATGACATCTGCATCATCGGAAGCACAAGCGCGAGGAAGATGAAAAAGACCAACCCCGCGAGGCTCAACAGCAGTGCTGGCTCCATCAATTTCAAGAGTGCAGTGAATGCGCGATCCACGCGGCGCTCCATCGTGTCAGCAAGTGAGACGAGCACGGTTGGCAAACTGTTTGCGCTCTCACCCACGGTGATCATTTCAATCACATCTTCTTCAAAGAGTCCACTCTGCGCGAGCGGCACGGAGAGTTGCTCGCCTTGGCGGACGGCTTCGGTTGCTTGCGTAATCGCGCGCGCCATCAACACATTGCCCGCGGCATCGCGCGCAATTTCGAGCGCGCCGATCATTGGAATGCCATTCTCAAGCAGTGTCCCGAGGATGCGTGCGAAGCGCGCGACGGCGAGCGACGCGAAGAGTCCACCGATCTTTGGAAGCTTCAATACGCGTCGTGCAATCGCGAGCCGGAGTGTTTCCTTCTTCAACGCCACTCCAATCGCAACGACGATCGCAGCAACAAGCACGAGGAGGATTGGCCAGTACGCAACCATCGCTTCACTCGTGCCAAGCAGCAAACGCGTCGAGAATGGCAGCGGCATGTCGCCAAAAAGATCTTTGAACTTCGGCACAAAGAAGATAAGTGCGCCCACGATGACAGCGAGCGCAACGGTGAGCAGCACCACTGGATACAGCAGATTGCCGATGATCTTCGACCGCAATTCCGCTTGGTTATCGAGGAAGGTCCCGAGCCGAGCGAGGACACTCTCCAGAAACGCACCGCGCTCTCCAGCACGAATCATCGCGACATGCACTTCACCAAAGATGTGCGGATGCAGCGCCATCGAATCGGAGAATCGTTCGCCCTTCGACACCGCCTCCGCAACTTCACTCCAAACGCCTGCTAGGGTTGGATTAGATTTTCCACGCGAGAGCAATCGAAGCGCACGAAGAAGCGGCACGCCAGCACGCAGAAGTTCAGAGAGTTGCACGTAAGAACGTGCGAGTACTCGCGTCGACACGCGCTTGCGCCGCTTTCGTGTCGCGGCTTCAGATACGCGCAGCGGCGTCAGGCCACGCGCAGCAAGTTCCGTGAGAATCGACTGTTCGGTATTGCCTTCCGCTCGCCCGCGCACGCGACGACCATTCAAATCGCGCGCAATGTAGGCAAAGGTCGGCACGCAAACAGAGTACCAACAGTGTTCATCGAGGCCGGCGACGCGTGCAACCGACGAGCCCACTCAGTCCGAGTAGTGCGAGTGCGCCCGGTGCTGGGACTGCCGCGAATTCGAAGGTGATATCGAATCGTTCGCCCGCGCCAGCCTCCGACAAGGACAATCGCATGCCTTCCGTGACGAGTAAACCTTGAATCAATTGCGTTGAGCCTTCGCCACCGCCACCAGAGTCTCCGCCGCCGTTGGACGAACCTGGTCCGCTTGAACCTTCGCCACCGCTTCCGCTTGGAGGAATGCCAATCATGCTGCTGAAGTCAACGCGCATCGCACCCGACAAGCCCAGCGAGACAAAGTGCGACATGCCTGTATTTGAGTCGCCCACAATCGCATCCGCTGCAGCAAGGCGCGAAGCGAGCGCTGCTGAACTTTCATTCATGTGTTGGCCGACTGGACCGTTGTACGAGAATGCCATCTGCGCCGACGCATCCGCACCTTGCACAGAGAAGAAGTCCATGTCTGCGCCGGGGCTCGACGCACCGTACACATTGGTGCCAGTGTCCTGAATCGTGATCGATTTCAGCATCATGCCTGGTGCGGCCGATTGCATCGCTGCGAAGATGTCGACTTCGATAATCGTGCGCATGCCGGACGAATCCACCGCTGAATTGAAGCATTTGCCGTACGTACCTGTGTAAGAAATCGTCGGGCGCGCGGGCAGATGCTGCACGCGTCCGAGGTTGACGACTCCAGCATTTGCCGCGCCGGTGAGCGCGACACTCAGGAGTGCTGAGGAGCATGCGAAACGCAAGGCACGTTGGTTATTCATAGTCTTCATTTGTCTTCTCGCTTCTCTTCTTCGCGCGTCCGAGTCCCCCGAAGGCCTCGGCGCACGCGATGTTTGAACACTTCAAAATGCCCCAGATTCAGGCGGTTTCAAGCGCTTTGGACGCCGCGCCACGGCACGCAGAACACGCATGCGGAGTACGCCGTCCGTACCGTCTCTGCAGGCGATCCAAACGCATGACGGGCGCATTTATCACGCCGTACACTCAGAAGAATGCCTTCAAATCCGCGCGTCCTTAGTCTTCTCCCTTCCGCGACGGAAGTGCTGTGCGCGATAGGCGCTTCGGAACTCCTCGTGGGACGCAGCCACGAGTGCGATTTCCCACCGAGCATTCTCGATCGTCCCACGCTCACCCGCGCGCGCGCACTCGGCACGACGAGCGCAGAGATCGATGCGAGCGTTCGAACACTTCTGCAGAGTGGTGCCGAGAGCCTCTATGCAATCGACGAGGAAATGATCCGTGCGCTTCGACCAGATGTCATCCTCACGCAGAGTCTTTGCGAGGTTTGCTCGATTGACTTGAAAAGTGTGGAGCGGCTTGTAGAAAGTCTTCCGCACAAACCGCAGATCATCAGCCTCAATCCGATGAGTGTCTTCGATGTGTTTGACGACATCCTGCGCGTCGGCGAAGCAGTCGATCGCCACGCGCTTGCCGAGGCTGCGATGGTGAAACTGCGCGACGAGTACTGGAGCGCGATCGACTTTGTGAATCCGTATGTCCCCGGACCTGAAGTCCTCTTTCTCGAATGGATGGATCCGATCTTTGTCGGTGGACACTGGACGCCGCAACTCATCGAAACGGCGGGCGGTCGTCATGCACTGAATCTCGCGGGCGCGAAGAGTCGGCAGGTCGCGCCCGAAGATGTGCTCGAGTCGATGCCGAGCCGCATCATCATCGCGCCTTGTGGGCTGAGTATCGATCGCATTCGCGAGGAACTCGATGTCCTCACAAAAACACGCTGGTGGCCGCTCCTTCCTGCTGTTCTCGACTCGAATCCGCAGAACATCGTGCTCGTCGACGGCAATCAAATGTTCAATCGCCCCGGACCGCGCCTTGTGGATGCATTTCGCTTTCTCGTTGGATGGCTGAACAATCGTCAGGAATTGATTCCGAAAAATTTTCCTTTCGAAGTGCTCTGAGCTCTACGCTTCTCACATCAACTCTGAGGGAGGATCTCACTATGCGCATCGATCAATTCACCACGCAAGCTCAATCCGCAGTGCTTGAAGCACAAACTCTCGCAACGACGGAGAAGCATGCGGAGGTGCAGCCGATCCATCTGCTCACCGTCATGCTCGCAAGCAAGCAAGGCACCACGAGCAGCGTGCTCGGTCGTGCAGGCACCGACGCGACTCGGTTACTCGATGTCGCGCGCGCAGAATTACGCCGACTTCCCAAAGTCTCGAGCACAAGCCAAGTTGGTATCTCGCGCGAACTCAACGAGGTCTTCCTCAAAGCAGAAGCTGAAGCAAAGCGCATGAAGGATGCGTTTGTCTCGAGCGAACATCTACTGCTTGCGTGTGCGGATGTGAAAAGCAGCGCAAAGGAAGTGCTCTCGACTGTGGGCCTCGATCGCGCGCAAATTCTCGCGAGCGTGGAAGCGATCCGCAAAGCATCGGGCGTTACGCAAATCAATGATCAGAACGCTGAAGATACCTACGAAGCACTGAAGAAGTATGGGATCGATCTTGTGGAGAAAGCCCAGCAAGGCAAGATTGATCCAGTCATCGGACGCGATGAGGAAATCCGCCGCTGCATGCAAGTGCTTTCCCGTCGCACGAAAAACAATCCCGTGCTCATCGGCGAGCCAGGCGTTGGAAAGACGGCGATTGCTGAAGGACTCGCGACACGCATCGTCAACGGCGATTGTCCCGAATCCATGCGCGATGCTCGGATCATCGCGCTTGATGTCGGCCAGTTGCTCGCGGGCGCGAAGTACCGCGGCGAGTTCGAAGAGCGATTAAAGGCCGTGCTTCGCGAGGTTGCGTCAAGCGACGGGCGCATCATTCTCTTCATCGATGAGTTGCACACCATCGTTGGCGCAGGCGCGAGCGAAGGCGCTGTCGGCGCAGGGCAACTCCTTAAACCTGCACTCGCGCGCGGAGAATTGCGCTGTATCGGCGCGACGACGCTTGACGAGTATCGCAAACACGTCGAGAAAGACGCCGCCTTCGAGCGCAGATTCCAACCCGTGAAAGTGGGCGAGCCTTCCGTCGAAGACACGATTGCGATTTTGCGTGGGCTCAAGGGTCGATACGAAGCACACCACGGCATTCGCATTCAGGATGGCGCCATCATTTCCGCTGCGACGCTTTCGCATCGATACATCACCGAACGATTTCTTCCAGACAAGGCCATCGACCTTCTCGATGAAGCTGCATCTCGACTTCGCATCGAGAACGACTCGATGCCCGTGGAGCTTGACGAGGTGCGTCGCCGCATCATGCAACTTGAGATCGAGCGCGAAGCACTCAAACTCGAGAAGGATCCGGAGTCGAAGAAGCGATTGCTCGCCCTTGAAAGTGAACTTGCGACGCACAGTGAGATGAATCGCGCGCTGACCGCTCGCTGGGAGTTGGAGAAGAAGGAACTCGACGCGATCAAGGCGGTGCGCAACGAGATCGAACGCAAGCACACCGAACTCGAACAAGCCAAACGCCGCGCCGATCTTGCGACTGCCTCGCGCATCCAGTACGGCGATCTGCGTGATCTTGAACAGCGACTACAACTTGCGGAGTCAGCGTTGCGCGCGCAGCAGTCCACGGGCACTGCGCTTGTGAAAGAAGAAGTTGATAGCGAGCAGATTGCTGAAGTCGTCGCGAAATGGACGGGTATTCCCGTCACGAAACTTCTTGAGAGCGAGCGCGAGAAGTTGCTGCACATGGAGAGCGAACTCCAGACGCGTGTGGTTGGTCAGCGTGAAGCGTGCTCCTCAGTGAGTGAAGCGGTGCGCCGCAATCGCGCGGGACTCGGGGAACCGCATCGACCCATCGGCTCGTTTCTGTTCCTCGGTCCCACCGGCGTGGGCAAGACGGAGTTATGCAAGGCGCTCGCAGAGTTTCTCTTTGATACGCAAGACGCAATCGTGCGCATCGACGGCAGTGAATACATGGAGCAACACTCGGTGGCGCGCTTGATTGGCTCGCCTCCAGGCTATGTCGGTCACGATGAAGGCGGACAACTCACCGAAGCTGTGCGCCGACGCCCGTACTGCGTCGTGCTCTTTGATGAGATGGAAAAAGCGCATCCCGATGTCGCGAACATCTTGCTGCAACTTCTCGATGACGGGCGGCTTACCGATGGGCAAGGTCGAACGATCGACTTTACGAACTCCATCGTCGTGATGACCTCAAACATTGGATCGCACGCAATTCTCGAAATGAGCGAGAAAGGCGAAGACGAGTCGATCATCGAAGCGCATGTTCGCCACTTGTTGAAGAAGAGCCTTCGTCCCGAGCTCATCAATCGCATCGACGACATCGTGATATTTCACGCGCTCACGCGCGAGCAACTTGGCTCCATCGCGGAGATTCAGCTGGGCAATCTTCGCCGCCGATTGAATGCTCGCGGCATGCAACTCGGCGTCTCGCAAGCCGCTTCGCTCGCACTTGCCAGCGAAGGCTACGACCCGCAATTCGGCGCTCGACCGCTCAAGCGCGTCATTCAACAACGGATCGAGAATCCCCTCGCGAGCAAAATCCTGTCTGGAGAATTCGCCGACGGCGATACGGTGAAGGTCGACTACCAAGGCAAGAGCTTCACCTTCACGAAGGCCATAGTGCACGCGCCGGAAGCAGACGCCAAATCACTTCTCTAGTTGATCGAGGATCTGCTGAAGTTCCGTGCACTGCAACGCGTTCTCGCCCAGGTTGGCAGCGCAAGCAAGGAATCCACAAACCCAGGGGCGGTGTTCATCGCACAGCAACGTAACGATGATTGCGCGTTGCAACCCTTGGGCTACGCTGCACGCTTGCTCGCGTGGATTTGCACCGTCTTCATTCCGTCTCAGCGCGCCTCGTTCGCGCAGAATGCAATTGCGATCATTGCGGTCGCGTGCTGCACGCTGTTGTGGGGAACGCGCGCGATTCCTGTGACGGATCGTGATGAGCCGCGCTTTGCGCAAGCATCGCGACAGATGCTTGAGAGCGAAACGCTTGCGGGATGGGTCATTCCGCGCGTGGGTGAGGAGATTCGGCTGAAGAAGCCGCCGCTCATTTACTGGGCGCAAGCTGGAACTGTTGCTGCTGCCACTGCGGGCAACACTGCGCACGATTCGATTTGGATGTATCGACTGACCAGCGTGATCGCGGCAACGCTTGCAGCTCTCGCAACATGTTGGATCGGACGCGCGATGTTCGCGGGAAGCGTGGGACTTCTCGCAGGTTTGCTCTTGGTCGTCTCCCCAGTAGTGGTGATGGATTGCCACATGGCTCGCGCGGATGAACTGCTTCTCGCGATGACGACGATCGCGATGGCGTTTCTCTGGTGGCTCTGGAGTCGGCATCGCGAGGATCGCAAGAGTGGTGTTGCGACGGGCGGGCTCCCGCTTCTTCCTTGCATTGGTTTATGGATATTCATCGCATTGGGCGTGCTCACGAAGGGACCGATCACGCCGTTTGTCGCTGGAACCGCGGTGATTGCTGTTGCAGTTGCGCGACGCGAATGGCGATTCATTCTTCGCATTCGACCCTTCACCGGCGCGCTTGTGCTGTTGATCGTCGCCCTGCCGTGGTTGTGGCTTGCGGTGCGCGAAGTGGGATTCGACACACTGCGCGCCGCGTTTGAGCGCGAAGTTTTGAATCGCGCGAGCGAAGGCGCTGAAGGTCACGCGTTTCCACCGGGCTACTACCTCGTCACACTCGTCGTGTTCTTCTTTCCTGGCTCACTGCTCGTCGCGCTCGCGTTCGGTCGACTCTTCACGCGCGCGTTCACGATTCCCAACGCTGCCGCGCACAGTTTGAGTTTCGTGACGCGCACGCGGATGCGACTCTTCTCCGTGACGGGTTGCAACGCCGAAATCTTTCTCCTCGCATGGTGTGTGCCGACATGGCTGGCATTCGAACTCATCATGACGAAGCTTCCGCACTACATTCTTCCGATCTACCCCGCGATCGCACTCTTCACCGCGCGCGCGATCATTGGCGGCGTGCGCTCGCTGCCGACGAAAGTGAACGCGATGGATCGCTTTGGATTTGGGGCATGGCTTGTGGTGGGTCTGTGCTTGCTGCTCGCAGGACCAGCACTTTTTCTCGTGCTGCAAGCACGCGGCTTCACGACGTTCAATGCGCCTTCGTGGCCGTTGCTGCACGCGGGAACACCTGGACTGTTCGCCATCGCGTCGCTCGCAACTGCGCTTGCTGGAGCACTCATGATGTTCGCGTGGAAGATGGCGCGCGACGGCGCGTTCGTCCGCAGCATGCAATACGCGATTCCCGCGACGGTGCTCACGGAGATGGCGTTGCTCGGCGTGTGGTTACCGCAGACGACATGGATCTGGAACACGCCGCGCGTGGTTGGCATGATGGTGCAGGATTCAAAACGCACACCGAGCGATGTTGATTTCCCACGTCTCGGCGCGATTGGATACATCGAAGACAGCCTCATCTTCACAACACGCAATCGACTCGATCGACTCCATGAGGCAGATCTCGGCGCATGGATGACAGCGAATCATGGCGCGTATCTCTTCGTGCCGAGTGCGATGAGTGTTTCGCTCAGTAACACTGCGACACAATCCGCGTGTGCACTTCGCGAAGTGGGAAAGCAACGAGGATTCAACTACGCCAACGGTGACGATGTAGAACAAACGCTCTATCACGTCACGCAATTGCTTGAAGCAGCGCCGCGCCCGCAACCATAAGGCGCGCCTCTTCGTCCTTCGTGAATACGCGCTCCGCTCGACAACCAACGCCGAGCGTTCCGCGCACACTTCCATCCGCACTCAGCAGTGGCACGCACACGCTTCCACCGAGTCCAGTCGCTTTCGCGCTAGGACTAATGTCGCCCGTGGAATCTGTTTGCAAGTTGCACGTCGACACTGGTTGCTTCCGTTCTGCAGCGAGTCCCGCCATGCCCTTTCCAACGGGCACGATGCGCACGATGTCGAGAACACTCGCGGGGATTCCAGAAGCTGCGCGCAAGTGCAAAGCGCCGTCGGACGCAACGGCGTGCAGTGTGCCGCTCTCGCATGCGAATGCCGTGAGCAGTGCGCCAAGTGCATCGTTGGTTGAAGAGTTTCCGTGCGATGGTTGCATGCGTGCATGCTACGAGAACTTAATCAAGCGGACGACCATCCCAGCGCACGAACGCTTCGATCGCTTCATACTCAGGGAGGCCAAGTCGGTCGTACGCAGCGGCGGTCGATGCGTTTCGCTGCTCCGCACGCTCCCAGAATTCGCGCGCATCAGCGCCAGGGAACAACGCACGATCCTTCTGCGATTGATGCTTGAAGATCGCTGTGCGCTTGCGAGCAACCTCTTCAGGTGAAAGCGGAACCGCCATTTCGATTTGTTCGATGTCCCACTCTTGCCACGCGCCTCGATAGAGCCACGTTGCGCAGTCGGCTATCCACGGATCTTGCGCACACTCATGCAGTGCTTTGAAAATCGCGCACAAGCACACGCGATGCGTGCCATGCGGATCACTCAAGTCACCCGCGGCGTAGACCTGATGCGGTCGAATCGAGCGGAGCAAATCGGCGGTGAGGCGAATGTCCTCCGTGCCAAGCGGCTTCTTGCGCACGCGTCCTGTTTCATAGAACGGCAAGTCGAGAAAGTGCAGTCGTTCTTCGAGCACGCCGGAGTAGATACCTGCAGCCTTTGCTTCTCCGCGCCGAATCAAGCCTTTCAATTTCTGCACTTCAATCGCGTCCACTTCGCCAGGACGCTTCGCGCGCAGCAACCGCGCAATCTCGTGTTCCATCTTTGCAACGCGTGCCCCGTCGAAGCCAAAGGTCGCTGCGAAGTCAGAGGCAAAGTCGAGAAAGCGCAAGGCTTCTGCATCGAAGACCGCGATGTTGCCGGACGTCTGATACGCAACATGCACCTCGTGGCCTTGATCGACAAGTCGAATGAGCGTGCCGCCCATCGAGATCACATCGTCATCAGGGTGCGGCGAAAAGATCAGCACGCGCTTCGGAAAAATGTCGTCGCCGGGTCGATCGATGTCGCCGGACTGTTTGCGCGCTTCAGGTTTTCCGCCTGGCCAACCTGTGATGGATCGCTGCATCATGCGGAAGACTTGAATGTTCAAGTCATACGCTTTTCCGCGGCTTGCAAGCAAATCCTGCAGATGGTTCTCGTTGTAATCCTCAGCAGTCAACTTCAAGATCGGCTTCTGACACTTGCCCGCAAGCCACACAACTGCCTTGCGAATCATGCGCTCATCCCAGTGAACGCTGCTTGATTCCCAAGGACATTTGCAACGATGCAATTCCGCAGCAGCCGCGAGATCGAGATACATCTGCGCGTTGGGGTGTTCTTGAAGAAAACTCGCAGCGACCGCGTTCGTGATTGGTCCTTCCACTGCACGCGCAACCACCGGCGCTTTGCCTTCGCCGAACGCGATCAAGATGATTCGTCGTGCATCAAGAATGCTTCCCACACCCATCGTGATCGCGCGAAGCGGCACATGCTCTTCGCCGAAGAAGTCGCTCGCTGCGTCCTTCTTCGTCACGCTGTCAAGCGCGATGAGTCGCGTGCGACTCGCTTTGGAGGAACCTGGTTCGTTGAAGCCGATGTGGCCAGTGCGCCCAACACCGAGGAGTTGGAGGTCAACGCCTCCAGCATCGCGAATCATCTGCTCGTATCGATCGCAGAACGCGCGCACATCATTGGTCGGCACGGTGCCATCCGGAATGTGCACGTTCGCAAGATCAATGTCGATGTGATCGAACAGATGCTCGCGCATGAAACGGTGGTAGCTCTGCAACTCATGCGGCTGCATCGGCCAGTATTCGTCGAGGTTGAAGGTGACAACATTGCGAAACGAGAGCTGTTCGTCGCGATGCATGCGCACGAGTTCGTCGTACACGGCGGTGGGCGTCGATCCCGTTGCCAACCCGAGCACGCACTGTGTTCCTGCGGCTTGCTTCACACGAATGAGCGCGGCGATCTCCTGCGCAACGCGCACACTGACTTCTTGGGCGCGTTCATAAATGACGGTCGCGATTCGCTCGGATGCTGAAGGGCGTTGCCAATGTACGGCCTTCGAGTTCAAATTCGAGGTCGATGTGGATTGACTCTGCTCAGCAAGATCGATCTGCATAACGATCGACGCTATCGCCACGCCTCGCAGAAGGCAAGTCTTACGAGGGGCGAGTCTCGCGGAAACGCTGATATGCGGCGCTTGTCTCGCGCATCGTGTCTCCGCCGAATTTCAGCAGGAACGCCCGAGCAATCTCGAACGCGACGACATGCTCCATGACCACGCTCGCTGCCGCGATCGCACTGACATCGCTTCGCTCGTACTGACTCCGCACCGCTTCATGCGTGGTGAGGTCAACCGACGGCATTCCTTGCAAGAGTGTGGAGATCGGTTTCATCGTTCCATGCACGACCACCGGCATCCCGTTGGTCATGCCACCTTCAAGTCCGCCCGCATTGTTCGATGTGCGTTCAAATCCAAAGTTCGTCGCATTGCGCGCTGCTTCGTTGTAGGCAATGCCGTCGTGCACTTTGCTTCCAAACCTTGCCGCGCACTCTCGACCGAGTCCAATCTCCACTGCTTTGAATGCTTGAATGCCCATGACCGCGAAGGCAAGCCGTGCATCGAGCCGCTCATCCCAGTTCATGCAAGTGCCGAGGCCCGGAACACATCCGAAGACATGCGTTTCGCACCATCCACCGACCGTGTCCTTCTCAGTCTTCGCACGATGAATGAGATCGATGATGCCTTGCGATGCATGCGCATCTGGGCATGCAATCTCGCTTGCATCGCGCGCTTGCTTGAGCGTCGTCCAATTGTCATTGGTCGGCATCACGTCAGTACGGACATCAATCGCCCCGCGCACGAAGCCGAATGTCTCGACGCCATATTCGCGCAACAAGAGTCGCGCGACTGCGCCAGCCGCAACGCGCGCTGCAGTTTCTCGCGCACTCGCTCGTTCAAGGGTTCCGCGGCAATCGGCGGTGCCGTACTTGATGCTGCCCGCAAGATCCGCGTGTCCTGGTCGTGGACGCGAGAGTGGCGGCGTCTTCGCAGCATCATCGAGTCGATGATCACGATTCACGATGCGCAGACACAGTGGCGAACCGATCGTCACACCCGCGCGCGTGCCCGCGAGAATTTCTGCAGTGTCACTCTCGATGCGTTGTCGCGCGCCACGCCCGTAGCCACCTTGCCGTCGATGGAGTTCCTGATTGATGAAGTCAAGGTCGACCCGCAGCCCTTCAGGCAGTCCATCGATCAACGCAACGAGTGAGTTCCCATGAGACTCACCTGCGGTTTGGTATCGAAGCGGCATTGGCATGGGGACATTGTCGGCATTTGCCGAGGCATTGATCAAACGTCCTCAAGGTCGTACTTGAATCTTCCAGATTGAACCGGTGATTCCCGCATCCTGACCGCCATCGAACCCGATCACGTAGAGGCTCGCATCGTTCATCTCCGCAAAACTTGAGATGAGTTGCGTGGGCTTCTTGCAGAGCAACTCCGGCTTCGTGCACTTGTCGCCTTCAAGCTTCGCGCCCCAAATCGTGCCGTAGCCAAAGTCCGCATAGATGTATGCGCCCTCGAGCATCGGAAGTTTCGGATCGCGGCAGACGTATCCACCCGTGATGGAAACGGCTTCGCGGCGCGGATGCTCGATCAGCGGTTCAATCAAGACTGCTTCAGACTTTTGCTTCGAGAACGCATGGAATCCCTCGCGCAGATTCCAGCCGTAATTGCCGCCCTTCGTGATGAGGTCAATCTCTTCGTACTTGTTCTGTCCAACATCGCCCGCCCACAAATCACCATTCTTTCGATCGAACTGCATGCGCCAGATGTTGCGCGTTCCCGTCGCCCAAATTTCAGGCAGATACGCGGTGTCATTCACAAATGGATTGTCGGACGGAATCGCGTACGCCTTGCCTTCAGACTTCGCATTGACATCGATGCGCAACACCTTCGAGAGGAAGGTCTGCGGATTCTGTCCATTTCCATGTGGATCGTTCGCTGCGCCGCCATCGCCGAGGCTGAGATAGAGGAATCCATCTGGGCCGAACAAACAGGTCCCGCCGTTGTGATTCGAATACGGCTGCGACTGCGTGAGCAAGATCTCTTCGCTCGCGGGATCCATCGACTTTCCATCCGCCGCGATCGTGAAGCGCGAGAGGATGCTGCGAAGAGGCGATGCGGCTGTGTAAAACACGTAGAGTTCGCGCCGCTTGGGGTAGTCGGGATGAAATGCGATCGATAGCAAACCTTCTTCGTTTCCCGAATCCTTCACTCGCTCGCGAATATCAAGCGCGACTGAAGATTCCGTCGCGCTGTCTTGCGTGAGATCAGCAAGGATGATGCGGCCAGGTTGCTCCACGACGTACACAACACCGCCAGTTTCCGCGGGTAATTGCAACATCTGAATGGGACGGATGAACTTCAGGTTTGGCAACACGCGCTCAAGCGAGATATTGGGCAGCTTGGCCGCGGGCGCGTAACGACTGAACGCTACAGCCTTCGGTGGAGTCTCGACCGTTGCTGGAGTCTCGACCTTTGGTGGAGTCTCGACTTTCGGTTCCTGTGCAACAAGCGGCGACACCGCGAGGCTGACTGCGAGAATGTTGAGTGAAGCACGCGCGTAAGAAGGAAACATGCGCTTAATCGTAGTTGAAACCGATGCCGCGATCTATCTTTCACGCCTCGATAGACTTTGCGCATGCGCACCTCAACCATCATCTCGTTTCTCTGCTCGCTCGCTGTCGCAATGATCGCAAGTGCTCCACTCGCGTTGACTGCGCCACCTTCCGCAACCGCCCAACTTTTTAACGGCAAGGATCTCGCTGGGTGGGTTGGCGACACCGACGGCTACCGCGTTGAAGATGGTGCGATCGTCTGCACAGACAAGGGTGGAAATCTTTTCTCCGCGAAGGAGTACGGCGACTTCGAATGCACCTTTGAGTTTCGACTGACTGCTGGCGCGAATAACGGCATCGCGATCCGAAGTCCACTTGAAGGCGATCCTGCGTACGCAGGTTTCGAGGTGCAGGTGCTCGACAACTCCGCGCCGCAATATGCGACGCTCAAGCCCTATCAGTATCACGGCTCTGTCTATGGAATCGCCGCAGCCAAGCGCGAAGGCATGAAGCCCATCGGCGAGTGGAACACGGAGACCATCGCATTCCGCGGCACGAAGATCAAAGTCACACTCAATGATGTGGTGATCTTGGATGTCGATCTCGCAGTTGTTGCGAAGGACGGCAAAACGATTGACGGGCAACCACACGCTGGACTCACGCGCACGAAGGGTCACTTCGGTTTATGTGGACACGGCGATTCTGTCGCGTTCCGCAATATCCGCATGACTGCGCTTTGATCGACGCGATGCGACGTCGTCACACCGCGTATCGCGCGCCGAAACGATTCGCCATGAAGTCTTCGTAGCGAATGTCTTCCATGCGCACGACTCCCTTCGCAGGGATCTTGCCGTCACGAAGTAAATCGAGCACCGCACATACGCCCGCTGCGGTGGTGATCTGAATCCCAGTCCAGTGCTTGCCATCAATCTCGCACGCGGGAATGCGGCGCGCGTCGGTCTTCTCGACAAGCTTGCCGTTCTCGATGCCGATCGCAACACACACCGTGACGATCACGTCATCCTGCGTGGTGGGAATAGCGCGCTCGAAAACATCGCAGAGGTCTTCGCGTCGATCGATGAATCCAAGATCCTGAAGCAGGAACTTCATCAACTTGCAGTGCCCTGGATATCGAATCGTCTTGTAGTTGACGTTGCGCGCCTTGCCTGCGAGTGATTCGCCAAGCGAACCAAGTCCGCCCGAGGTGTTGAACGCTTCGTACTGCGTTCCGTGAATCGTGAACTCTTCAAGATTCTCAAGCGGTGGAAGCAGCGTGATCTTTCCGTCCACAAGTGCTTCGCATGGATTGCAGTACTCATTCACGAGCCCGGCGGTCGACCACGTGAGGTTGTACTTGAGTTGATTCGATGGGAACTGTGGCAATGCGCCCACGCGGCAACGCAATTCGTGAATCTCCGACATGGGTGCGGCGAGATGATTCGCCGCGATCGTGATGTAGCCAGGCGCGAGGCCGCATTGCGGAATGAACGCTGTTGACGCGCCCTGCGCAAGCGCCATCACGTCCTTCGTGACAGCAACATCTTCCGTCAAGTCGAGGTAGTGCGTGCCTGCAGCCTTCGCGCGCTCCGCGATCAATCGATTGCAAGCAAATGGCGCGCATGAAATCACTGCCCACGCGCCTTTCAATGCCGCATCGAGTTGCGCGCCGTTAGAAAAATCGACGGTCGAACCAGTTGTGTTTGGCAATCCATCCACCGCTGAGCGCCAAGAGCCTTCGTGCGCATCCACGCAACGCACCGCGTACTCCTTCGTATGTGCAAGGAAGTGCGCAGCCATTTTTCCAATCTTGCCAGCTCCAATGATCGTGACGGTCTTCATAGCGTTCATGAGTGAGAATTGCTTTGCGTTACTGCGTGCGAAAGGGGGCGAAGTGTATGCAGGAACTACTGCGCTCGCGTGATTAGGCGAACCGCAACTCAATCATGGAGTAATCGTCATCCCACGATGGCTTTCCCTGCAACGCTTGCGTGTGCGTCATAAGGCCGTCGAGCCGTTGATTCTCGGATGTACCCACGAAAAAATCAACGAAGTCTTCGTAGTCCCACATCGACCCTGTGGGAAGATGAATTTCGAAAACGCCGTCGGAATAGAGATACAAACGATCGCCCGCAAGCAATTGCACTCGCTCATTGGGCGCGTCGTAATCCTCCGTCACACCAACCATGTAACTCGTGGACTCAAGACGCTGCGCAACTCCATCACGCACGAGCAGTGCTGGAGGATGTCCTCCACCAGACCACACCAGCTCGCGCGTGCTCTTCGTATAGACGCCGTACCACACGGTGAAATACATGCCGTGATGACGCGCCATGGGGAATGATGCATTCAGCGCGAGAAGCACGCGCGATGGATCACACGCACGATCGATGTCCGTCGCGACTGAACGAATGTGATTCATCGCACTCACGCCCATCAACGCGGGACCGACGCCATGGCCGCTGACGTCGAGCACAAACATCGCGAGTCGATCACTATCGATCCAGTGGTAGCCGAACACATCACCTCCGAGGTTCTCGGAAGGTACGAAGCGCCAGCCCGTGCTGACCTCCCCTTCTATCGGCGGATCGAGCAGCGTGCGAACGTATTCACTCGCCTTCTGAATCTCACCTGAGAGTCGCGCTTCACTTTCTTTGAGCGCGCTGTACGCGGCATTCCGTTCAAGCAACGCTTTGTAGCCACGCGAGTGATGCACGACTCGTGCGACAAGTTCAACAGGATCTGGGAGTTTGACGATGTAGTCATTCGCTCCACGCGCGAATGCTTCCGCTTTCGTTGCGGCCTCTTCCTTCGAGGAAAGCACGACGATCGGAACGTCTTTCGTCAACTCGTCGGCGCGATAAGCACGCACGAGATCGAGCCCGTCCACGCCAGGCATCACGAGATCTTGCAGAATGAGCGTCGGCGCGAATGCACGCGCGACCGCAAGTGCTTCGGAGGGATTATCTACTGCGCGATACTCAAGCCCCTCAATCGACGCGAGCATTCGGCGCACCGCTTCGCCAATGATGCGCTGATCGTCTACAAGAAGAACTCGGTCGGTGAAGTGCTTGCTTTCCATAATCGTTCTCGAAGTCGCCGCTCAAACGCGACGCTGCCTAAATTTCGCCATGATCGCCGCGGAAATTTCCGGCAGCGACAGAACCTGTGTCGCTGCGCCGAGCGCAACTGCTGCGCCCGGCATCCCCCACACAACGCTTGATGCTTGGTCTTGTGCAATCGTGTGCCACCCCGCGCGACGCAACGCAAGCAGTCCCTGCGCGCCGTCTCTCCCCATGCCAGTGAGCAGCAACGCAACACCAGGCGCACCGAAGGACGCGAACGAGTTGAACAACTCATCGACGCTCGGTCGATGCATGCGATCGGTCGGCACGTCTGTTTGCACCAACGCGCCGTTCACAGAAAGCACAAGATGACGGTCGTCGCCCGCGAGAATGATTTCACCGACGCTTGCGCGATCTGTCGGTTTCGCGAGTCGCACGGCGGCGTTGCATTGTGATGCGAGCCACTGCGCTAATCCCTCGGCAAAATCGCGGGAAATGTGCTGCACTACCACGACTGCGAAGGGCAGCGGCTTCGGAAGCGCGGCGAGAATCTCACCGAGCGCGCGGGGGCCGCCAGTCGAACAACCGATGAGCAATGTGGGGAATGGCGCAACGCCATGAGCATCATGAAGTACAGGCGCCGCAACGCGCGGAGGCACTGCGATCGATTTGGCGCGTGCAGGCTCCGCAACACGCACGATCATTTTCAACCGTCGAATGAGTTCCGCACCGCCACCTACTGCGCCGTCGAGCGTGAGTGTTGGCGTATTCACTGCGTCGCGTGCACCAGCACCGAGCGCGTCGTACACAAGGCCCGCGTTCCCGCTCACTGTCGCAGTGACCACGAGAATCGGGCACGGCGTCGCTTTCATAATGCGACGCGTCGCTTCAACACCATCCATTACAGGCATGATGAGATCCATCAGAATGACGTCTGGCTTGTCCTTCGCGCACATCTCTACTGCTTCGCGGCCATCGCGTGCAATCCATGCGGGTTTAAGTGCAGTGTCAGAACACACCACGCGACGCAATGCTTCACACGCAAGCGCGAGATCGTTCACGATCCCCACGCGCAAGGGTCGTGGTGCTTTCGAGGAAGGCGTCATCGCGCTGGCTCCCCGATGAGATCGCGCACTGTCGTCGCGAAAGTTTCATCTTGAAACGCGCCCTTTGTGAGATACGCGTTCGCGCCAGCTTCGAGTCCAGCGAGTCGATCTTCCTCACGATCCTTGTACGACACGATGATGATCGGAAGTCCGGCAAATCGTGGTTCCGCACGAGCAGCGCGGACGAGTTCAATGCCTGTCATGCGCGGCATATCCACATCACTCACAAGGAGGTCGTAGGCTCCATTGCGAAGTGCGATGAGTCCATCCGCGCCGTCCTTTGCAGTCTCCACTTCGTAACCAAGTCGCACGAGCAACTGTCGCTCGACTTCGCGCACAGTGGCACTATCGTCCACGACGAGCACACGCTTGCGCTGCGCAGCACCCTCCGTGATCACGCGACGGCGTGCAGCGGGCGATCGACCCTCGGCGAGTTGCTGGCGCATCGACGAGAGAATGTCTTCGCAGTCGACGATGAGTGCGGCCTCACCATCCTCGCGAATTGCCGCCGCAGACAAGTGCGCCACCTTGCCAAGCCGCGGATCGAGCGCGCGCACGACAAGGTCTTCTTCGCCGACAAACCGATGCACGAGAAATCCGTACCAGTCGTCACCGCCGAGCACGACAACACTCGCGTCGTCGGCCTGCTCAACACTGCCGAGTTCGAGTAACGCCGCTGCGTCCACAAGACCAACGGATCGTTCATCAAGCATGAAGTGCAATCGACCCTCCACTGATGTGAGCGCTGCGCGTGGAACTTGCACCACGCGCTCGATCCGTGACAGCGGGAATGCAAGCGTCTCGCCCGCGACGTCGACAAGGAGCGCGCGAATCACGCTCACTGTGATTGGCAATTCCAACTCGAAGGATGTGCCACGCCCGGGCTCACTGTCCACGCGCACGCTTCCTCCCACTTCGCGCACCGTGCTCTGCACAACATCAAGACCGACGCCGCGACCCGAGATATCCGTGACCTTCGCCGCAGTCGAAAATCCTGGAAGGAACAGAAATTCCAGCACTTCTTGCTTCGACATTCCTGCAACCATTTCACTCGACGCGAGTGCCTTCCGCACCACGCTCTCACGAATCTTCTCCGCGTGAATACCTCGTCCATCGTCCGACACGCGAATGCGCAACATGCCCGAATGATGCCGCGCTTCGACGCGCAGCACGCACGTTTCAGGCTTCGATGCGGCGCGACGATCCTCTGGCATCTCAACGCCGTGATCGAGCGAATTGCGTAGCAGGTGATTCAACGGCGCTTCGAGGCGCGCGAGAATGTCGCGATCCACTTGCACGTCCTCGCCGACGATGTCGAGTCGAACGTTCTTCCCGAGTTGCCGTGCGAGATCGCGCACCAGTCGCGGCAGTCCGCCCGTCACATCACCGAAGGGGCGCATGCGACTCGAGAGCACTTCGTGATAGAGCGACGTTGCAGTCTCTTCGCCACGACGAATTGATTCGTCCACGCGTTCGATGTGCACGACAACTTCCGTGCGCGTGCGTTGCGCGATCTTTCGAAGTGGCGCGAGTGCGGTCGCATCCACTCCACTGCGGCGAAGCAGCGTGCGGAGTCGATCGAGCTCATCTTCGAATTCAATCACGCGCGACTTCAATGACTGCGATTGCTTTCGGACAACTTCAAGGCGTCGCGATTCGAGCATCGTCTCGCCTGCGAGTTGCAAAAGTCGATCGAGTTTCTCCGCCGTCACACGCACGGCAGCCACCCGCTCCGCAACTTGCACCTTCGCTGTCGCAACGACCTCTTGCGTCGCGACGGGCGTAACTGTCGCGGGCACTGCGGCGGGCACTGTCGCGGGCACTGCGGCAGGCACTGCGAGCGCCTGAGCGGCCACAGGGGCGAGAAGCGTTTGCGAAAGTGCGGTGATTGCAGAAGAGTGTTGCGTGGTCCACGCACCGAGCTCTTCTTCGCGAATGGCTGCGAGAGATGCAAGAAGATCCGTGCCCGCTAACAGCTGATCGATCCGCGCTGGCGTTGGTGCTTCGCGACCCGACTGCATTGCGACGAGCGCATCTTCCATCGCGTGTGCGAGTTCCACTGCGCGCTCGAGTCCAACGACTTTCGCCGCACCCTTGATCGAATGCGCAGCGCGCATCAATGGTTCGATATCACTTGCTGCAGCACTCTGCTCGAGTTTTACTAAACCCGCCGAGAGAGTGAGTGAATGCTGCTCCGCTTCACCACGGAACAATTCAAAGAGCGAGAAACCTCCAAGGTCGCTCATTGGAGGCTCCTCCCGAGCAGACTGCACACGCGCGCAACATCGAGAAGTGCGACGCGTGCGTCACTAGCGTCGACGCCCAATCGAACGAGCGCGATTGTGCATCCATGCGCAGCGCGAGCGACGGTTGCGGGTGGCGCTTGAAATCGCCCTTCGCCCATGCGTTGCACGCCCTCGACTGCATCCACAGCGAACGCCCAGCGTCCGCTCGTTGCCCCAATGACAATGAAGCGCGATGCGGAAGTGGATTGCCACTCCCCTGTTCCGAGCGCACGATCTAATCGCGCGACCGGCGTTAACTCACCCGCGACATTGGCAAGTCCCGCGAACACTTGATTCGTGCGATGCGGAACTCTTCGCACAGGCGACAACGCGACGACGCGATACGAGTCGCCCGCTTCAATGGCAAAGCGCTCACCACCCAGTTCAAACACTAATAGGCTGCGCGTCACTCCGTCACTTGCTGCATCTGGCTGCGCGACGATGCGCGTGTTCAACGCAACAACCACAGGGTCGATCGGACGCGCGAGCAATTCACGCATGCGACCGAATCCATCGGCGTCGACGGTGCGAGCGAGAGGTTTGTCGCTCATCGCGCGCCTCCTTCAGTTGCAAGGTGCGCTCGGAATGCGCGCGCGCGAAGCCGATCTGCTTCTGGGCTGCGACCCTGCTGCTCGAGCAGCATTCCGAGTTTGAGGAGCGCAGACTCTCGTGTTTGCTCAAGATACAAAGCTCTGCGGAACGAATGCTCTGCACTCACAGAGTCGCCCAACGCCAGTTCTTCTTCGGCGAGTGCTTCATGGAGCGAGGCATTGGATGGATCGCGCGCGACCGCATCTTGCGCGAGCATCAGCGGCGACAGCGGCTCTCGCGCGGGTACAGGTTTCGCTGCAGGGCTCAGGTGCCGCACTTCGGTTGCGCGAACAACGTTATTGAAAGTCGTCTCTCGAAGCGGTTGCGCGACCACTGTTCTCTCGCGTCTCGCGCGAAGCACAAATGCACCAACTTCAGTAACTGGCGCGAAGCCGCACTGTTCCGCAAGGCGCATCTCCGCATGACCGACAAACAGCAAGCCGTCGGGCGCAAGCACATCGCGCAACCGAGTGAGCACGCGCGTGCGAACGCTGTCCGAAAGATAGATCGCGACGTTGCGGAAAAAAATGATGTCGTATCGGGATTGCAACACGCAACTCCGCAGATCGCCACGCGCGCATGCGATGCGTGAGAAAAGCGAACTCCGCAGCGCGATGCCAGGCGTGCTTGCAGAGACTGGTGTGAAGAACACGTTCGCCCACGACGGCAACGGTTCGCGCGCAAGCATGCCCGCAAACACATTCGGCGCGCGCACAGCGTCCACGCACTGATCGATGCTCTCGACTGTGATGCTCTCAGCAGGAAGACCCGCCGCAGCGAGAGTCGCGGCGATGCTCGAGGGCTCCGCGAGTCCGCCGCTCCCTGCGCTCAACGCGCGAATAGGTTGCGTCGTGCGCTGGTGAAGTCGACGAATGAATTCGAAGCTCGCGGCATACCGAAAGAGCCAAGTCTCGCTCGGCGCGCACGCAGCGATCACTCGCGATTGTTCTTCTGGGTTTGCCTTCACCAACTCGAGATACGCATCTGTACTGGCGCATTGCAGTGCACGCATGCGGTCCATCTGCAACGGCGTAAGCGCCTCGACGCTCACCGCATCCGTGCGCAGCGCCCCTGTTTGACAAAGCCATTCCGCGAGTCGATGCGCACTCATGCGGACACGTCTCCGTTCAATGCGATCTCTAGAGGTAACCGTCGCTGATCTGCAAGAAGACGATCGCAGCGAATCAACTGCAGCGTGCCGCCCTCTTCAGGAATCGTTGGACCAAGGTGTGCCGCACCGCCAAAGGCAAACCCTGCATGCGCACCCGCACCTTCAAAGTCTCGATTGCCAAGGCCTGTCACTTCCGCAACAAGAAGTCCGAGCACATCGCCTTCAAGCAATTGCACGACAACGATGCGAGAGCCCATGCACAGCGCAGCACCTGAACCCACAACGATGCGCGACAGATCAATCAGCGGCACAAGCGAGCCACGACGATTGAACAGACCAAGCAACCAATCCGGTCCTGCTTGCGCTGCTCGATACTCCACCATCGGAAGCACTTCAAGGATCTCGCTCGCATCAATCGCGTAGCGTCGTCCCTCCATTTCGATGAAGAGCGCTTGCACTTAGCGGCCTACCTTTGGGAGCGTGAAGCGCGCGACAGTTTCTTGCAGCGTCGCAACCGCGTGTGAAAGTTCGTCCGCAACGCGCGAGCACTCAGCAACGCTCTGGCCAGTTTCACGCGCGCCTGAAACGAGCACTTGCATCGCTTCGTGAATTTGGCTCACGCCGATCGCTTGACTCTGCATGCCTTCCTTCACTGCGCCGAATCGCTCGCTCGTTCGACTGAACTCTTCGATGACGTGACTGAGCCCTTGCCCAATCTGCGCGACTTCCGTGAGCCCACTACGCATGTCAATCGCGAGCTGCCCCATCTCGCGTGTACCACTCGAAACGGCGTCTTGCATCTGTTGCACCATCCGCCCAATGTCAAGTGTTGCGGATGCCGTCTGGTCCGCAAGGTGACGCACTTCGCGTGCGACCACAAGGAATCCTCGACCAGATTCGCCTGCTTTTTCCGCTTCAATCGCTGCGTTCACGGAAAGTAGATTCGTTTGATCCGCGACTTTCGCAATCGTTGTGACAACCGTCGTGATCGCTTGCGCCTTCTCGCGAATCGCCTCGAGCCGCTCAGCAACTTCCGCCGTCGATCGATCTAATCGTTGCATGGAAGCCGCCATCGCGTCAATACCTGCGCGCCCCGCAGTTGCCGACTCCGCACCTCGCCGCGCGCCCGAGTCAACTTCATCCACACTGCGCAGGAGTTCCGCGCCAGTTCCACTGATCTCACGGACCGCCGCGGCAATCTGCGCAGTCGAACCGCTGAAGGATTCCGCAGTGCGCGCTTGCTGTCGAGAGGTTGCGCTCAACTCCGCAGCACTCGCCGCGAGTCGTTGCGCATTGCCCCGCACGCTTCCCACGATCGCGCCGAGTTCACGGCGCATCGATTCGATTCCACGGAGCAACTCCGCAGTCTCATCTTGGCCTTCGACCGCTGCACCCTCAAGCGAAAGTTCGCCCTGCGCGATCGACCGTGCGGCAACCTGTGCGCGAAGCACGCGTGAAGAGGTGCGTGCGGCGACGAGCCACAGCAAGACGAACACGATGGCGAGTCCAACGAACGCAGAGACAACATTGATGAGCAGCGTCTCGAGCGTCTCGGCGAATACTTCGCTCCGCGGCTTACGCAACACGAAATGCCAATCCCCTGGCGCGATCGTTGCTGCAACGTAGTAGCACTCCTCACCGAGGACGGGATCCATGCGTTGGGAGAGTGTGATCTCACCAGAGCGCGCAATTTCATCGAAGAATGAAGCGTAACTTGTGCCCTTGATTTCTTTCGTGCGCAGTTTCTTCGCGAGCGAAGCGGCGTCGGTTCCTGCAGGGTCCGTGGTGGCGAGGAGATAAAACCCGCGCGTCTCGAGAAAAATATCGCCGCCCAATTCTTTCGCCATCGCTTCGAGTTCGCGCTGCATACGCGCGAGTGGAATGTCGGCGCCCGCAACCCCCGCGAATCGATTGTTGATCACGATGGGATAGACGCACTCGATGATGTCATCGCCGTGATACGAATAAGGCTTCGTAAGGACGGTGCCAACTTCGCGCGCGCGTTCGTACAACTCCTTCGGATGCCTGTACCACAACCCGCCACCATCGACGGTGTCTTCCGTCTCTTCGAGCACCATTCCACCGACAGCGCTCGCGTCGTTGCGCACATAGGGAACAAATCTACCGCTGGCGTCCATCGACTCAGGCGGCAACGTTGTCGATGCGAGCGCTGCTGCATCAGTTCCATCTGAAGCGGGTTCGTACACGATGTATGCGCTGTGGAAGTTTGGATTCGATTTCGCAACGCGTCGAAGCAGCGCGAGCGTTTCCTCGCGTCGACCAAACATCCCAGCCTCTTGGACCTCCGCGAGCGTCTTCGAGAGCAGCGCGGCCTGTGCGTTCTCGCGTTGAATCTGATCCACAGCGTTACGCGTGCGATCACGCAATTCATTCTCAAGCGAGTCTGTAGAGGAGCTGAATGCACGAATACCGTTGCTCGTGAGTACTACCGCCAGCACGAGTGCGGTTGGAAGCACGCCCATGGCAAGGCTTCGGCCAAGAATCGACTGGAAGAACGGCGCTTTGGTCGTTGACATCTCTACTGCGCAAGATACTCGACATGCCGTGATGAGCAGCGCGCTGTTGCATTCACCAACGCAGCGCAAGGCAACCGATGAATTGTGCATGACGATTCCCGAACTTCCTCCAATACCGCCGAAGGTGGCGCCTCCGCCTGCGGTTGTGCAAGTACCACCTCGTGGTGGTTGGTCAAAGTTCCTCGCAATCCTCGTGTTGCTTCTCTCTGGGCTCTATCTGATCAACCCGACATTGGGGGTCTTCGAGCTCCTCCCCGACAATCTCCCTCTCGTCGGCAATCTTGACGAAGCGTTCTTCACGCTTGCCTTCGTGTCCGCGCTCGCGTCGCTCGGTCTTCGAATTCCGTTCCTGCACAAGCGTTGAACGCTCAAGCGCACGTACGCACGCAGCCTCAGCCGAATGCGGGCTCTGCCCGCGAAGGCGTACAGAAGAGAGCGAAACCGCGCGCCGTCGACGCCGTCTGACGAATGCAACCCAACGCGCGGTCAGTCGCGAACGCTATAACACCGCGCAGCGCAGACCAATCGGGTCGACTTCAAAGGGAAACGCTCGCGCTCGTGGATGTTGCGGGTGACGCTGAATGTCTTGACGAAGCGCCTCCGCGCGCTGTGCGTCCTTCGCGATGAGCAACATGAATCCGCCGCCGCCAGCGCCTGCGAAACATGCTGCGGACAGCTTCGATTTCCAACGCGTGAGAAGCGCATCCGACGATGGTGGACAGCAACCCGCGTCGATCGTTCGCTTCAGTCGCATATAGGTTGCGAGTTCGTCCGCGACACCATCAACGCTGCCTGATAGGAGTGCGCCACGCATGCGATGCGCGTTCTCATGAAGTTCGGCAACCGCGCGGCGCGTGGACGGGGTGCGCACGAGCCAATTCCAAACCACGGATTCGAGGATGTTCTTCGCCATCCGCCGCTCGCCAGTGAAATAGAGGATCGCGCGACTTTGTAAGGCCTCGACCGTGCGTCGCGGGGGAACGATGACTTCAGGAACCGGAATCTGCATCGCGCCAGCCGATGTGCGAGAGATTTTAAATCCACCGAGCGCGCCGCCGACTTGATCTTGCCAACCGCCGCGTGTGGAAAGCATCTGCTCGAGCACGCTCGTCGATGTGAACAGTTTTTCCAGCGGACACTCGCGACCGAACAATCGTTCGAGGCTGTAGATCGTCGATGCACCGAGGATCGAACTCGTTCCAAGTCCGCTTCCCTTGGGCACTGCGGAAAAGAGGGTGAGTGAAATCCCGCCGCCGATTTCCGCGAGCCACTCGGTGAGATTCGCTTTCGGATCACTCGGTGCTGCGCCCGAGAGCACGAGCGCGTTCTCCGCAAGTGAAGACCAGCGCGCGGGATCGTGGCGCGCATTGAGATCACTCATCGAGCGAATGACGCGCGTCTCGCCGAGATCTGTACTCGTGATGCGCAACACGAGTTCCTCTTCGAGCTTCGCAACAACTTGTGTTGGAAGTTGCCCGCGCAGCGTCACTGCGACATTGACAACGCTTCCGCCAACTTCATTGCAAATCGGCGGCGTATCTGTCCAACCACCTGCAAGATCGATGCGCACTGGCGTCGATGTCCACACGGCTTGGTCAGGAAGAATCGCTGCGCGCGTAGGCGCCTCTGGAAGTTCGAAGCGGCTAAGCACCGCGTCACCCACTGCAGCGAATGCCGCTTCACGCAGTTCATTTGCGAAGATGGCCGAGCCTGTGACGCGAACTTCTTGCGAGAGCCTCGCAGCGAGCGACGCCCGCATCACGGAATCACTCGCTTGCTTGATCGCTTGACGCGCTCGCGTCTTGTCTCGTGCGAGCCACAGCAGCGCGCGTGACGCTCGCTTACTCTCAAGCCCCGCCGCATCCGCAACGAGCAGGATTTCACGCATATTCATGCGTCGTGCGCTGAACCAACCCTTCGGTGGTTGCTCGCCCTTCCACATCCAATCGATCGCCCCCAACGGGTCCGAGCTGCCAGAAACCCGCCATAACTTCGCATCCCACAATGCACCACCTGCGATGACGAGATCACGGACGCGCAGTCCGCATTGCGCAGCAAACTGCGCGAACGGTCGTCCTAAGAACGAGCCGCCTTGCTCAAGCGGTGTCTTGAAATCATCATCGCGTCCACAACAGACTGCGGCGCGCCCGCCGATGACTGGCATCACGCAGATCGAAACACCGTGTGGAAGTTGCAGCGTGTCGGTGTCGATCCCGACAAGCACATTCTCGCCACCAAGATCAAGCGTCTTCGCATGCACGAGATCAAGAACGGCTCGGTCGCGCGCAAGCGTGAGTGTTCCGATGGCAGATTCAAACATCACGGCGTTCGCGCACACGCCGTCGCTTGCACTCGCGATGGATCCTGCGTCGAAGCCAAAGCCGAAGCCAAAGCGATGTGCGACAGCAGCGTTGCCCACCACTGCATCGAGCAGTTCGCGCGTGGTGCCGATGTGCAGAAACTCGCCTGTCTCAGCGCGTTCACAGCGAAACGGTGTGCGACGAAGTCCTGCATACATTGCACGGAGTTTGGGGCGAAGCGCGCGATCGCACTGCGCGAGATACGCCGCTTGCGTCACTCGTTTGGGCAGCGCGCAGAGAATCTCGCGATACAGATCGAGTGGCGGAAGCTCGCCTCGGCTCGCCCGATCCGCGAGTGAACCCTTCTGCATCGACACACTCGCGTGCTTCAGAAGTCGTACGCCGCTCGCCGACAGCAGTGCTTCCACCGCGTGCGGATCAAATGACATCAACCCCGTATCAACAAGCGCGGTGTCATCCTTCGCAAGTGCGCCAGCCGCGCGCATCAATTCGAGCGTGGGCTTCTGCAGAAACGCAACGACATCCTTCGTGCGTCCTTTCTGCACATACACGCCATGACGCGAGGCTCGATTCGCCGCCGCGCGCGTTGCAACACCGATGATGCCGGTTCCCTTGAAATGCACTGGCGCATGCTTCATGCCGAGTACACAGTCGCCAGCCGCGATCAACACTTCGCCGCCCTTTCGTGGCGGTAACGCGAGCAAGTCATCGAGCAGCAAATCGAACACCGCGCCCGCGCGTCCGTTTCCAACATCCATCGGAAGCGTCGCGAAAAGTTTGCCTTGCACGGCGTACATCGGCAGCCGTCGCGAGTCGCCTCCTGAATGCACAATGAGTATGCGTTGCTCTGCGAAGAGATCGCGCAGCTTTCGACGCGGCTTTGCGTCGCACTCCCGCAAGAGCTTCTCCGTCAGCGCTGCGAGTGCGAGCACGGTTGCTGCGCCCGAACCGATGCGTTGGTCGCGCGCGTCCGCGACAACCAAACACTGCGCGCCGATCGGTAGTCGGCCTTCGCTCATTCGCGATGCGAGCGCAGCTTCATACGCAACAGCCTGACGGCGATTTGCTGCAGTCAGGACGATCCAGTCAACGAGTGGAGGACTCGCACGCAGTCGCATGTTCGAAAGGTAGCACAGTGCACCGCGACTCAACGCATGAATCGGCTACCCTTAAGCTGATGCGCGTCTTTGCTCAAGCTCTTGATCTCAAAGATGATCCCGCATTGATTGCGGAGTATGTCGCGCTCCACCGCGAGGTCTGGCCTGAAGTCACGCAGTCACTGCGAAAGATTGGCATCACGTCGATGCGAATCTATCGAGGCGGGACTCGATTGTTTATGGTGATTGAAGCCGACGACGAATTTGATGTTGCGCGCTATCAGGCGTACGCGCAAGAACCCCGAACCGGTGCCTGGGATGCGCTCACGCGACGATTTCAACAACCAACACCGTTCGCGCAGCTCGGAGAGTGGTGGTCACCACTCGAAGAAATATTCGACCTCAACGCCAACTTGGGCACAGTGAACAGACAGTCGTATCTCCATGAGTGAAATTGCACTAGAGTTTTTTGGCGCCGTTGGCGAAGTCACAGGATCCTGCACGCTCGTCCATGCAAACGGTCGACGCATCCTCGTGGATTTCGGCTTGTTTCAAGGCTCCGAAGACGCAGAGATCCGCAATCTCGTGCCACCGCGAGTTGATCTTTCAACATTGACTGCGGTCGTGGTGACGCACGCGCACATCGATCACTGCGGTCGATTGGGCCTGCTGCCGAAGTACGGTTTCACTGGCAAGATCTACGCAAGCACAGGAACCGCCGATCTCTTGCCACGCGTGCTGCGAAGTTCAGCGCGTCTGCAGCGCATGCGTTTTTACGAACGCACCGACGGCACTGCGCCGTGGGCACGCGCGCTTATGCCAGGCGAAGAGCCAGGTCCCGCACCGAAGCTGCCTGTCATCGAACGCATGTATGAGATGGCGGAGTCACGCGATTGCGCCTCACGCATCGTGCCTGTGCCGCTCGGTAAAGAAATGGTGATCGCTGATGATGTCTCCGTTCGCTTCTGGAACGCAGGGCACGTGGTCGGCGCAGCGAGCGTGGAGATTCTCGTCGGAACTGGCAGCGATCGGAAGTCCGTTGTTTTCTCGGGAGATCTCGGCAGTTACGGTTCGCCGCTGCTCGCGCCTCCGGAGTCGCCGCGTCATGCAGACCTTGTCGTCATCGAGTCCACCAATGGCGGACGACGACGCGAATCTGGCATGAATCCCGAGCGCGACATCGCCGCAGTGCTCGCCGAAGCATCAGGTGATCGTGCAAAGATCATCGTGCCGTGTTTCGCACTCGGACGCGCGCAGCAGATCGTGCATCGATTGAGCGTGCTTCGCGCACGCGGTGAATTGCGCAACTTCAATGTCTATCTCGATTCACCCATGGCAGTCCACGGGATGGAGGCGCTCTACAAGCATCCCGAGTATCTCGCGCCTGCCTTACGCAGTGCAGTCGAAGCTGGCGAAGCGCCGCTGTGGTTCCCTGAGTTGCACTACCTCTTATCCAAGCGCGAATCGATGGCGCTTGATGGACTCGTGCATGGCGGCATCGTGATCGCGGGCAGCGGATTCATGGATGCGGGTCCGATCTTGCGGCATCTCGAGATGTCGGTGGATCGCGAAGATGTGCGCGTGCTCATCGGCGGCTATCAGCCCGAAGGCGGGATGTCGTGGAAGCTTTCCAACGGTGCCGATCGCCTGCAATTCAACGGACGCATCGTGCCAGTGCGTGCAAAAATCGCCCGTGTTGAAGGTCTTT
>QWPV01000016.1:0-12568 GCA_003671055.1 Planctomycetota bacterium
AGAAACGCGCCGAGCGGAACATCGCTCTCGAGTCGCTTTTCCACAGCGCGCCGTACAAGTCGGCGGAGTTCGTCCTTTGCTTCGGTCGGCGTGCAACGAGTTTCGATCGACTGCTTCGGGTTGAAGTCGTAGAAGTGCAACGATCGACGTTGCTTGCGCTCGAAGTCGAGGAGCATCGCTGTGCCTGGCGTGAGTTTGCTCAAGCCTTCGTACACACCAAAGTCGCGTGGCATGTACTGCACCAACAAGTACGCCGCAATCGCGTCACGCGAGAGAGTGCGATTCAAGAACGGCAGTTGCTCGAGGGCGCGCAATTCGCTTGCAAAGGCGAAGAATCCATTGCCCTCGGCGATATAGAGCGGCTTCTTACCGAACGGATCGCGCGCGAGTATGAGTTTACGTTCGCGCGAGTTCCACGCAGCAAAGGCAAACATGCCGTCGAGCTTCTCGCACTGCCCGAGCGCAGTGTCTTCGAACATATGCACGAGGACTTCGGTGTCGCTGTTGGATCGAAAGCGGTGTCCCTTCGCCTCAAGTTCCGCGCGCAATTCGTGGTGGTTGTAGATCTCACCGTTGAAGACGACATGCACCGACTCATCTTCATTCGTCATGGGCTGCCGACCCTCGGCGCGAAGATCGATGATCGACAGTCGGCGATGGGCGAGAGCGACGCGGCCATCCTCGGAGACCCATGTCGCACCGTCATCGGGTCCGCGATGCGTCATCGAGTCGCGCATAGCCGTTGCGAGTCGAGAGAGTTCTTCGCGGCTGATGCCGAGCCCAGTGTCGATGATGCCTGCGATGCCGCACATTGATTGCGCAGCGTACGGAATCTACGCAAACGAGTCGATCCTCGTCGCGGTACGCTGTGTTGCCATGATGACTGCCGCGCCTGCAGAACCGTCGACTGATGCGAAAGGTCTCGAAGAATCGCTTCGATTTGGCTTCGGTCGCAACTGGTCCGACTTTATCGCGCAACACTTCGCGGAGAGTCGTGTCGAGTCGAGCAAATGCCACATTCTAAAGGCACTTCGCGTCGAATCGCTTGCAGGCCTCTCGTTTCTCGACATCGGTTGCGGGAGCGGTTTGCACTCGCTTGCCGCGCTCCGCGCTGACGCCGCGAGCGTCGTTGGGTTCGACTTCGACAGGGACGCAGTGGAAACAAGCACGAAGGTGCGAGAGATGGCGAGTGGAAATGACGCGCGCTGGACAGTCGAGCAGGGATCAGTTCTCGATTCCGCGCGCATGCAGTCGATGCCAAAGTTCGACATTGTCTACTCCTGGGGTGTGCTGCATCACACTGGCGAACTATGGAAGGCGATGGACAACGCGATCATTCCACGCAAGCCCGATGGCGTGGTGTACATCGCGCTCTACTCGAGTGATCAATATGTTGAGCCTCCGACGGGCGAGTGGGTGAAGGTGAAGCGCAAGTACAACCAGTGCGGCGCGATCGGTAAGAAAATGATGGAGTGGAAGCACGCGTGGAAACTCTTCAAACAAGGATGGCGCGAGAAGAAGTCGCCGTGGACGGTCGTGCGCGAGTACAGCACGCGCGGCATGGATTTCTGGACGGACATCAAGGACTGGCTCGGCGGTTGGCCGATCGAATTCGCGTCCTACCTTGAAGTTGAGCAGTGGGGCGCGCGCCACGGTCTCACGATTGTCAACGCCATCGTCGGCGAAGGCTGCACGGAATACATTCTCGCGGACGTTGCGCACAACGTGCAGTGGGCTGCGGAGCAGAAGCGTCGACACGCCGCGCGTCGACCATTGCCCGCGCCATACGTGAAACGCGATGGACTTTCATGGACCGCGCAGTTGCCAGAACTTGTGGGCTCGTGCGATCAGTGCCTTGCGCCTCGCGGTTCGCGCTTGATGCTCTACGACCGTGATGTTCCACTCGGTCTCACGCACTTCATGCACGCACACATCGTGCAGTACGGCGCTGGTCGATTCGCCCATTGGCAGGACTATGTGATGTTCTCAACTCGAGATGGGCGTGATCCGAATGAGGATCCGCACCGTTACTCGTACGTGGCTGAGTACTGAGTCCAAGTGATCCTGCGATGCGCGAACTGCAAGAGCTTCTTCGATCCATTCTCTCTCGGCATCGCGAGTTGGTGTTTGAACTCGCGCGTCGTGAAGTGCTTGAACGCTATGCAGGAAATGCGCTCGGCTCCGTGTGGGCTGTGCTCACACCTCTCTTGACGATGGCGATTTACGTTGGCTTGTTCGGGTTCGTGTTTCCTGCGCGCTTCGGCGGAGATGAATCGCCTTGGCTTGCAGCGGCACTGATTCTCTCAGGCCTCGTGCCGTGGATTGCAGTTGCGGATTGCGCGACTCGCGCGCCGTCGACACTGCTCGCGCATCGCGCACTTGTTCGACAAGTCGTGTTCCCTGTAGAAGCACTGCCCGCAAAGTCTGTGCTCGCGTGCCTCGTCCCGCAGATCGTCGGCACCGTGGTTGGGCTTACGATCGCGCTCATTGTTGCCGGCGCATCGTGGATGCTCTTGCTTCTCCCCGTCTTGTGGCTTGCGCAAATCGCGATGATGTTCGGACTCATGCTCGTGCTCTCGACACTGGGCGTATGGCTGCGCGACTTGCGAGAAATCGTGTCGTTTCTGGCGAACATCGGACTCTATGTCGCGCCGATTCTTCTCCTGCCACAGATCATCAACGGGCTCCCTCGTCCTGCGCAATGGATCATCGCCGCCAATCCTGTGAGCCACATGGTCTGGTGCTTTCAAGACACAGTTGTGTATCAACGCTTTGAGCATCCGTGGTCGTGGCTCGTGTTTCCATTTGTCGCGCTCACGCTGTTGTTTGTTGGTGCGAAGTTGTTCACGAAACTCAAGCCCGCGATGGGAGAAGCGCTGTGAGCGAGATCAAGCCAGCGCTTCGCATTCAGGGAGTCTCGAAGCAGTTCGAGATTTACGCATCACCAGCGCAGATGCTGCTCGAACTCATTGGGTTTGGCACGCGCCATGAGAGTTTCGCCGCGCTCACGGATATCAACGTGGAGATCGGTCGCGGTGAAGTTGTTGGCATCGTTGGTCGAAATGGTGCCGGAAAGTCGACGCTGCTGAAAATTGTCGCGGGGACATTGACCGCGGATTGTGGCAAGGTCGAAGTCGATGGACGCATCTCTGCAATTCTCGAACTCGGCACAGGCTTTCATCCGGACTACACCGGTCGAGAAAATATTGTGATGGGCGGCCTTTGCCTCGGCATGTCGCGCAAAGAGATTCTCGCGAAGCAAGAAGAGGTCGTCGCGTTCAGTGAACTCGGCGAGTTCATCGATCGACCGTTTCGCACGTATTCAAGCGGTATGCAGGCGCGCCTCTGCTTCTCGACAGCACTCGCGTGCGAGCCCACAATTCTCATCGTCGACGAAGCGCTCTCGGTGGGCGATGTGCGATTTCAACGCAAGTGCTTCGCGCATTTCGAGGCACTCCGCGCGCGCGGCACCACGATCTTGCTCGTCTCGCATGACATGAATGCGGTGGCACAATTCTGTGATCGCGCGGTCTGGCTTGAGCGAGGTCGCGTTGTTGCGACGGGAACCGCAAAGGAAGTTTCGGAGGATTACCTGCGCGCCATGCTTGGCGAAGCAACAGCCGCTGCAGCGCAGGCTCCCAATATGCCCGCGTTTTCGCAAACCCTCGGCGGTGATATCGCGCCAGAGATGCGCTACGGATCAGGCGCTGCTTGCATTGAGCACGTTGAAGTGCTCGACAGCAACGGGAACGCCGTCGAGTTGCTGCAATCACGCGGCCAGTACACGCTTCGTGCTCGCGTTCGCGCGGTGCGGAATCTCGGTGACCTGCATGTCGGGTTCGCTGTGCGCACTGTGCGCGGCGTGGAAGTGTTCTCCATCAACCCTCGTCCACAGAAAGTTGCGCCAGTCGAACTCGCGCCAGATGAAGTTGTCCACGCTGAAGTGGCATTCACAAACTATCTCGCGCCTGGTGATTATTTCGTGACCGTTGGCGCGTGGGGTCTCAACGATGACGCGCATCACGATCGTCGTGTCGATGTGCTGCAGATCCATGTGTCAGGTGACATTGGTGCGCTGCCACAGTCGCTCGTGGATCTTCACGCGAAGTACAGCTTCACAAAGGTTGGCTCATCGTGAGCGGTGTCGTCTTGCATGTGGGCTTCCCAAAGACCGGAACGACGACGCTCCAGAAGTCGGTTTACCCGCATCTTCCGGGCGTGTTGTATGTAGGGAAGCACATTCCGAGCTACGGCTTTTCTTCACGCGCACTCGGTGACGCGGTGCACGCGGTGATTACAGCGGATAGCGCACTCAGTGATCCTGTTCCCGCGTTGGCTACCGCGATCAGCGAGTTCCGCGCGAATTGTGCGTCGGACACGCTGGTGATTTCCACAGAATCCTTCGCGCATCCCACGGCACGAGACTTCGGGCTTGTCGCCTCTCGACTCGCTGCTGCAGTGCCCGACGCGCGCATTTTGCTCACCATCCGCGCGCAGGACGCGCTTGCATTAAGTTGGTACCAGTCGCACGGGCGATTCGCGCAGTATCTCTTCACGCACAAACGCGAATCTGAGCGTATTCGCGCTTCACTGTCGCAACGCGCGTGGTGGGATCTCGTGCAGCGAGCATCCAGCTCAGGTTTTCTCGCGATGCTTGATTTCGATGCGGTTGTCGCGTGCTACGAGAAGTTGTTCAGCGGGCGCGTCACAGTGCTTCCGATGGAGTGGCTGCAGCGATGCGATGCTCGCTACGCATCGACGCTTGCGAGTGTGTTGCAGGCTGATGCTGTGCGATGCACGCAATTGCTGCAGGGCGCGCATGAGAACCGTGGACTCTCTAGACGTGAAGTTCTCGCGGGGCGGATGCTCTCTTTCGTCGGCGTACGCGCAGACTTCCTCGAACACCGATCACGAAGCGCGCTTCGTCGATTTCTCTCGCGCGGCGCAGCTGCCGAACGCGTGTTGCATCCGGAGATTGCGCGTGACATTCAACGCGTTACAGCGAAGGGAAACGCGCGCCTCGCCGCGCGTACGAGCATCGATCTCGCGGCGCTCGGCTACGCCGTCGCGTGATACGCTCTCGATGTGACGATGACCGCCGCTGCAACTCCGATTCTTCCACGCAATCCACACTTCGATGATCAACGCGTCATCTGGAGCGACGCGTTTTCCGGCGCGTATGAATCCGTTGCCTACGACGAGCAATTCGACGACCAGTGGCGGCTGTTTCTCGAGCGCAAGACGGGATTCTGTGATCACACTGGCGTGGAAACGAGCGACGAGTACATCGACGATCGCATCGCAGAATTGACGGGCGTGCGTGACGTGCTCTATCGACGGAAGTGGGGCGTGCTTGCGACGCTCATGGCGAAACTCAGCGGACGGAGCGCGCGCCAAGAGCGACGCGGCATCGGTGGACGCCTGTGGCTCGAACCGAAATTTCCACTCGCATACTTTGAAGGAAAGCGCTGTCTCGATGCAGGTTGTGGCGCGGGCCGTTGGACGAAAACTTTGAAGTCACTCGGCGCTCGCATGACCTCCATCGATGTTTCGCAGCATGGCCTCGAGTCGACCCGACGATTCAACGCCGATGTTTCGAAGTGCAGCATCTTCGACATTCCCTCACGAAGCGATCTCCAACGCGCATTCGATTTCACGCTTTGTTGGGGCGTCGTGATGTGCACGCATGATCCGCGCGCAGCGTTTGATGCGGTGGCCGCAACAGTGAAGCCGGGTGGCTCGCTGTACTTGATGGTGTACGCGCCGACCTATCACACCTCGCCGCAAGTGCTTGCATGGCGCGCGCGATATCACCGCGAATGCCGCACATTTGAAGAGCGTCTCGCGTTTGCGTACGCCGTAGCGGATCGACCAGAAAATGCGATCAACCTGCTCGACATGCTCAACACGTTCTATAACTGGACGATTCCAGAAGATGTGTGCTTTGAGTGGTTTCGAGCGAACGGATTCGACAACGTGCAACTACTTAACCGCAACGAGCCGCACGCGTGTGGCTTGCACATGTTGGGTACGAAGTCGAGTTGATCACTCGTAGGATTGCGCCATCGCACGCGTCATGCGTTCGAGTGAAAACGCTTCGCGCACAAAGACTTGTGCAGCGATTGATGCTCGCTCTCGATGCTCTCGATCGCTGAGAAGATGGACGAGCGCATTCGTCAGCCCTTCCACATCGGTGCTCGCTGCAAGGAATCCCGTGACACCTTCACGCACAGCATCAGGAATTCCTCCGACACGTGTCGCAACGACGGGCGTGCCGAACAACTGCGCTTCGATCAACACGTTCGGCGTACCCTCGACGCGCGACGTGAGCAAAGCCGCATCAGCTGCGCCGAGGATCGCGGGAGCATCGCTTCTTCTGCCGAGCAATTGAAATGCGCTTCCGAGATCTCGCGTCGCGTGCGCGAGTTCGTTGCGCATCGGTCCATCTCCCGCGACGACAAACACAGCATCAGGGACTCTCGCGATCGTGCGACGCGCGACTTCCGCGAACAGCATCGGTTGCTTCTCATCGCCGATCCGAAACACGCCAGCGACAAGCACCTGATGCGGCGCACAGAGTGTGTCGCGCAGCGCAGTGGATGGCGCAGATGCCGCGGCGAGAAGTGCCGGATCGATTCCGTTCGGCACGACACGGATTCGCGCGCGATCGATGCCGATCCACCTCGCGTAGTCATCGGCACCTGCATTTGAGTTGGCGACGAAGTGCACGCGCGCATCCTTCTCAAGCACGCGGTAGCACGGCAACATCCATGGCTGACACCACGCGGGAAAGTGTGTTGGATTAAGCGAGCGAAATGTGAGTACCACGCGCGGCACACCGACAGCGAGCGCGGCAACTGCAGCGCAGATATTCGCGTGGTCAAGCCATGCATGCACGACATCGGGTTGAAGTGCGAGAAACTCTCCCGCAAGATCGGTGGCGTAGGGGCGAAGCGAGAGCGGAATCGCGCACAGACGATGGCGGAGTTGCGCGTCGTTGCGAATCACGAGGTGCGCCGCGGCGCTGCGCTGCGCACCCGCGTGCCGAACGTCAATGCCTTCGCACGTAACCATCGATGTGTAGTGCGCATCCTCGCGTACACATGGATTGAGCGTGACGATGATCGGCGTTGCGAGTCCGAGGCGTTTCGATTCAATCGCGCAGAGGGCAAGTTGCCGCTCCGCACCACCTGCAGCGAGACTTCCAATCACGTGCACGACGCTCGGCTTCCCACCCGCTGTGCGCGCGCGAGGTGGCGTGTTGAGTATCCACGCAACGGACTCGAGCGTGTCTTGCTGCAACGTGACGTGTGCAACGCGGTGCAGGAACGCATTCATTTTCGCGGCAGCATTGCTGCCACACAGGCGAGCCGCGCGACGCATGAGTGCACGAGCCACACGTTTGCTGAAGATGAATGCGCGCTTCAGTAGTGATTTGCGCAGAGATTGTTCGTAGGCTCCCACTACGAGGCGCGCTCCCCGATGTGGAGATTCGTGTAGAGCGCGAGCGTCGCATCGACCATGCGACCAAGATCAAAGGTCCCGGCGGCAAACGCTTTCGCGCGCGTTGACATACGTTCGCGCAGCGCGTCATCACCGAGAATTTCACACACGCGCGAGGCGAGTGCGTCGGCGTCGCCGACATCGCACAAGTATCCACTTCCGCCATGTTCTACGGCATCGACGGTGCCGCCCGCTCGTGTCGCAACCACTGGGCAACCGAGCGCCTGCGTCTCCATGAGTGTGTTGGACGTGCCTTCTTGGCGCGATGCATGGAGCACCACTGACGCGATCGACAGAAGCGCGCTCACATCTTCGCGTCGACCGAGCAAGCGAATGCGATTGTCGCCGCGTGCCGCGAGCAACGCTTCAATCTCTGGTCGCATGGGTCCATCTCCAGCGATGAGCACGACCGCGCGGGGGACGCGCGCGAGAATCTGTGCTGCAGCATCGAGAAAAACGAATGGCTGTTTCTCATCTGCAAGTCGGAACACGCCGAGGACGACACGCTGCGTTTCGACATCGAGAGTGCTGCGAAGCGCGGCGACTTCGGCAGCTGTTGGAGCGATACACGCTCGTGGATCGAAGCCGTTGACGATGACTGTGAATCGCGCTGGATCAATTCCTATCCACGCGGCGTAATCAAGCGCGCCAACGCGAGAGTTCGCGACGAACTGCACGCGAGGATTTGTTGCGAGCCCGCGATACCACGGCAAGAAATCGGGATAGTCAATCGTCGGAAAGTGTGAGGGGTTCACATTGCGTGTGGAGAGGATGATGTGGGGCACGCCTGTCGCGAGCGCGGCGATTCCTGCCCACATATTGGTGTGATCGAGCCAGGCATGCACAACGTTTGGACGAAGTCGAACGAACTCGCCCGCGAGATCGGCGACCCACGCGCGGTACGCGAGAGGGAGTGCAGCGAGCAACGCATGGACATGGTGTTCGGCGGCGAAGAGCTTGATGGATGCAGCGCTCGCCGTTGCACCCGCAGTCTCCACGGTCACGCCGCCTTCGCGTGCGAGCGAGAGGTAGTGACCATTTGCGCCCTCCGCCGCGTGCGTGGTGAGGATGCGCGCTTCAACACTTCCGCGCCGCTGCGACTCACGCGCGACATAGACCAACTGTCGTTCGGCGCCGCCCGCAGCGAGCGAGCCTATGACATGCATGATGCGCGGTTGCGCACGATGCGGCGTATCGGCATGTGTGGATGCCTTGGCAATCTTCGTGATCGTTGACGCGAGAATCTGCGCAGGGGTGAGGGGAGCAGGCGGTTCGACTTGCGCGGTCGGCGCTTGCAACTTCATCAAGGCGCGCGCGCCAAGTGCGTGACTTTTTCGTGCAGCGCGGACGAGCAGCGGTGCGGTTGGAGCAGGAACATCTGCCAGCACCACAGGAGCGGGTGGTGCGAGGAGGGCGTCGAGAAATGTCGAGTAGCAGCGCATGCAGTAAACTTGGCGAGATGCTAGCGGAGTCTGTCGACGCACAGGTCACGATCGACGCAACGCGTGCGCTCAATCGTGTGCTCGAGGCATTCAGCGCCCTCGGATATCCGCAGGAAGTTGTTGCGCAGTGGTCGATTCCGGCTGCCGATGCGGCCGACTTGATTGCGGGTCTGCGAAAAGATCTCAAGGAGATTGAGTCTCCACGCATTCTCGAAGTGGGAACCTTCGTCGGCACCAGCGCGCTCGTGATGCTCTTGACGATTCCGAACGCGGTCGTCCACTCCGTTGATCCAAACTTTCCGCTCGAGGTAGAGTTCGATGCGATGCATTGCGCGCACCGTGATGCTGACCTCAAGCGAACAACACAGGAAGTCGCAGCGCTCGCGGCAGAACACCTCGGTGTTCGCGATCGATTACATCTCCACGAAGGTGGGTTTTCGACGGACGCAACTTTCGCAGGCACTGCGCGCAACGCCACCGCCATCGGCGAGAAACTCGCACAGCAATATGGCCCGTTCGATGCAGCATTCGTCGATGGATTGCACTTCGAGCAGACAGTGTTTTCTGATGCGCGACTTGCTGCGCGTTCGATGACTGCGCAAGGATCGCTCTACTTCCACGACGTGATCGGATATTGGGGCTCAACGGTTCGTCGCGCGCTTTCTCGCTTCCTCGAACTCAATCCGAGTTTCACGCTCTCACATCCTCCGTATCGTGAGCTCTATCGCAGCGTTGGCCGAATCTCGCGTCGATCAGTGCCCGCTGACACCACTGATGCGCGCATGACGCATTGCTTCGGTACGCATGGAAGCCGCTTCGCTGAGTATGTGGCGCGAGCGATGGCGACGCAGTTGCCAGCGCTGACCGCCGAGTCGCTCGATGCGTTTTCAAGATCAACCGTTGATGCAATGGGGCACACGCTCGGTGCACCTTCTTGCGGTGTGCTTCTCGCAGGCATTGATGAGTGGGGGGATGACGATGCGTCCGAGCGCCTGCGTGATGCATGCACTTCTCGCGATGCTCTACTCCTTGGCGCGACGCCTCCTGGCGAAGCACACGCCGCGAGCGCATGGTCCGTTCCGCTTGCGCGCAGAGTCGCGCAACTCAACGCGCTCGACTTCGACGCGTTTGATTTGGTGACATCGTTTCTTGAACCGTTTTCCTACGCGCTCGGTGATGTGTGCGTCTTGCCGCGAGCGAGTTCATTCCTGCTCAACACCGTCTTCGCCGTGCGGCGTTCCACAGCGCTGCATGAAGCGGTGCTCGCGCGCGGACATCTTCCGCTCGACCTCGCGACTGCGCGTGCACTTGAATCAGCGCGCCTGCAACAGATTCACGATCACTCCGCGCTGCGACGCTCGCAGGGAGAGACAGAGTTTGCGCGCGGCGAAACCATTCGCGAGATCGCTCAACATAAACTCGTCTGTGAGCTCCACGCTTCGCAACTTGCACACGTGTCCGCACGATTGCAGTGGTATCTCGATTGGCGTATTCACATCGGACGACATCGGTTTCTCAAGAGCAAGACCTGAGCGAAGCGCTCAGTCCGCCATCGTCCATGCCGTATTTGCGGTACGGATGAATCCGCCGCTCTGTTTCGTGAGTCCGTTCATGATCCATCCGTTCATGTCGCCGGTGGATTGATGACGCCAGAGGATGTCATACCTACCGTCGCCGTCGACATCGCGCACGGCATCAATCTTCCACGCGCTTGCAACGCCCGGGTGAATGATTCCGCCCGCGGTCTTCGCAGCGCCATCCATAAGCCAACCGCTCACGGCACCGGTCTGTTCGTTGTACCAAAGCACATCTGCTTTACCGTCGCCGTTGAGATCGCGTAGCGCTTTCGCGCTCCATGAACTTGCAATTGCATTGGGTGCGCCAGCGATCGCGGAGTTCGCGAAGACCACGCCTTCTTGCATGATCCATCCGCTCACGAATCCGAGCGAACTACGCCAGAGCAAGTCTTGGTAGCCATCTGCATTGAGATCGCCAATGCCGAGGCACTGCGCGCTCGGTGCGCTGCCGATGGTGCCACCGCTGATCTTGATGAGTCCATCCATGTACCACGCGTTCACTTGGCCAGTGGTGGTGTTGTGCAGCACGAGGTCCGCGCGACCGTCGCCGCTGAGATCACCGATGCCAACGCATTGCCAATTCGCAGCGAGTGCGCCAGAGATCGGACCCTTCTGTGTAATCGAGAGTCCATTCGTGAGCCACGCGAAGAATTGTCCACTTGCGTTGCGGAAGACGAGATCCGTGGATCCATCGCCATTGAGATCGCCGATGCCTTGGCTGACGTAATCGCCAGGAACTTCGTCGGAGAACACGGCGCCCGCTTTGCGCGTGAGACCGTTCATCAACCACGCGGCGACTTGCCGCGATTGCGGATTGTGAAAGAGCACATCGGAGATCGCATCGTTGTCGAGGCGATCGGGGTAATACGCGATGAGCTGGCCGCTAGGCACCGCGAATGAGCGCGTGTCCGCAGCAAACGTCGCGATGCCGTAACGCGAATAGCCGATGGTTCCGGCGAACTGCACGCGGGTGCCATTGGCGTAATGCGCGTCATCAATGGTGAACTGCCCAACACAAACCTTGAGGTCGCTGCCCGCATCACCGAAACCATTGGACGGTGGGAGGTTGTACCAACCGCCCGTGCCAGAAATCGCATTCGCTGCGGTGTAGGTCGAGTCATCAAAGTCAGGATCTGGTGTCGTGCCGTTCAACAAGTTGCCTTGATACGCGCCGACGGTGATGTAGGTGTCGTACACCCACTCATCACCCGGCGGCAAGAACGGAAGTGGAAGGAACGACTTTGGAATCGCGCCGACAAGTTCTGCTTGATGAAACACAGCCGATGGATTTCCCGACAACGAGATTTCTGCGTTGAACAGGTTCAAGAGTCGGTCGGTGGTCTGCGTGAATTGCGCGTAGACCTCGACCACGTGATAGCGCGTGGATGACGTCTCGACGACGTAACTCGTGCTCGTGAATCCTGAGAAATCGCAATGAGCGAGAGTGACGGATGATGCGGCTGCAAGTGCAGCGATGGAGATGATTGATTTCTGCATAAGTAGCGCTCCGGGACGGTGGAGTTCCACACGGAGATCGGCGCGCTTTGGTCGTGAATTGATGGATGTACGCGCGAGCCCGCAGACCTTTACACAGGAGCGCACGGTTGAGCGTCGCGTGCCGATTGTGTAGGGCGGACCAATAATCGAAACGTGCGAAATGCAAGAGAGGAGCCGCCGAAGCGACTCCTCTCTAGAAAGCATGAGATGTGCGGAGACTTAACTTGCGCTGATGATCACTACGTACACCGTGCCGTTAGGCGCGACCATTTCGACTTCCCATCGGATGCCAGAGTCTTCCATATCGAGTTCGACCTCGTGGGGCTGGGTGCCTGGTCTTTGCGCTGACGCAAGTGTGATCGCAACCGACGGCGAGATGATCGCGCCGCCAAGATAGTTCAGCTGATCGATGTAGTCATCGAGGAGATCGGCGCTCGGAACGAAGGTGATCGTCGACACCAACGTCGCATTGCTCGCGCGCCAACGGCTGCTAATGAACTGACCTGTTGAGTGGATCGCTTGCAGGATTTCGACATACGCAACGCCGCC
>QWPV01000016.1:13334-34560 GCA_003671055.1 Planctomycetota bacterium
TTTGTCGCGCCGTCCATGAGCCATCCGTTGACTTGACCAGTAAGCCCGTTGATCAACAACACATCGCATTTTCCATCGGCGTTGATGTCAGCGTTCGCAAGGAAGCGCCACTCTGCCGCGATGCCGTTCGAGATGTTGGAGGAGGACGTGATCGAAAGCCCCGAGAGTCGCGAGATCTTGAATGCACCGTTGGACTTCGCTCGAACGAGCGCGCACTGTTTGCCATCACCATAAAAATCGCCGAGCGAGCAATACTCCGCGCTAGATCCAAGACCGGTGCTCATGACGGCGCCCGTTTCGCGAACGACTCCATTCATCATCCAGCCAGCGAGGTTGCCGCCGGCGGAATCAAACCACACGATGTCGTCACGACCGTTGTCATCGAGATCGCCGCGAGGTGCATCAATCTTGAAGCTCGCGACAGCACCGCGATTGGTCGCGGTGGTATCTGCGCCCGGAATGCCCACGAGCATGCGTTCGCCATGCAGCGCAACAGCACTGCCGAGTTGCACGCCTGTTGCTGGTGCACTGTTCACAAACCGCGCACCGACTTGACTTACAGTCGTGTTCAATCCAATGCGGTAGAGGCGCGCACAACCTGCAGTGGTCACACCCGCAACGGTTGCGTTTGGCGATCCGACTGCGCACCATCCGTCATGGGCTGCGAGTGCACTTCCGAAGCCTTCGCCCGCGGTAGCACTTGCGGGGATCACAAGATTTGCCACGGTAAAACCGCCTGCAATCGAGTAGTAGTAGAACTGCACCGATCCGGAGGCAATTCCCGCGGAGGTCGTGCCAGGCGCACCGACCCAAAGGCAATCCGTGGTGCCGAGATCCGACAACGCAACGGCGCTTCCGAACAATTCGCCCGCTTGCGGCGCGGGTGCATTCAGCAGACCGAGGAGCGACCACGTTCCGCCAGAATTTCCATAGAGATAAGCGGAGCCGCGCGCAGTGTTGCGTTGTGGCGCACCGATGAGCACGCGATCGCTGCCGTGCGTTGCAACGCTGTATCCAAATTGATCACCTGCCGCGCCGCCGCTCGCTGTGATCTTGGTGCCGACGGAGAATGTGTTTCCTGAGGTGTTGCGGAAGATGTACACGGCGCCTTGATTCGCGTTCCCACCGACATCAGCTTGCGATGCGCCGACGATCACAGTGTCGCCATCGATGGCTACGCTTTGACCAAAGAGATCAGTTGCGGCTCCATCAGATGCAGTCAACCTTGCGATTTGAGACCACACAGTTCCGGTCTTCCGGAAAACGTAGGCCGCGCCTGTGCCAGCAGCGTTCGGTGCGCCGACAACGACCGTTGAACCGGTGATCGAAACGCTCGAACCAAATCCATCGCCGGCGACACTCTCTGTTCCAGTGAGTGTCGTTGTGAAAGCCCACACACCCGAAGAGGCTCGATCGAAGATGGTCGCAGTCCGTTGACCGCTTGCGCCGACGACAGCAGTGCCGCTCGTCATCGCAACCCCGCTTCCGAACGCAGCGTTTGCAGCTTCGACGGTGGGTGCGAGCAACTGTCGTTGCGCGCGAGTGACGGTCTGCGCGAGACTATGCGTTGCGAGAAGGCTGACGCAGGCGAGTGTGCAGGCGAGAATTTTGGGTACGAACATCACGGGAAAGTTCCTCAAGGGAGCGCGAAAGTACAACGGAGCAACAGTTTAGGAGAGCGGGGTACGTCGCTTCCAGATACAAGTGCGTCGAATGGAAAAAAAAGCCCTCGGCGCGTGCCGAGGGCTTCGATAGCTGTTATTTACTGCGTTCGCACTGAAATTCGCGCGAGACATCAAGCCTCGCCGTTGGCTGGCGGCTGTCCGCCTTGACCACCGCGACCGCCCTGACCGCCGCGGCCACCTTGACCACCTTGACCGCCTTGGCCACCACGACCGCCACCAAACTGCTGACGAAACACATCGCGTGCTGATGCTGCTTCTGCATCATCGATGGTGCCGTTCTTATCCGTGTCGAAGCGCTCAACAAGTTGCTTGCGTTGTGCTTCTGGCATTCCCTCAAGCATGCGCGCGACAGTCGCTCCAGTTGCTTGACCGCCGCCGCCTTGACCACCACGGCCACCGCGACCTGTTTGCGGCATCAACGCGAGTTGTTCTGGTGTGAGCAGTGCCTTGAGCTTCTCTTGATAGTTCTCACCGATCTTTCGCTTCTGATCGGTGACTTCGCGCGTGGTGTCGTTGCCTTGCTGACCACCCATGCCGCGACCCATTCCACCGAGCATGCCGCTGATACCCGACGACATCATCGTGACGGCGCGCTCGCTTGCAGTGATGAGCTCTTCTGGCTCTGATTGCTTCGTGAGTGTGTAGAGCCGATCGTTGATCGGACGAATCTCGTTGGCGTATCCCGCTTCGAGTTCGGAGATTGCGGAGAGCACTGCAGGATCAAGTCCCTCGAGCTTCTTCGCTGCTTCGAGCATGCGTGTTGTTTGTGTTGGTCCGTACACACGCTCAAAAGCATTTGCGAGGATGCTCTGATTGAGTGCCTGCGCTGACGCGGTCTCGCCGAGTGCGCCAACCATTTGTGCGCGGAATGATTCGTTCACATCACGCACCGCAGCGCGGAGTTGCACTTGCTGCTTGATGATGCGCATCGCTGCCTCAGTCTCGGCACCGATCATCGCTTTGAACAATCGACCGCTTGACTCCGTAACAAAATCGTTGCGCGCGCGAAGTGCAGTATCGAGTTGTGCTTCGTAGGTATCGAAGAGTGGCTCAACCTTCGCGAAGTCTTCCACAGGAAGGCGCGCGTCGTCCACCACGAGGAAGAGGTTGGTGGATTCACCAGAAAGTCGGCCGCGTGGCAGGGTCTTCTCGCGAGTGAGGAATCGCTGAAACGGATCCCAGTTCACCATCTGCGAGTCATCAAGCGTGACCTTCACGCCATCAATGAACGCCTTCTTAAGTTCAAGCTTCTTCGCTTGCAGGACTTCGAGTTCAGCGAGAATCGTTGCAAATGCGCCCTTGATTTCACCATCAATTCCAGTCGTTGCTGCTTCCTTTTGCATCTCCGCGGCGGATTGCTCCATGCGAGAACGGAAGAAATCGCGGCGCTGATCATCGGTCATCTCGCCGTTCTCTTCGGCGACGCGCATGTCTTCGCGCATCTTTTCCATGCGAGCGGACATTTGCTCTTGGCGCTCAGGCGTCATGAACGATTCCATGAGCTGACGGCCAATATCCATCATCGAGCCTTGCACGCGCTCCATCTCAGGTTGGTACGCAGTCTCGTAGTCTTCGAACAATTGCTCGACAACGTCGCTCTGAATTTCGTCAAGCGTCAGTTGTCGGACGAAGAGTTGAAGGTCGCGACGCGCAAAGTCTGGTTCGAGTGCGTCGCGAACATCGCGCATTCCTGCGCCGCCGCCACCGCCACCACCGCCACCGCCACCGCCACCGCCACCAAGCATGCGACCGAAGCCAGGCATGCCGCCTTGACGCTGTCCGCGTCCGCCGCCTGCGTTATCGCGCTGCTGACCACCCGCATCCTGCTGACCCGCAGGTGCTGCTGGCGTTGCTGGAGGAGTCTGTGCGAAGAGGGGAGTTGCGAGAAGGACAGCTGCGGTTGTTGCGAGAGCGGTGCTTGAAAAGGATCGAAGCGGATTCACGGAAAACTCCCTTAGAGTGGTGATGAGTACAGAGCACGTCATGCGCATCATTTGCGCATCATCCACGTGTTCACTGGAAAAAATCCTCCTCTACTGCTTGAGGGGGAGCGGTGGATGAACGCGCACGGGAGATGTATATCGCATGTTGTTTGCGGAATTCCTGAAACTTGCAGAGGTCCGTTCGTCTCGCGCTCGCTCTGCTGCGAAAGCACGAGACGCGGCTGCGATGTAGTCCTAAAACCACGCGCGACAGTTGTGTGACAGCACCAAATCGAGGCGATCGCGCAAATTATGCGGGATACACCGGCGCAAACGTCGTGAATTTCCACAAGATTACTTGCCAACTTCGAACCTAAATTGCGTCGCGTAAATCCGGTGGCAAGATGTCTATACAGCCTTTCCCGTGGCGTCAGTCACAGTATGCGCGTATATTGATCGCTTCCAGAGGATCAATGGCGACCAGGGAGGGTTGCGCTTCGCATCAATGTTCTTTGAACATTGATGCTACGCAAACGCTGTAGATGACGCACTAACGAAGGGGTTAGTGCGTACCTCGCAGGGTTCGGAGTTTGAAATGTTCAAGAATTAGGAATTAGGGAGCACAAATGAAAATCAGTCTGTTGAGTTCGACCATTGTGTTGTTGTCTTCTTCAGTAGCCCTCGCCGGTGATACCGGAACGTGGAGCGTCCAAGCGAACTACCGTTCGTCTGCAGACAGCCCATTCTTTCAAGGTGCTGGCGAGGAGTCCATGATCCTCGATAACTTCGAGTTCGCGGATTACTCAGTGCCTGGCTCATCGACATTCGGTTTTTCAACCGTGACGGTGGGAAACTCCGTTGATGGCGATGATGGTCTCATCGACGGTATCGCCGATCCGAGCACCTCCGCGATCTTGCTGGTTGGCGCACTCACAGTCAACTTCGACCCAGCAGTCCTCGGTGGACTTCCAACGCGCGTCGGCATTGTCTGCACAGACCTGGTTCAGGTTGGTGGCGGAAACCCCGACCTTCGCATCACCGCGGTCGACGCCTTTGGTGGCGTACACACACAAGAGTTTGTGATCGAAAATACGGGCAGCGTCGGCGACGACATCTTCGTCGGCTTCTCGCTTCCGATCGGCGTGACGAACTTCCAAGTCATCCCGCTCGCGGGCCTCGGCACCTTCGATCACCTTCAATACGATCAGCAACCCGCACTGCTTCCTGCGCTTGTCATCGATGACTTCGACTTCGATGGTCGAAGCGATGTCTGTTGGTACACGCCTGGTACTTCACAGTCTTCGGTGTGGTTCATGGATGGGCTCGTGCGCAAGAGCGGTGGTTTCACCGCGCAGAATCCTTCGCCCACCGTGGAAATCGTTGGCCGCGCAGATCTCAACGGTGACGGTGTCGCCGACATCGTCTTCCAAGATCCCTCAACCGGCGCTTTGTCTGGTTGGATCATGAACGGCAACGCGATCTTGCTGAGTGGACCAATCGTCGGAGATCTAACACCACAAGACAAAGTGCTCGGCATGGATGATCTCAACGGCGATCGTCGTGCAGATATCGTGTGGATCAACGAAGACACACGCCTCGTTTCCGTCTGGTATATGAACGGACTCACACGCACGGGCGGCGGTTCGATCCTCTCACTCGTTGGATCTGAGTGCCTCGGTCTCGGTGATCTCAACGGTGACGGTCGCGGGGACATCGTGTACCGCAACACCACAACCGGCGTTGTCTCTGGTGCTCTTCTCTTCGGAAAGACCATCACAGCTCAAGGTCCTATCGCAAACGCATCAGCAGTCAATGCGCAGTGGGATTCGCCCGGCCTCGCAGATACCTACGGCAGCGGCAAGGATCAAATCCTCTGGCGCAACTCCGCCACAGGCGAAGTTCGATCGTGGGTAATGAATGGTCTCACTCGCGTCAGCGGCGCACAACTCGGTTCGTACTCGGTAGGTGTGTGGTGGGACGTCGCAGCAACTCCCGATCTCAACGGCGACGGCAAGGACGACATCCTCTGGCGCTCGCCCTACAACATCAGTGTCTACGCATGGATCATGGACGGCAGCACCAAGGTGAGCGGTGCATTCATCCGCAACGTCTCGTACCCATGGCAGGTCATCAACTGATTCGGCATTGATTTGAAGAAACTATCAGTCGCCGCCCTGTTTTTAGGGTGGCGACTGTTTTTTTGACTCAAAGCGAACCTCCAAGGCTTCGCATGCGTTGATTCGCTCGAATGTGTTTCTATAGGAGCGTCGCTTTCCCTTTTGGCGTTTCGCTTTGGGAAGTGACGATGAGCGCATTGTCCATAAGCTCCTTCTGGGAGCGTTGTCCATTGGTGACCACCATGACCTCGAACGCACTTACGACTGTCGCACTTCTCGCATCCCTCACCGTGGCGCCATGCGCGCTCGCAGGAGGAGTTCCGCCCTCAACCGCGTTCTCGTGTTGGGGGCGTAGCGACGGAGCGCAATGCGCGACGCCGTCGGTCGCGAACACGCTCCGAGTGAATTCGCTCGACGCAGGAATCGGCTTCGGCGTGATTCTCCTCAGCGATGGCACGCTCGTGCACTGGGGCGACACGACATTCGGACAGGATGCGATTCCCGTACTCGGTGCAGGCGAGTTCTACACCGCAGTCAGTGCGGGCGGCGCACACGGCATTGCGCTCTCGAACACAGGCGCGCTCTATGGTTGGGGCGCGACCATTTTTGGCGAAGCGACAGTGCCAGTGCTTGCCCCTGGCGTCACCGCGCAACTCATTGCAGCGGGCGAGAGTCACTCCCTCGCATCGCTCAGTGACGGAACAATTGTCGGATGGGGATTGAACTCCGCAGGCAAGACGACTCCGCCATTGCCACCAGTTGGCACATCCGTGCTGGGCTTGAGCGGCGGACTCGATCACAGTGCAGCACTTTTCTCCGATGGAACGATTCAATGTTGGGGCGACAACACCGACGGCGAATGCGATGTTCCCGTGTTGACGGGCGTTGAGATCTACACCGAGGTGGACTGCGGTCGAAACTTCACTGTCGCGCTCACTAGTTTCGGCACCGTCATGGTCTGGGGCAACGCTACATACACCACAGTGCCCGCCTCGCCCAGCGGCTCGCGGATTACGGGGATTTATGCACACTTCGTGAACGCGGCATTCCTCACCGAACTCAGCGATCTTGTGGTCTGGGGCGACAACGGCTTCGCGCAAACAACAGTGCCAGTGACGGCGGGTGCGTATCGCGCCGTCGCGATCGGAGAGAGTTTCGTGGTGGCCGCGATCGAAGCAGATTGCAATGACAACGGCGTGGCGGACAAGGATGAGATTCTCATCGATCCGACGCTTGATTGCGATGGCGACGATCAACTCGATGCATGCCAGATCACCGCGGATCCAACCCTTGATTGCGATGACGATGGCGCACTTGACTCCTGTCAGATCAGTGCGGACATCGCACTCGATTGCAATGGCAACGGTCAACTTGACTTCTGCGAACTACGCGACGATGCAACCATCGATTGCGATAGCGATGGCGACATCGATACCTGCCAAGTGCTTTCCGATCCAACCTCCGATTGCGATGGCGATGGCACGGTCGATTCCTGTGCGCTGCAATCCACTGGCGTGAGTAGCGAGATCGTCGCACCGTTTGGAGTTGGCGACATCGTGACCGCAACCGGCATCAATCTCGCGTTGCCAGTGCTCGATGTTCGCATCGAAGCAACCGTGCGCGCCGATCTCGGCAGTTACGGCGAGTGGCTTGAACTCGTGCTCAACGACACGATCATCGATTACATGTTCGTGGGTTCGGGAAGCAATTGCCCAACCGCCGTGGCAACGGAAGTCATCTTGATCGACAAAGACTTGTTCATCGCACTCGCGCCCGATGGCGACGTCACGCTTTCACTTCGTCCGAGCGCCTTCGTCTCACGTGCGGAATGTGCGACGAGCCAAGCGAAAATCGTCGCGTCGTGGATCAGCGAAGGCTCCGATTGCAATGGCAACGGCACGCCCGATCTTTGCGAACTCGTGAGCGGCGATGTCCCCGACAACAACGGTGACGGGCTTCCAGATACATGCACCTACATGCCTGACGAAGACTTCAACGGCGATGGAAAGGCTGACATTTTCTGGAAGAACGCCAACGGCAACCAGATGAGCCTGTGGTTCATGAACGGCACGACGCGTACAAGCGGTGCGTCGATCAACACGAGCCCACCAACTGGTTTCACATTCACGCAACTCGGTGACTTCGATGGCGATCATCGCACGGACCTTATGTTCCGCAACAACGGGCTCGGTACGTTCTACGCATACTTGCTCGAAGGATCAACGATTGAGGAGAGCGGTACGGTGGATGCATCGACAGTCGTCTCCACGCTCAAACTTCTCGGCACGCCCGATCTCAACGGCGATGGTCGCAGCGACATGATTTTCAAGAGCACAGTGAGCGGCGATGTGAACGCATGGCTGATGGAAGGACGAACCAAGTCCACTGGCGGCGCAGTCTCGAACGCGAACGGACTCACGTTCCTCGGGTACGGTGATCTTGATGCCGATGGTGACGATGATCTTCTGTGGAGAAACTCCGCGGGTGTCGTGAGCGGTTGGATTATGTCTGGACTCGTTGCTGTGGAAACTGGCGATCTCGATGGCGCATCAAGCCTCGGTCAAGAGTGGCAAGCGGCATCGGTGGGCGATCTTGATGGCGATGGTCAAGCGGATCTCCTCTGGCGCAACTCCGGCAACGGCCAAGTGAATGCTTGGTTCCTCGGTGGACTCGCGAAGCTCGGTGGTGGTTTGGTGAACTCCACGCTCGGTGTGAACTACCGCGTGGAATGCATGGCAGACGTTGATGGCGACATGATGGAAGACATCGTGTGGCGCAACACACAAAACGGCGACACCTACATCTGGCTCATGGATGGACTCACCAAGCGCTCCGGCGCATTCGTGAAGCGCGTGTCGCTTGATTGGGATGCCGGCAATCAGTGATGTCGAACGCGCTCAGCCGAGTCGATCAGGATTCAAATCCAACAGATCTTGCGGAACGAAAATCCCGTCCTTGCGAATGAGCGTGCCATCAAACTCGATGGTTCCGCCGCCGAATTCTGGCCGTTGAATGCAGACGAGATCCCAGTGCACATCGCTCTTGTTGCCGTTGTTCGCTTCTTCATAGCAGCGACCTGGTGTGAAGTGGAAGGAGCCCGCAATCTTCTCATCAAAGAGAATGTCCTTCATCGCATGCGTGATGTGTGGATTGAATCCAATCGCAAACTCGCCGATGTAGCGTGATCCTTCATCGCGGTCGAGGATCTGATTGAGCCGCGCAGCATCACCCACGCAGGTCGCTTCCACAACTTTGCCCTTCTTGAAAACGAAGCGCACGTTGTCGAAGGTCTGTCCTTCGTACACCGTTGGCGTGTTGTAGTGGAGCACGCCTTCGACAGAGTCACGCACTGGCGCGCTGAAGCACTCGCCATCTGGAATATTCATGTTGCCGCAGCAGGGGACCGCACCGATGTTCTTGATCGAGAATGTGAGGTCGGTGTCCGACGGTCCCTTGATTCGCACCACATCCGCCGCACGCATGCGCGCAGCAAGTGGCTCGCATGCACGCGCCATCTTCGCGTAGTCCACGAGGCACACGCGGAAGTAGAAATCTTCGAATGCTTCGGTCGACTTGCCCGCAAGTTGCGCCATCGATGGGCTCGGCCAACGCAAGACAACCCACTTCGTGTGATTCACGCGGCGCTCTGAATGCACAGGCGTTCCGTATATCTTCGCGTAGGCACGAGTCCGTTCGGGAGGCGCACCAGAGGATTCGCTCACGTTGTTTGAACCACGAATGCCGCAATACGCCTGCATTTTCTCCATCCGGAAGAGATCCGACGCGCACCAGGTTGCAAGACCGTCATCAGCCGACTCCGCTTGCAGTGCAGCCATCACGCGCGTGGAACGTTCCGCAACATGCGGATGCGCACCAAGTTTTCGCGCGGCACGAATCATCGCGATCACCATCTCGCTTGGCACATCAAAGGTTTCGATGAGCACATGCTCGCCCGCCTTGAGGCACATGGAATGGTTTGCGAGCAGATGAGCGAGTTGATCGAAGCGTGCGTCAGCCATAAGAGGTCCTTCGTGGAGGAGTGTCGAGAGCGTGTCAAGATACTCGCCGCGCACCGACCGCGAGAACGAGCGCCGCGAGCACGCTTGGCGTCCATTGCGCGAGATCATCGACGATCAGATCCGCCTGCGATTGCAGCTCTGCGCTATGCCCTTTGCTCGTGATCGCCGCGCACGCCATTCCCGCAGCCTTCGCAGCAGCGATGCCCGCAGGCGCATCTTCAAGCACAACGCATTGCGAAGGCACAACGCCAAGTCGTTCGGCAGCGAGCAAAAAACACTCTGGATCAGGCTTCGAACGACGCACATCCTTGCCTGTGACGATCGCGTGAAAGCAATCGGTGAGCCCGAGTCCTTCAAGCGCGAGTTGCACATTCGCAGGTGGGCCAGAACTTCCAACCGCCAGCAACCATCCCGCTTCGCGCAGCGCGCGCACGAGATCAGTCGCGCCAGCCATCACAGGGAAACGCGTTGCGACTTGCGCGCGATACGCAGCTTCCTTCTCGTGATCGAGCGCGTGCACTTGCGCATCGTCGAGTGTGCCTCGCGCTGCGCGCGTCCAACATTCGCGCAGCAGATCTTCGTTGCGTCGTCCGAAGTGTCGGTAGTAGTCCGCTTCCGAAATCTCCACGCCATGCGACGCAGACACTTCACGCCACGCAACAAAGTGTGCGTCGTAACTATCGACGAGCGTGCCATCAAGATCAAAGATTGCGGCGTTCATGCGCTTGCAGTCGCCACGCGTTGGATTGCAGCAGCCGCACGGTCCACATCACTCGCACTCACATCGAGATGCGTCACCATGCGCACGCGATCTGGTCCGAGGTTGAGCGCGAGCACATCAAGTTCGCGCAGGCGCTGGCAGAAACTCGCAGCATCGCCAAGTGCCTTCGAAACGCGGAAAAACACCATGTTTGTGGGCGTTGCCGCAGGTTCGATCTCAAGCGAGAGCCCCGAGATGGATGCAAGATGCGTCGCAAGCGCGCGAGCATTCACATGATCCTCCGCGAGCCGCGCAACATGGTTGTCAAGCGCATAGATCGCAGCCGCCGCAAGAATTCCTGATTGGCGCATCGCACCGCCAAACATCTTTCGGAACCGACGCGCCCGCGCAATGAACGCATGTCCACCTACCAGCGCACTTCCCACCGGCGCACCAAGTCCCTTCGAGAAACACACCGAGACGCTGTCCGCATGCGCAGTGAAATCTCGCGGACCAACGCCAAGCGCGACGCATGCATTCATCAAGCGCGCGCCATCCACATGGAGATGAAGCCCACCGATACGCGCAGCTTTCGCAACACTCGCGAACTGCTCCACGCTCCAGTACGAACCACCGCCACGATTGTGCGTGTTCTCAACAATCAACATCCGCGACAACGGCGCATGCTGATCGCGATGACGAATCGCAGAACGCACACTCTCCGCGTCAAAGATTCCATTCGTGCCATCAAGCGGCGCAATCATGCACCCACTCAGCGCAGCAGGCGAACCCGTTTCATAGTGAATGATGTGACTCTCCTTGTGCGCAAGAATCTCATCCCCACCTTCACACACCGTACGAATCGCAAGTTGATTCGCCATCGTCCCGCTCGGGACAAACAGCGCCGCATCCTGCCCCAACAACATCGCGACTTTCGCCTCAAGCGCCTGCACCGTGGGCTCATCCCCAAGCACATCATCCCCAAGCGGCGCACAGCGCATAGCTTCCCACATCGCAAGAGTCGGCCGCGTGACAGTATCGCTACGAAGATCAATCATCGCCCAAAGGGTAGCGGACGCTCAATCGAGGACATCTCAATCCAGGACAGGCACTTTTTGTAGCGGTGGGCGGCTGACGGCATGCGAAAGCCCGCGCGCGGCGGGCAGTTTTTCTCGGCATAAGTGCATGGCTGTATGAGGTTTACGCGCTGGCATTGGAGCCATCGCGGGAGCATGAAACGAAGGGAGCTTGAGTTCGCTTTTCATTGCATGGCTTGCGCGGTCTGTGGATCGCGTTTGCGATGTCTCATTGAGCGACCTTGAAATCATTCACTAAGTGCCTGAACTGCCGATAGATCCATTCACATTGCGACGCATTTCACGCAAGGCAACTTTCGCGGTTCGTTCCCTCGTTGCACCGTTCTTCGCACTTCTTGCGTCGAGTGGGGCGGAGGCGTTGTTGCCACAGGTCGCGGCGCCTGCGGGGGTGAGTGCTGGTGCAGGCGCTGGCGAAACTCCGCGTCGTTTGTTGAAGCGGTTCGACTTTGAAGATGCGGAAGAGTTTCCGACGGAGATGCCGCAGGGGTTTTATCGCGTCCTGACGAGTGAATCTGGGCAGCCTGGGTTTCCGCCGTTTGGTCGCGTTGCGCTTGTGCGAGCTGGCGCGAATGCGAACGCGAACGCGACGCAAGGCAACAGCGCGAGCGCGCCGAAGGGCCACTGGTCGCTTTCGTTTCAACTTGATGGTGCGGCGATTGCTGTGGCTTCCTCGCCTGCGCTCATTCCGCTCACCAGCCGCGCGCGTCCGCAAGTGAGTGCGCAGATTCATACCTCCGGCCTTCTCGCTGCAGGCGTGCGACTGACTGCACGATTCGTGAACTCTGCAGGTGAACCGATGCCGGGCGCGTGGGCGACTGCGCCGTTGCGAAGTGAACAAGGCTGGCGAAAAGTTGAACTCGAAATGCCGGAAGCGCCGGACGGTGCGACGTCGATGACCGTTGAAGTCGCGATCGTGCAGCCTGATGGTGCATCGAGCAGTGACGGACTTCCTGCGCGCCGGGATGTCACGGGCACTGCGTTCATCGACGATCTCGTCGTGTGGCAATTGCCGACGGCGGAGTTTGCTGCAACGCGCGGCGGAATCTTTAGCGTCAAGGACATTCCTCAACTGACGATCACGTGTCGAGATCCGGTCGCGACCAAACTCACTGTGCGCGTTGTGGTTCGCGATGTCGCGGGCGTGATCGTTGCACGCAAAGACAGCGCATTGCAGAACGCGCAAGAAATGAGTGTCGCGCTCGGTTCACTCGCGCCAGGCTGGTACTCCGCCGACGCGCACTTCCTCGATGAAGGTCAACGCATCGCCGCTCGTCGCGCGCAATTCTGCATCGTGCCAGATGATTCCTTCGAAGCGGATCAGCCGCCTCGCTTCGGTGTCGTCTTCCCTGAGAGCGCATCGCATGACTACGCGAAGACGATCGCACAAGCGACGCTCGCTCGCGCATCGTTCGTTGTGCTTCCAGTGTGGAGCGCGAATACTGATCTCGGAAGTTCCACGCTGCTCGTGCACGAATTGCGCACGCTCACCGACGCGCTGTTTGCCAAGAGTATTCGTCCGATGTTTCGCATCGAAGGAATTCCTGCAGCACTCGCGACATCAGAGCGACTCGATAGTTCACAGGTCGTCGATCTCTTTGCGTCCGAAGGCGCACGATGGAAGGGCGCACTTGAACCGTGGCTCATTGCGTTCGGTCAGCAAGTGACGCATTGGTTCCTCGGCGCGGAGGGGCTTGATCCAAGTGCACCGGAGTTACAACCAAAGTTACTCGCGGCTTCGGACGCGCTTCGTAATTTCATAGCGGGTCCCGCAGTCGTCACACCATGGATGCCTGAAGAGCCCATGCCCGAGAGCATCGCGAGCGATCTCAAAGAATCGCGCGCGTGGGTTGAGTTACCGCTCGCGCCAGGATGGTCTCTTGCAGCAGGCGACGCGCCGCTCACGACGCTTCCGCCACCCGAGCGAATCTTTGCGACGATAGAACCGCTTCCGGCATCTCTCTCCAACGACATGCTCGAGATCGCACCGCGTGACCGCGCCATCGATATCGCTCTTCGCACGATTGACGCGTGGAGCACTGGCATCGCGTCGATTGCGATTGTCGCGGATGAGTCGAGCGAAGTTCCTGGTCCCTCCATCGGTGTCGCTGCGTGGCGACAACTTTCGACGCGTCTCTGCGGCCGCCACTTCGTCTCTGAAGTTCCACTCGGCGAAGGGCTTCGCGGAATACTCGCGGATGGACCTCGCGGTGCGTGTCTCATCGCGTGGAATGAATCGCGTGTAGAGGGTGCGAGTGTGAAAGTTGCGCTCGGTCGTTCGACTGTCATCGCCACCGACTTGTGGGGACGCGTGCAGCAACTCGCGCCGTCCGCAGAAGGGCACGCACTCGCGTTGGTGCGCGAACCTGTGTTCGTTGAAGGTGTCGAGCGCGAAGTCTTGCAGTTCCGCGCGGCAGTGCGGGTTGAACCAGCGTCGATCGACGCGCGTCGCGCACCGCAGCCGATCGCAATTGTGCTCAAAAACCCGTGGAATCATCACATCAGCGGCACGCTGCTTCTTCCCGAAATGGAAGATGCGGAGATTGCGCCGAGATCAATGCCATTCAGCATCCCGCCACTGGGCGAGACAAAGGTTGAAGTCGCGCTCGGCATTCCGCGCAGTCGACCGTCAGGCGAATTTGATCTGCGACCACTCGCGCAAGTTTCGGGCAATCAAGAGCACGCGATTCCACTCAGCGCAGTGGTCGAGACAGGGTTCTCGAAAGTCTCGCTTGAGTCATCATGGCGACTTGCGAAGAGCGTGGAGAGCGATCGCATTGATCTTGTGGTCAGCGCGAAAGTGACGAATGTGAGTTCGACGCCGCTTGATGTTGAAGCGTTCGCCGTCGCGGATGGCTACACGCAGAATCGCAAGCCGATCGAAAATCTCCAGCCTGGACAATCAGCGGTGCGCGTCTTCCATTTCCCTGCGGGTGCGCGACGATTGTCGGGACGCGATGTTCGCGTGGGCGTGCAAGACAGCAACCTTGACGCGCGACTCTTGAAACTGCTGCCCATTCCGCCCTTCGTTCCGCCGAGCGCGGTCGTCGGTGTCGGAGACTGACGATGTCAACGCCACCGATGACCGCAACGCCCCCCTTAGATCTTCCGAATGATGCGGTGGACGCGCACGCCAACGCACTGCTTGAGCGCAACCTCAAAGCACTCGCGATTCGAAATCCTGATCTTGCTGAACGACTCGCGACCGTTACAGCAGGGGATGTCACATGGTTTACTGCAGCAGATGGTGTGTTGAGCGCGCTCTATGCAACGCAAACACTCGCATCACGCCACGCACCCAAAGAAGAAGCAGAACAGATCGCCAATCGCGTTGACCTTCGAGAGAAGGCTGTCGCAGTTGTGCTGGGCTTTGGGCTTGGACATCACGTTGCAGCGCTGGCGACGCGGGTCTTGCGTAGTGGATTGATCGTGGTGCTTGAGCCAGATTTCGCGCTGCTGCGTGCGGTTTTCGAGCGCATTGATCACAGCGCGTGGCTGACGAATGCGAATGTATTTTTCTTTGATGGAGCTGAAGAGACCTCCGTGTTTGTCGATCGACTTTCGGGCTCCGAAGCGATCCTCACGATGGGCGTGCAGATTCTGGATCATCCACCGAGCCGACAGCGACTCGCGAATTCGCCGAAGAAATTCCTCGAGTGCGTGACCGAACTTGTTCGTGGCGCGCGCATGACGGTCTCGACCGCGCTCGTGCGCTCAACGCAAACGATTCAATCGGTGTTCCGCAATGCGCGTCCGTATGTGGGCGGCGCTGGACTTGCGCCGCTCAAGGGCATCGCGCAAGGTCGACTCGGCGTGGTGGTCAGTGCAGGGCCGAGTCTTCGTCGCAACTTGCATCTGCTCGCGCAGCCTGGCGTTCGCGATCGCTGCATCATCGTCGCTGTGCAAACGGTGCTGAAGCCGCTCCTCGCAGCTGGCATTCGTCCGCACTTTGTGGCGAGCCTTGATTGGCACCGCATCTCAAAGCGCTTCTTTGAAGGGCTGCGCGAAGAGGATGTGTGCGACACGACACTCATTCTCGATCCGCAAGCGAACCCGATCGTCGCGCACAGTTACGCTGGTCCCGTGCGTTGCATCGCGGCGCCGCACTTCGACAAACTCCTCGGTCCACTCGCGAAATCGAAGGGTGAACTTCCCGCTGGCGCGACTGTCGCGCACCTCTGTTATCAAATCGCTCGCTACTTGGGTTGCGATCCTGTTGCACTCATCGGACAGGATCTCGGCTTCACCGATGGTCTCTACTACGCACGCGGCACAGCGATTGACGATGTGTGGGCGCCGGAACTCAATCCGTTCAACACGATTGAAAATCTCGAATGGACGCGCATCGTTCGACATCGCCAACATCTTCGCAAGCTCGAAGATGTGCACGGTCGACCGATCTATACCGATGCGCAGATGGAGTCGTATCTGCAGCGCTTCGAGGGATTCTTCTTGCAAGATAAGCGCCGTGGACTCACCACGCTCGACGCGACCGAGGGCGGCGTTCGCAAAGCGGGCACCGACATCACCACCCTCGCGCAAGCACTCGAACAGCACGCAGTCCTGACGAATCCAGAAATCCCCGCGCCCTCGCAATCGCTTGATGTCGAACGTATCTGGGAAGTTGCCAAGCGACTTCGACTCGTCCGCAAGGATGTGGAGATTATTCAACAAGCCGCCCAGCGCACCGCAGAGTTACTGCCGCAAATCCGCAAATCGCGGGCGATCTTCCCAAAGAAGCGCCGATCGATCGACTCTGGAAACTGCTTGATGCGGAGCGCGCGAAAGTCGGCGCACGCATGGAAGCATTCGGACTGCTCGATGAATACAGCCAAGTTGGTATGTTCCGACGCGCGAAGTCCGATCGACGCATTCATTTCTCGTCCGCACTCTCGCCTGAAGAGACGCAGCGATTGCAGTTTGAGCGCGATCTGGTGAATGTGCGATGGCTCGCTGAGACTGGTCCTGATTACATCGCGCGACTTGATGAAACAATTACCGCGCTTGAGTCACCTGACGCGAGCGTCGATGACGCGGATGATGAAGCAGCGACAACCGTGCGCGCCGAGCGGCAACTCGAAGCGAGTTTGAGTGAAGCGCAGGCGACCGTGCAAGAAGTCCGCGCGGCGTTTGTGGTGCCGGTCGATCTTGCGATGAGTGGATTGCTCGGACCGCGTTCGCTTGCAGAGCCATTCGCGGATCGTCCGATTCTGCAACGGACGCTCGAACGACTCGGCGCATCGAAAGAGTGTTCGCGCATCGTGCTCCTCATCGCAGACAGCGATGCGATCGAAGCGCAGGTTGAAGCGCTCATCAACCGCAAGCACATCGGGTTGCCGGTGGATCTCCATCGTTCCGGCACGACACCCTACGACCCAGGCCGCGAAGCGATTGCGACTGCGCGATTGTTCGCAGATTCCTCGTGGCGCGGTGGGATCGCGGGGATGACTGTGTACGACGAATTGCGCTGCTCTCGTGTCGCTGCAGAAGCAGCCGAGCGGTTCAATCTCACTGCGGTTGTGCTCGTCGCGCCTGATTGGCCACTCGTCATCGTCGAAGGGCAAGCGGGTTGCGATGATCTTGTGCGTCGCCATCGCATGCGACCTGATCTCATGCACTTGGTGTTCTCGCAAGCGCCGCCTGGACTTTGCGGCATCTTGCTTGATCGTGCAACGATTGAATCGATTCGTGCGGGAGGTCGTCATGCGACGCTCGGATGGATGCTCGGCTACGAACCCACTCGTCCACAGCAAGATCCAATCTCCAAAGATATCTGCGTGCAGATTCCGCACGAGATTCGCGGCAGTTTCGTGCGCGCGACTGCAGACACTGCGCGTGGAATTTCGACCCTGCGTCGAGCGATTGAGCCGTACCTCGTGCAGAGCGGGCGCGACTTTGCGTCCCTCGATGCGAAGACGATCGTTAAATTGCTTGAAGCGCAACTGGAGACGGGAAACATCACCTTCCCGCCGCAACATCTCATCGTCGAACTCTGCACTGGTCGCCAGCACTCTGGTCCCTCAAGTCCGCATCGACTCGGCAGCGTGCAGCGTCCGACCATGACGCGTCGACGCTTCGAACGGCTGATCGAGCAGACGCATGCAGCCAATGATGTTGTGCTTACGTTTGCGGGAGCTGGCGATCCGTTGCAGCATCCCGAACTCGCTGCATTCGTGCAGCACGCGAAGGCGGAAGGCATTCGCGCGGTGCACGTGCGTACTGAACTTCTCGCGCCGCGCGAAAGTATTGCCGCGATGGTTGCAGCCGGCGTTGACATCGTGAGCGTGGATCTTCACGCGGACACAGCGGTGTGCTATCAGCGCATGACAGGCGTCAGTCGATTTGCTGATGCGATTACGAATCTTGAATACCTCATGTCGCTGCGCACTCTCGTTTCAGGTTCGCCTGGCTCGACCGCGCTCTACACGCCGTGGATTGTTCCTCGTTTACAGCGACGCGTGGAGAGCCTTGTGGATGTCGAAAGTTTCTTCGATCGCTGGCAGTATCTGCTAGGCACACCTGTGCTCGAAGGACCGCCGCCGGTCGACGCGACTCCAGAGGCGCCGCTTGATGTCCTTGCGAGTGCGCGCGCGCCTGCGAGTGCGATGTATCGAGAGATGATGCGTCGATTGGTCGTGCTCTCCGATGGAAGCGTCGCGTCAGGCGAACTCGACATTCGCGGCGAGCGAGTTGTCGGCCACGTCGAGAAGAATTCGCTCACAGAAATTTGGCGCGACACCGTTGCGCGTCGTCGTGCGACGAAGCGTGAAGTGAGTATCGACCATGTTGATCTGAGGACATGGGCGCCATGAGTCACGCATCCACAGACGAAGTCGTGCTCGCAGTGGTCATCGGCCGCGCAGGAAGTAAAGGACTTCCACGCAAGAACGCACTTGAGGTTGCAGGCGTTCCGATGATCGCACACACGATTCGCGCCGCACGCGCAGCAACGAGCGTGCAGCGCATCGTCGTGAGTACTGATGGCGCGGAGATCGCAGCCATCGCGCAGCGCGAAGGCGTTGAAGTTTCGCTGCGCAGCGCAGAGCTCGCGAGTGACACGGCAACAGTCGACAGTGCAGTCCGTCACGCGGTTGAAGCGTGTGGCTCGCGCGCGAGCATCATCGTGATCCTCTACGGCAACGTGCCTGTTCGACCGGAGGGTTTGATCGATCGCGCGGTTGCGAAACTGCGCGCAACCGGCGCCGACAGCGTGCAGAGTTACTACCGCGTGGGCAAGACGCATCCGTACTGGATGTCGCAACTTGATTCTGAGGGGCGTGTAAGTGCGTTCGTCGAAAATAGAATCTATCGACGCCAAGAGTTGCCGCCAGTCTTCATGCCCGACGGTGGCGTGATCGCGGTGCAGCGCGCCTCGCTCTTCAGCCCGCGTGAAGGTGAGCCACACGCATTCTTCGGACGCGATCGCCGTGGCATTGAGAACGAGGAAGGCGCAGTGATCGATGTCGATACTGCGCTTGATCTGGCGGTTGCGGAAGCGACGCTGCTCAAACTCGAAGGTCCATCGCGATGACAACTCCACACTTCCACATTGGCGGTCGATCGCTCAGTCTCGGCGGCGCTCCCTTCATCATTGCGGAAATCGGCGTGAATCACGACGGCAGCGTCGAACGCGCGCGCGAACTCATTCGTGCCGCGAAACAAGCGGGCGCAAGTGCCGCGAAGTTTCAGATGTTTGACGCGACGATGTTGATGAGCCTTGACGCAGTGCTCGCGGTCTATCAGCGCGAGAACGGCGCACGCGATCCTCGCGAACTCCTCGCGCAGTTACAACTTTCGCCTGCAGCGCTCGGCGAACTTGCGCAGGTGTGCATCGATCTCGACATCTTCCCGATCGTCACCGTGTTCTCCATGCCGCTGGTTGCACTCGCCGCCGCACAACCATGGCACGCGTTCAAGATGGCGTCGCCCGATCTTGTGCATCGTCCGCTCCTACGCGCGATGTCGCAATTGGGTCGTCCGCTCATCGTGTCCACCGGTGCAGCCACGCGCGAGGAAGTTGCGCAAGGCGCAGCATGGCTGAGCGATGTCGAACAGGTCGCGTTCTTGCAATGCACAAGTTCATACCCAGCCTCGGATCCATGTGCGGCCATAGGTGGCATGCATGAAGTTGCGTCCATCACGCGTCGCGTCGTCGGTTACAGCGATCACACGCACTCGATCGACACAGGCGCGCTTGCCGTCGCAGCAGGCGCATGCATTCTTGAAAAGCACCTCACCTACGACTGCAACGCACGCGGACCCGATCACGCCGCGAGCCTGAATCCCGAGCAATTCAAGGAGTACGTGCAACTCGCACATCGCGCCGCACGCATGTTCGGTTCGCCGCACAAACTTCTGCAAGATGTGGAGCGTGATGTGCGAACCGTGAGTCGGCAGTCGCTTGTTGCTGCACGTGATCTCACTGCGGGACAATCGATTCACGCAGCCGACCTCGTGTGCAAACGTCCTGGCACGGGAATTCCCGCTGCGCATTTTGAGGCAACCGTCGGTCGCCTCTTGAAGCGGAACGTCACATGCGATCGACTTCTTCACGACGAGGATCTCGCGTGAGGCGCATCGCAGTCATCACCGGAACGCGCGCAGAGTGGGGCATACTCAAGAGCGTGTGCGCTGCTATTCAAGCGCGCGCAGATCTCTCGCTCACAGTGTTTGCTGGTGGCGCGCATCTCTTACCTCCTGCAAACACGATTGACGAAGTACGAGCCTTCGCGTCAGACGCGATCCTGTTCGAGATGCAACGCGAAGGTGAAGCAGGGCGACTCGCGGATGCTGCTGCACTTGGTCGCGGCATCCAACATCTCGCCGCATTGCTGCATGTGATGGCTCCCGACATCGTGCTCGTCCTCGGCGATCGCATCGAAGCATTCGCGGGCGCTACAGCAGCAAGCGTGGGGGGCATCCATGTCGCACATATTCACGGCGGTGATCGCGCAGAGGGCGTCGCAGACGAAGCCATGCGTCACGCGATCACAAAGCTCGCGCACATTCATCTTCCCGCAACAGCGCAGAGCGCAGAACGCATCTGCCGCATGGGCGAGCACGCCGCACAAGTGCATGTCGTTGGTTCACCCGCGATTGACGCAATCGCCACGATTCCAGCCATTTCCGACGCACGGTACGCCGAACTCGGTCGCCCCGAGTTCATCTTCCTCATGCATCCCATCGGTCGCAGTCCAAGCGACGAGCGCGCCGACGCAGAGCTAATCCTCGCCGCACTCGCGCACCGCAAAGGGACGCTCTGCCTCGCACCAAACGCTGACGCTGGCGCCGAAGGTATCGCACAAGCAATCACGAACGCGCAACAAAAAACACCGCGCGTATTTCACACAACCTCGCACCTCCCACGCGAAGAATTCATCGGCCTCCTCAAGCGCCAAGAACTCCGCGCCCTCATTGGCAACTCCAGCGCAGGCCTCATCGAATGCGCCGCTCTCGGCACGCGCGTCCTCAACATCGGTACCAGACAACAAGGCCGCGAGCGCGCCGACAATGTCAGCGACTGCACCGCCTCAGACACCAAAGTCGCGCTGCACGAACTACTCACAAAGACGCTCGCGACCGGTCATCCTTACGGCGACGGGCACGCGAGCGAACGAATAGCGACCGTCCTTGCAACCGCCGACTTCAAAGTCCACGCGATCGCAAAGCGGAACGCGTACTAACGGCTT
>QWPV01000016.1:35217-43426 GCA_003671055.1 Planctomycetota bacterium
GACCGCGCGATGGATGCGCGTCAAGCGTCTTCGCATCATGAATGCCGAGCAACGCACACGCGAGACCTGTGTCGATGAAGTGCAGCTTTGGACTCTTGACGAGTCGCTTGCGTATGTTGACGAAGAATGGCTGAATGCGTGTGATTGCATAGGTCGCTTCAAGCACCGAGATCCAGGACTTCGCGGTTGGCTGCGAGACGCCAGCGTCTGCTGCAAGCGTCGCGAGGTTGAGGAGATGCGCGGTTCGTCCGGCGGCGAGACGAAGAAAGGTGCGAAACGCGGAAAAGTCGCTGATTGCGCGGATATCTCGCACATCTCGCTCGAGATAGGTCACGACATAATTCAGCAACCACGCGGAGGGATCGACCGGCTTCGCAGCGATCGCGGGGAATCCACCACGCACAACGTAGTCCCAGAGCGTCTTGCCGCGATGGGGAAAATTTGCTTGTTCCGTAACACACAGCGGCAACAGTTCAAGCAGCGCGTTGCGACCTGCAAGTGATTGCGATACTGCGCCGGTGAGCAGCCCATGCTGCGAGCCCGAGAGGATCCAACGACCCGCTTTGCGCACTTCATCAACATCGACTTGCAGATACGTGGTGAGATCGGGCGTTCGTTGAATCTCATCAAGAATTGCACCGTGGGGAAACTGTGCAAGAAATGCGCGCGGGTCACGTGTGGCAAAGGCGCGTTCGTCGAGCGCTTCAAGATTGACGTAGGGCTTCTTCGGAAATGCCATGCGGCAGAGCGTGCTCTTGCCGCTTTGGCGAGGCCCCGTGACTGTGACAACAGGGAAGTCCCGAGCTGCGAGAAGCAGGCGTTGCGTAAGGAGCCGTGGATGCGGTTTGCGCAGCGCTGCCATGAAGGAAGAATAGCCTAGGATTGGGCTGATTCAAAGTTTAAGTTTGAATTATCCCAGATTGAGTGCGGTCAGGGTTGCGGCGCGCGCGGCGGGTCTGCTCGAAGGGGGAGGTACGGCGGTGCGCCGGAGGCTGCGCAATCGGTACAGATGACAGGTGACGAGCGCGATTCACTCGATGTAGCGTCACTTCGACGAGCTTGTAGCCGATGAGAACCTTGCAGAACGGTGTTTCGCGGGGAGCCTGATCCGCGGTTGTTTTGCTGTTCTTAGGAGGCTTGAAGCGAATGTCGGAATCTGCGACCCATTGCAACGATGTGAAGTTAGATCCGTCGCAGATTGCTGCTGCTGCAGTGAAGCAGGTCTCGCACATTGCGACGCTTCCTGAAGTGACGATGGGGATCATCGAGCTTGTGGAAGATCCCAAGTCGAGCGCGCAGGATTTGAATCGACTCATTGGTAATGACCCCGCACTTTCTGCGCGCATTCTGAAAGTTGTGAACAGCGCGTTTTATGGATTGCCGCGCCAGATTGGTTCGATCAATCGCGCGATCTCGTTGCTCGGCCTCAATGCGGTGAAGAACATCGCGATCGCTGCGAGTCTCGCGAAGTTATTCCGCGGTGGTTCGCTGAGCGATCGCTTCGATGCAAAGGATCTGTGGACGCACTCGATCGCAGTTGCTGCAGCGGCCAAAGTACTCGCGAAGGAAGCGCGCATGGCCAGCGGCGACGAAGCGTTTCTTGCCGGACTCATTCACGACATCGGCGTGATGGTGGAGTTGCAATCGGATCGCGTGAAGCTCACGCAAGTGTTCAACAACATGCAATTCGGCGCCGAGGGAGAGCCGCTCATGGACTTCCGACTTGTGGAACGCGATGCGTTTGGCGCGGATCATTGTCAGTTCGGCGAAGCACTGTGCGACGCATGGAAGTTTCCACGCAGCCTCGCGCTTGTGTGCGGCCATCATCATGACCCTGCGAGTCTTGCGCATGATCAACGACAACTCTCCTGGATCATCTACATCGCGGAGCGGCTCGCAGCGAATCATGGTGGATTCGTCGCCGATCTCTATCCGCTTGAAATTCCAGCGGAAGCACTTGATGCAGCACGATTGAGTGCTACACAGCTTGAAGCGTGCCACGAGCAGATTGCGCAATCACTTGATGAAGCGCAGAGTCTTCTCGCGGGGTAGTCGGCTACAGTTCATCGCCGTGGCGCACGTTATTGAAATTGATTTTGATCAACCGATCGCAGTGTTCGCGCTGCCGCATGTGGTGCTGTTGCCGCATGTCGCAGATTGGTTGATGGTGTTCGAGCCGCGCTATCGGCAGATGGTTGAACAGTGTCTTGAAGCGGGTGGCGGCGCACTCCAATCCTCCGCGCCAATCGCCCTCGCATCATTTGCGCCCACTCGTTGGCTCGGTGACCGAGTGGTGCGGAGTTCGTCATTTGCGCAGAACGAACCAGCGTTGCGCAGAGTGGTGTGCGTTGGAAAGATCTTTGAACATCGCCGACTTGACGATGGTCGCCATCAGATTCTGCTGCACGGCATCTGTCGAGCACGCATTGAAGAGATGGACGAACCAGCGGATGGTCGCTTGTATCCACGCGCGCTTCTCCGACCGACCGAATCTATGCGCCGATCCTTCGGCACGATTCGCACACTGCGGAGCGCGTTGTTGAAGCGCATGGAAGGTGGTGAACTCGCGCGCTCGCAAGCACTCCTGCCGATTCGACGCTGGCTCGCGCAAGAACAGATTCCCACAGAGATGCTGCTCGAACAAATCGGGTTGTTGCTTTCGAAGGGTGATTCCGAGCGATACGCGTTGCTCGCGGAACCACGACTGCGAGAACGCGCGCGTCACATTCTGACTGAGCTCGCGACGCTTGATTCAACCACGCGCAAAGCTGCAGAGCGCACCCCGCCGATGTCTGATCGCGGCGTCAGTTTGAACTAATCGTGATTCACTTTGTCGCTGCAGCGTCAAGTGCGGCATTCCATTGCGCGCGTTCTTTCGCGAAGCGCGTATAGAGCGCGGTTGGATCGCCTTCGAGTCGGATCGAAGTGATGAGTTCATCCTTCGTGATGTTCTTCGCGACCTGAAGTCCTTCGACGATGGTGGCGAAGATCGGATAGTCGAGGTTCCAACGCTCTTGTCCTTTGATCGTGAGGAAGAAGGTCGTTGGTCGAATCGGTTGATTCGCGCCATCGGCGGTCTTCGCCATGCCAACCATTGAGCCTTCGTTGAAGAGCAGATCCTTCGAGTATTCCGCCTTGATGTTGTACGCAGGTACGGTGACGCCATCGACGCCGCTGGTCTGTCGCACGACGAATGTGTGTCCTGTCCATCGCGCGCCGTCGTAATACTTGCGTTCAACCAAGTTCGCAAAGTTCGCGCACAGTCGCGGCGTGCGCGTGGTTTCGAGTTTGATTCGCACGCGGCCTGAAGCGGTATCGATATTTGCGAAGAGTTCGCTCTGTACTGCTGGCGGAGTTGGCGCCGCGATGGGTGCGAGAGGCGCGCTCGGCGTCGGTGGTGATGCGTCGCCGCATCCAACCGCGCACATGATCGCGCACATGGAGATCAACACAACAGACGGAAACACAATTCGGTGCAATGAACGCATAGTGGACTTGTTATGGAATTGGGCGCTTGCGCGATCCGCGCGATCGTCCACGATCGGCGTTGGATGGCGTACGTGTGGAGTCGCCAGGCGAACTGCCGTCGACGCCATTTGCTTCGGACTGCAGCTCATTCTCAGGCGTCGCTGCATCAGGCGCGCGAACCTCAAGCGACTCAGGGTCCGCAAGTCCTGCGGCTGCTGCGGCGTTGAGTAGACCATCACGCGTGAACGCATCAGCGCGATCAAGTGCGGCGAGGGTCTGTAATGTCTGTTCGAGTTGCGGGCGAAGATCAACCGCTTCGCTCGCGAGAATGCGATCGATCATGCGGACGCTCTCTCGCGCAACCGCACGACGCTTGGCTTGCACTGCGAGCGTTGCTGCTTGATGCGTGAGCCGTTGTTCAACAAGCGTTGGATCACTCGCCATCGCGAGCGCGAGTGCTTTGTCTGCAGAGTTCGCAGCCGCGCGAGTCAGTGGCGCGAGCCGTTCGATCGTTGCGAGAAGTACCTCCATCATCGCCGTGGAGTCGGCTGGAGTCACCAGCGGCGAACTCGTAAACGTGTCGACGAGTTTGCGAAGAATGCGCTCTTCTTCGTCGATTTCTGGGTGCGTGCGCTCGATCCAAAGTCGAGGCAATCGAAGCCCAAGTTCTTGCGGGAAATTCTTGCGCAGCAGTTCAACCCAGCGCGCGTTGAGGTCGCGAAGTGAAAACTCACTCTCCGCTTCGCGCACATCGAGCAGATCAAGCGCGCGTTCGATCTCGGAGATCTCCTCCGCAGCTTTCGTGAGATGCCACTCGGGCCCGAGTTGCACCATCAACGCGGCGCGTTCGGATTGAATCGCGCGCAGTGTTCGGAAGCGTTGCTCGAGTGCCGCGAAGAGTTCATTCGCGTAGCGTCGATTCGCAGTCGCAAGCGGCGTCTGGGATTCAATCTTGGGAACGATCGCGTGGACGAGTTCGCGCAGATCAATCGCAGCGCCAGGAATGCGCGTTGCGGCAGGGGTGCGAAGCGTGGCGCGTGCGAGCAGAAACTCTTCGAGCGGCGCGCGGCGGTCCATTTCGGAACCATTGCGGAAGACTTTGAGAATCGGCTCTTCGATGGTCGCGACCGCTGCAGCCATCGAGTCACCATGCGCATAGAGCGCCATAAGTTCTGGCGTGTAGCGCGGATCAAAGACGTTAGAACGCGGGTCGTATCGATAGGACGCGGGTAGCAGCGCGGCGATGACGCGTCCAACTTTCTTCTCGAGTTCGGCGCGCTGAATCGCGGCGAACACGAGTTGCTCGTCGAGCACTTCGCAGTCGTGCGGGGTGAGTCCGAGTTCTTTCGCGAGTTGTCGATACTCCTCGGGCGTCGCAACAGTTGGAAGGAATCGCTCGCGGAGTTCGCGTTCGCGTGCTTCACGCCGCTCGTCGTCGCTGCGAACTTTGGCGGCGGGACTGGCAATTGGCGCGGGTGTTGCCAACGTCGGCGCAACGATCGGTGGTTTCGTAACGAGAGGTGCCGTTGCGGCATCCTGCAGCGAGGGAAGCGTTGCGAATGCGAGGGCGATGGTGACAGGAATCGAAGCGCTCATCGAAGCGAAGATGAGGATAACCGCGTCCGAGCGATTCTTCACTCGGGTACACGCAGCAAGTTGCTACTATTTCCGCTCAGCGCGCACCTCGCTTTGTGCGCGCGTAGGGAGGTTTGATCAATGCCTGGACTCGCAATTGGTTCGTTCGTCGTCTGCGGGATCGTTGTCGCGGTACTGCTCGTCGTTGGCATCTGGCTGATGGGTGTCTACAACGGCCTTGCTCGTTTGCGCGTCGCTGCGCAGGCTGCATGGAGTGGAATTGATGTTGAACTCAAGCGCCGCCACGACTTGATTCCTAATCTTGTAGAAACCGTGAAGGGCTATGCGTCGCACGAAAGTGGCACGCTCGAAGCGGTGATCAGCGCGCGTGCGAAAGCAGTGAGCGCAGGCGGCATCGATCAGAAGATTGCTGCTGAAGGGGAGCTCACGCAAACCCTCGGTCGGCTCATGGCGATTGCCGAAGCCTATCCCGATCTCAAGGCCAACACGAACTTCCTCCAATTACAGGGCGAACTTGCTACAACGGAAGATCGCATCGGTCGTTCGCGCACTGGATACAACGGCGCAGCGGGCACCTTCAACACGCAAGTCGTCATCTTCCCCAACAACCTCATCGCAGGCATGTTTGGATTCTCGAAGATGGCGTTCTTTGAAGTGGAGAATGCGGCGGAGCGAAATGCACCGCAAGTGAAGTTCTGATGGACGCTGGTTCCGCCCTTAGCGCGCTCGGAGTGATCGCGATCGTGCTATTGGGTGCGGGCGCGGTCGTCGCGTTGGTCCTCTTCATGGTGCATCAAGCGAAGTTGCAAAGGCAACGCATGGAGGCGCTTGAGCAACTCGCGAATGGACTGAGTTTCGGTGGGCCTGGCGCGGGATGGTTCAGTGATTTCGATTCGCATGCGGTGGCGCAGCACTTCGAGGACTTTCAAACAGGGCATTCTCGCGGCGCGACGTGGATACGGCACGGCAAAGTTTCTGTGCATGGAATTCGCGGAGAAATGGTCTTCGGGGACTATCACTACAAAGTGACGAGCGGAAGCGGGAAGAATCAGACCACGACCACCTATCAGTTTTCCTTTCTGTTCTGGGTACCGATCATGAACTTGCCTGAATCACTCGCGCTGCGGCAAGAGAACTTCCTTGATCGCATAGGTGAATGGGTGGGCGTGGATGACATCGATTTCGAGTCAAGTGAGTTCAGTCGAAAGTTCCACATCAAGTGCAGCGACAAGCGCGCGGCGGTGGATCTCTTTGATCCGCGCATGATGGAGTGGATGCTCGAAGAGACGCCGCCAGGAATGTCTGTGCGCGGTGGCGCGTTTTTCTTCCGTGGTGCGACGTTGTGGAGCGCTGCGGAGTATGTTGGTCTCGTGAAGTGGATTGGCGCGTTTGTCATGCGCCTTCCGCGACACTTCGTCGATGCTCGTTGTCCAAGAGAGGATGTGGAAGTATGGGAATCCAACTCGCGCAAGTAGAAGCCGCTGCAAGTGCAGGGCTCGTCGTTTGCATCGTCGTGGGTGTTGTCTTGCTTGTGCCAGTGATCTGGCTCACAGTGGTCTACAACCGGTTTGCGAAATTGCGTCAGACGGTGCGCGAGAGTTTCTCGGGCATTGATGTCGAGTTGAAGCGCCGGCACGATCTCATTCCCAATCTCGTTGCGACGGTGCAGGGCTACGCGGCGCACGAGCGCGACACGATTACAGCAGTGATTGAAGCGAGAGCGCGCGCGATGGCGCCGCACGCGAACGCGGTGGACACGATCACATCCGAACAAACACTCGGCAAGTCACTCGGTCGATTGCTTGCGGTCGCGGAGAACTACCCGACGCTCAAGGCAGACAAGAATTTCCTCGAACTCCAGCGCGAACTCTCGCTCACGGAAGATCGCCTCGCGGCATCGCGGCGGTTCTACAACGGCAACGTGCGTGAAATGAACGCGCTGTGCGTGAGCTTCCCGACCAACGTGATCGGCGGCGTGTTCGGGTTCGAGTCACAAGCGTTTTTCGAACTCGATTCGCCCTCAGAGCGCAACGTTCCACCAGCCAAATTTGAGCGGTAGCCGAAGCGTTTGATACGATCAATGCTCTATGGCGAAGGAACGCATCGTTACACGCACCGCGACACCTGGTGAGTCCGCCGTTGAAGGCGCGGCAGCAACGCGTGCAGTGCGTGCGTCCGATGCGTACATCGCGGAGATTCGACCGAAGCGATTGCAGGAATACATTGGGCAAAAGGAACTCGTCGAGCGACTTCGGATCGCGATCACTGCTGCGAAGAAGCGCGGCGACGCGATGGAGCACGTGCTGCTGCACGGTCCGCCTGGCCTTGGCAAGACGACTATTGCGCATGTGATTGCTGAAGAGATGGGCTCGCGCGCGTTTGTGACGAGTGGTCCTGCGTTGACGAAAGCGGGCGACCTCGTTGGCACGCTCACGAAGATGCACGCGAATGATGTCCTCTTCATCGACGAGATTCATCGACTCCCCGCCGCAGTGGAGGAGTACATCTATCCCGCGATGGAAGATCGTCGCATCGACTTCACGCTCGATAGCGGCATGCACGCGAAGGTCGTCACGCTCAATCTTGAACCGTTCACGATGATCGGCGCAACGACACGCGCGGGGTTGCTGACGAACGCGCTGCGCAGCCGATTCGGTATCGCGCATCACCTTGAGTTTTACAACGAGGCTGATTTGCAGCGCATTCTGCAGCGCGCCACGGGAATCCTCTCGATGACGGGCGTCGACGCAGATGCACTTGCAGCCATCGCATGCCGAAGTCGTGGCACGCCGCGCATCGCCATTCGACTGCTTCGCCGCGTGCGCGATTACGCGCAAGTGATGGGCACTGGTCATTGCACCGCCGACAGTGTCATGAAGGCGCTCGCACTCGAAGGGGTGGACCCACTTGGACTCGATGAACTCGATCGCAAGTACCTTCGCGTGATCGCGCAGACATATGGTGGCGGTCCAGTTGGACTCGAAGCGATCGCGGCAACGCTTGCTGATGACGCAGCGACACTTGAAGACGCGATCGAGCCGTACCTGTTGCAACTCGGTTTTCTGGCACGCACACGACAAGGTCGTTGCTTAACGAAGTCCGCGTGCGAGTACCTCGGCGTGGAGTTCAAGGGCGAGTCGTTGTT
>QWPV01000017.1 GCA_003671055.1 Planctomycetota bacterium
TCGGTCGCACTCCAATACGGTGTGCCGATCGAGAGCCTCGTGAAGAAGTTCCAGCACCAGCGCTTCGAACCGATGGGCATGACGCTCAATCGTGAGATTCCGATGGCGAAGAGTTTGGTCGACTACATCTTCCGTTGGCTCGGTATGCAGTTCATTCCGGGCTATCGCGAGCAGAACTCTCCGCTCGCGCACATGCCAACTGCAACAGATTTCATCTCTGACGCACGCTTTGGCGCTATGGAAACAGAAGGATCCATGAGCGAACTCTTCGGAGGATCCGCTCCAACTCCTGCACTCACTCCAGCTGGACGCGTGAGTCCACGGATCCTTGCGCCAATAGCTCCTGCAACGATCGTGGAAACACGATCCACCACAGTGCACACGGGGATGCACTCTGAAATCCATGCAGCAGCGCAAGCTCGCACAGCTGCCCATGTCATGCAGAAGAATGCTGCGGAGAGTTCGAGTGAAGGGCGTGCCGCAAGCATTGCCACAAAGAACGCACTCGATCAATCAAGTGCTGCGCTGATGGGCGATGCGCCTGCGTGCAGTGAGTGCGGAACAATCACGGTTCGGAACGGAACGTGCTATCGCTGCCTGAACTGCGGCACCAGCATGGGCTGTTCCTAATCACACCATTGAACACGCTGCAGAGGCAGCACCCCTCGCGAGAAGGCACGGATTCTCGCGAGGGATCACCCGCCGTGTGTGGAGATCAAGAGACTGAGTCATGCGTTGTTTCTCTCATCACCCTGAGAGCGACTTTCAACCGCATGAGATGACGGACGCACGCCGCAGGATGTGGCGGAGCCGAGCAGCCACTGCTCGGGCGCTGAACGGAAGCAATTGCGCGCGCTCCAACGATTCCCTGAGCGGACATGAGGACTCCGACCCGCACAGGTTTCAGTGTTGTTTGCAGCAGAGGGCACTCCGCGACTTGGGATGGTCGGCGAGTGGATGGACCCTCCTTGTACTGGTCAGGGAAGCACGGAGTGCGCCCCCTGACCCCGAGTCGAGCGACCTCGCGATTGACTCGGTGGCCAGCCACGGAACCAGCTGCTGCTTACGGTCCCACCACGATGGAGCCTTCCCACGCGAAGGCTTCATCCAAACACTTCGCCGCGGATCCACCTCCGCGGCGAAGTGCTTTTTGTTGAACCCTGCACCTTGACTATGCACAGAAGAGTTGCAACATTGGCTTCACACACTCATGCATGATTCCGCTCGCTCACATACTGAATGCTCCGCACCGCGCAGTTCCACGCGAATGATCGATGTTGACTGCTACCGCATCGTGCGTGACGCACTGACGCTCGAACACGCGTGGCATGTGATCGCCGCACGCGACATCGCTCAAGGAACAACGATCCTCGAGATTGAAGGCGTGGAATGCGCGATGCCCACACGCCATTCGGTGCAGTTCGGGCCTCGCCTGCACATCACGCCGCCAGCAGGCTTAGTCGATGGCAGCGACACGCTGCCGAATCTCGAAGGTCACACGGATGGCCATTTCGGTTGGCGCTACCTCGATCACTCGTGCGCGCCCAACTGCACGCTCGACGCTCGCTTGCTCATCGCGATACGCCCGATTCGCGCCGGTGAAAAGATCTCGTTCGATTATGAAACGACCGAGCACACAATTTCGTCGCCGTTCAAATGCTCGTGCGGCAGTTGTGACGGTCGCATGATCGTCGGTCATGGTGCGCGTTCCCGTGCGTCGTCGCGAGCAACGCGCGCATGAGCGATGTTCGCTCGGAACTGCTGCACGAGTGTTTTTCCCGCGCGGCTGCACTCTTTCCAGACGCGATCGCCATCGACGTTCCGCCCTCTGGCGCTCGTCGCAATCGGCTGCGATGCACCTACGCGCAACTTGATCAGGACTCGGATCGCCTCGCGCAAACATTGCACGCGCGCGGCACGCAACTTGAGGAAATCGTTGTCGCGCTTCTCCCGCGCGAAGATCCCACGCTGTATGCGGCGCAACTCGGCGTGCTGAAGTCTGGCGGCGCGTACTGCGCACTCGATCCGAAGTTTCCTGATGCGCACATTCAATCTGTGCTCGATGACTGCGCGCCTCGAAGCGTGCTCACGAATGCTGTGGGCATTGCGCGACTCACTGCACTTGGTGTTGACGCGCGATGTCTCGTCGACGCCGCGGCCGTTGTGTCGACGATCACCGCGCCAACACACGCCGCTCTGCCTCTCCTCCCTCGTGAAGCTTCGCGCCTCGCGTACAGCATCTACACCTCAGGCACGACCGGCAAGCCCAAGGGCGTGCTGCTCGAACATCGTGGCATCGTGAATCTTGTGGAGAGCGATCGAAGCGAGTTTGGACTTCGCGCCGGTGATCGCGTCGCGCAATGTTCGTCCCCTGCGTATGACTCATCAATCGAAGAAACCTATCTCGCCTTCGCTTCGGGCGCGACGCTCGTCCCTCTCGATGATGAAACAGTCCGACTCGGTCCTGATCTCTTGCCATTCCTTCGCGACGAGCAGATCAATGTCTTCTGCCCACCACCCACACTGCTGCGTGCGCTCGGATGCATAGATCCATCCCGCGAACTTCCTGCGCTGCGATTGCTCTATGTCGGTGGCGAAGCGCTCCCGCAAGATCTCGCCGATGTATTCGCGCCGCATTGCAGACTTGAAAATGGCTACGGACCTACTGAATGCAGCGTGACTGTCACGCGCTCCACCGTGCATGCTGGCGCACCAGTCACGATCGGGCGCGCGGTGCCGAACAATCGCGCGTACATCCTCGATGAGCGCGCAGGCACACTGGTGCGCGTTGCAGATGGCGAGTCTGGTGAACTTTGCATCGCTGGTGCAGGGCTCGCACGCGGCTATCGCGGTGATGCAGCACTCACGGCATCCAAATTTCCAACGGTAGATGGGCTCGGTCGCATCTATCGCACCGGCGACCTTGCGCGTGTGAACAGCGACGGCGCGCTTGAGTTCCTCGGCCGCATCGATGCGCAGGTGAAACTACGCGGCTATCGCGTCGAACTCGGCGCAGTTGAGCAAGCACTTCTTGCCATCGATGGAGTCAAGCACGCTGCAGCAGCAGTGCAACTGCGAGGCGACGAACCTCGCCTTGTCGCATTCCTCGTCGCCACCGACGCGCACGCGCCGCCATCGCTCGAACATGTTCGCGCAGCATTGCGCGTATCGCTGCCGATCTACATGGTGCCGTCAGATTTTGCTTTTCTTCTGTCGCTCCCCACCTCGATCGCCGGAAAGCTCGACCGTAAGCAACTCCCGCAACTCTTCAGCGAAGCAATCACTAGTACATCAACGATCGATGCTCTCGACGCGCCGCGCGACGCACTTGAACGGGCGATATGCCATGCATTCAGCACCGCAACACACCGTGCGTGTGGTCGCTCCTCAGATTTTTTCACCGCGCTCGACGGCGACTCACTCACCGCCGTCGCAGCAGTGCTCATTCTGCGTCGCGAAACCCCGAGCCAACCGAGCGTGCATTTCGAGCGCGTCTCTGTGCGTGACATCTACACCGCCCGCACTGCAATGGCACTTGCGCAATCCATGCGTGAAGCAACCAGCGACGCGCAACCATTACGGGCGCGTCGCTCACTCTCGTCACGAGGCAATGCGTACATCGCGAGCGCTCTTCGTTTGGCGGCGATGTTGAGTGGTGTTGTGCTCTCAAGCGGCGCCACAATGCTCGGCGCGCTTTGGCTCTTCGAGAGCGTCCCGCTGGAAATCGGAAGCATTGCGTGGTTCATCGCTTCGGTGTCGCTCTTCCTCATGGCGCCTCTGGCGTGGCTCGTGCTCACCCTCGCGCTTGCGGTTGCCGCGAAGCGTTGGATCCTCGGCCGTGTGCGCAATGAAGTCATCGGCTACTGGTCGTGGCGGGGAAGCCAACTGTGGGTTGCGGCAGCATTGTCGCGACTCATTCCTTGGGGACTTGTGTACGGCACGACACTCGAAGGTTGGATGATGCGGCGGCTCGGTGCGGTCATTGGTGATCGCGTGCACTTCGCTCGAGGTGTTGAACTTCCGCACGGCGCTTTCGACTTACTCGAGATCGGCGATGACGCATGCTTCGCGCAAGATTCTGCACTCCGCGCACTCTCACTTGAAGATGGGCACTTGCTCGCGGGGCACATTCGAGTTGGCGCTGGAACGAGAGTTGGCGTGCGCGCGGCGCTCGAACCTCATTCGATCGTTGAAGAGTGCGCCGAAGTGGGCGCGCTCTCGCTGGTTGACCAAGGCCAGACTGTGCCCGCGCATCGATTGTGGATTGGAGTTCCTGCACGCGACGCATCAGCAACACGCGCGTCACCGACGCCACGCGATGGCCGCGCGATGTCGAGCAACTTGCACGCGCTGCTCGCGCTTGTGGGACGAGCGACTGGTATCTCCATCTTCGTCAACGCGCTGATCGCCGCCCTTGTCACGTTTGGGATGGGGCACGTGTTCGCATCGCTTCATGCTGGCGCGATGGCACCCGCGAATGTCCGCGATCTCTTGTTGCTCGTCGCAATCGCTTCGCTCCTCTTCGTACCCATTCGAATCGTTGGCACCGCGCTCCTCTGTCGATTACTCCCGCGCGTGCGCGAGGGAACGTTTCACCGCTACTCCGCGACGAGTCTTCTCGCGACCGCAAAGACGCAGATGCTCGACGACGCGTGCGTGTGGCTCTCGGGGTCGATGTACTGGCCGGTGTGGCTTCGCGTGGCTGGCGCGAAGATCGGACGCGGCTGCGAGATCAGCACGATCATGGGAACGATTCCCGAGATGCTGACTGTCGGTGACGAAAGTTTCTTTGCGGATGGCATCTATCTCGCGTCTGCAGAGTCCACGAGTGATGCCTTCACGGTGCGCGCGACAAGCATCGGCGCGCGCACATTCATCGGCAATCACGCGGTACTCGCGCAAGGCGCATCATGGTGCGATGACCTCTTCGTCGGCGTCTCTACTGCACCAGACGCCGCGCGTGTGCGTGAAAGAACAGGATGGTTCGGCGTTCCGACGATGGAACTTCCGCGCCGCGAGATCGCCGTCGCACCGCGCGAAGACACGCATGATCCGTCCATGATTCGCCGATGCAATCGACTCGCGTGGGAAACCCTTCGCATTGCGGTGCCCGTGTTTCCCGCAATCATGGGCACGCTCGCCTCCCTCATACTCCTCGAAGCGCACGCGCGCGGGATGACTGATGCGATGATTGCGTGGGTCCTCACGCCCTCCCTCTTCATCGCAAGCGCGATCACGCTCGGCGCAATGTTGATCGCAACAAAGTGGATCCTCCTCGGTCGCGTGCAACCTGGACAACACGCGCTCTGGTCATGCTGGTGTTCGCGATGGGATTTCTTGTACGTCGTGTGGGGATACTGGGGTCGACGCGCACTCGCATCGCTGCAGGGCACGCTGCTCCTCAACGCGTACCTTCGACTCTCTGGCGCGCACATCGGCAAGCGCGTCGTACTCGGCCCTGGCTTCACGCAACTCGTCGATCCCGACATGCTCACGTTTGAAGATGACGCCACAGTTGCGTGTCAGTTTCAAGCACACAGTTTCGAAGATCGCATTCTCAAGATCGATCGCCTGCGCGTCGGTGCTCGCGCAAGCATCGGCGAGCAAACAGTCGTGTTCTACGGTGTGGATGTTGGCGAAGCCGCCATCGTCCGACCAAACGGAATCGTGATGAAGCGCACACACATCGCACCAAACACCGACTGCTGCGGTGCGCCGTGCTGAGCGCTCGCGATGAATCTGCCGCTTAGGGCAGAATTCATCACGCGCTGTGGCACGACTCACGGAGTGCATCCGCTTCGCCTGAGTGGCGAATTGCGCATGCGTCATTCAAGCCAGATGAGGCGCTCGGCGTAGCGGGCGCGGAGGGGTTTCGAATCGATCACTTCGAGGCTGCCTTCATCGCCCGTCACCAAGAGCGCGTTTCCATCCGGCGACCACTCAAGTGTTACTACGGCATCCGCGACTGTAGGGAACGATGCGAGTTCATCTTGCGTCGCGCGTTCAAACAAGTGGATGCGACCATCGAGCCCACCTGTTGCAAGAAGCAATCCGTTGGGCGACTCTGCGATCGCAAGTGAACCACCGAGTCCGCCATTGAAACGACGGCGAACGGTTCCATCGGGTTCAACTTCCTCCACCAGCCCCTCCTCACTCGCGAGATACCTCGATGCGCCTACTTGCTGCACGATGCGCGTCTTCCCATAGAACCCCGTTCGCTCAGCACTCCATGCTGCTTCGACGTTTTCTGCTCGCGTCAACCGCACATTGTTGTACTCACTCATCGTGAGCAGCTGATCCTCCCCAATCCAGACCACGCCAACTGCTGCCTCTTCCGCGGCGGGAATCCAAATCCTCTGCGCCGCGCAGGTCGCGAGATCGATCAGCCACACAGATCCATCAAGATGTGTTGCTGCAAGCAGCGCGCCGTTCTGACTGAACTCGAGATGCACAAAGCGACCATGCGACAAACACGCCGTCATATTGCCATTAGGCTCAATGAGTTCTATCCCTTCAGTCGGGAGCGCGATCGCGCCACGGCGGCCATCGAGACTCAACGCTGTCACGCACGCCTGTTCAATCTTCGTTGCGCGGCGAAAGTTCCGCGGCGGCATGACCATACTGCAGTCCATCGCGACTCCGTGCTCGTCTACAAAGCGGATGCGGTGCGGCGTCAGCCATCGTGCCGCACTCTTTCCTCGAGTCCCGTCTTCACGCGAAGGAACGACGATGCGAGGAAACGGTTCCTGCAACTCCCATGTTGCAACGCCAATTCCAGCGGTAATCACGGTGTCCGCATCGACCCAGGCAACAGAGGACTGTGATCCATCTGGGCTATATCGCGCGACACGCTCTGTGCCATCTACTCCAAGAATGTGAACACGAGCGTCCCGACCAACGGTCGCGATGAAGAGACCATTCGGACTGAATGCAACCTGACGCACCGGATGACGCGTGCTCGCGATGCGCTGAGCGTCGCGACGCACCGCATCGCCAAGATAAATTTCCATGTCAACGGCGAATGCAATCTTCACTCCATCAGGGCTCCACGCGACACTTGATACTGCGCCTTGAATCGCAATGAACGGAACAACTTCATTCCGATTCGGCCACCAACGAAGCACACCTTGCGCCGCGCTCGCGAGAAGCGCAGACTCACCATTCGGTTCCCACGCAATCTCGTTCACGCGCAGCACTTGCGCAGTCCCGCCTTGCGTGTTGGTCATCGTCCGATGCGACCCTCTGAAAAGATCGAACACTTCAACGCCACTTTCCGCACTGGCGACGAGCAATTCGAGTCCACCAGGCGACAAGGCCGAGGCGATGCATGCAGAGTCGAGCACGCCGAGCAGAATAGGATCATGCGCAGCATCACTAATCTCGGTGTTGATTTCCCACACGCTTCCATCCACACAACCCGCATACGCGCGTCGCGCATCGGCAGTCAATTCAAGTGTGGTGACACGCGCGCGGAGCGTTGCCTCTCCAAACTTCGAGAGGTCAGCGAGATTCACCAATTGAATCGTCGAGTCGAGAGAAGACACCGCAGCACCAAGCTCTGGAGCAATCGCGAGAGCTCGTGTGTGCGCGCTGTTGGGAACATCAAGCGCAAGCGCGCGGCCGTCGAGCGTGCGCTCGAGCGCGCGATGCACCCATGTCCATTCCGATCGTGGCGTGCGTGCAAGCACTTCGGCTGCTGCAACAGACTCGCCCAACTCAGTCAACAGTTCCGTGCGCGCGAGGCTTGCGAGATAAAGCGCGCGAGCCGTGCGCTGATTCGCAGCAAGACTCGAGACATAGCCAAGCGCGATTCCGGTCACAATCATCGCGAACACCGCGACGCCTACACGATGCTTTCGCACGAATCTTTTTGCAGCGACAAATCGATTCGGCGGCCGTGCAAGAATCGTTTCGTCAAGCACGAAGCGCCGCAGATCTGCCGCGAGTGCAGCTGCGGATTCGTACCGCGCATCGGGGTCCCTCGCCATCGCCTTCTCGACGATCGTCTCGAGGTCACCTCGGAAGGCGCGCGATCGTGCACCCAACGGGCGCGGACCCTCTTCACAAATGATGCGCGCGGCTTCATGGATCGGAAGTTTGTCCACATCGCATGCACGCGCGCCTGAAAGCAATTCGTAGAGCAACGCCCCGAGTGCATACACATCGGTGCGCCCGTCAATCTTGTCCACCGCGCCAGACACTTGCTCAGGACTCATGTAAGAGAGCGTGCCGACGATTGCGCCAACACGCGTGGCGAGCGTTCCCTCGCGAGCCAGCTCCTCCGTCGATCGTGCGATGCTGAAATCGACGAGTCGTGGCGTCTGATCGCGCCCAAAGAGCACGTTTGCGGGCTTGAGATCTCGGTGCACGATGCCGCGAAGATGTGCGTGATGCACGCCGTCGCAGAGTTGAGCGAAGACCAGCAGTCGATCTTTCAAGAGCGGCGCGAATGGAAGCGTCCACCACACATCAAACGTGCACGCGTCTTCAACCAACTCCATCGCGATGTATGGTTCCGAGAGACCGTGACTCTGCTCAACACCCATCGCGTAGATGCGGGCAATCGCGGGATGCGAGAGTCTGCCGAGTAACTCGCCCTCGCGTTTAAATCGGCGCAACGCGCTTGGCCCCGCATACTCACGCCGAAGAAGTTTGACTGCAACACGTCGGCGTGGCGATGTTTGCTCCGCGCGGTACACCGCGCCAGTACTTCCACGACCGATGAGTGATTCGAGGAGGAAGCCACCAACCATCGATCCAACGCGCTCGAGATCTTCATCAACGACAGGCGGAAGATCGTCAAAGCACTCAGGGTCTGGAAGAAAGCCGAGTAACGATTGCACTTCTTCCACGATCTCCGGCCGATGCCCCCATGCCTTCAACAGATATGCAACGCGTTGATCAACGGGCTCGCGAATGCATTCATCGAGCGCAGCTTCAACATCCGCGATGCACAACACAACCTTCGCTCGAGCTCCCTGCGTCGAGTGCGCGTCGGTAGATGGCGTGTCGTCAGAATGTGTCACAGTGCATCGCGGTAGAGGTCAGGCATATGGGGAGATATCGGGCAATTCCCCCGTCATCCCGAGCCTTCGCGCAAAATCTCGGCGAAGCCAAGATCGCGCAAAGTTCCAATGCTTGCTCACCGTGCGCGGTCGAATGCCGAGTGCTTCGCCCGCTTGTTCAATCGAGAGCCCGCAGATGTATCGAAGCGCGACGACTTGTGATGCGATTGCATGCACTTGTTCAAGATCCGCCATCGAGCAGAGCAAACTCTCATCCGCTGCGGCAACCGCATCGTCAAAGCGCGCGAGCGTTGGCGCATCGAAGCCCAATGGAATTGTGCGGTAAACGCCACCACCAGAGGGAAGGCCAATCGTCTTCCGATGATCGACAAGAAACCGCATCATCGTCTTCGCGAGTGAACCGAAGAACTGCGCACGACTGTCCCACTCCGTACCTGGTGACTGCTTCGCGAAAAAAGCGAGGAAGGACTTTTGAATAAGCGTCGTTGGCCCCGACTGATCGATGTCTCCAAGTTTCGGCGCACCAAGCATGCGTCGCGCGGTGGAGCGCAACTCTTCGTAGACACACTGCCACACCTTTTCCGCAGCTTCGCGGTTACCCGCTTTCGCTTCGTTGACAAGGTCGGTGAGGTCTTCAGGAATATGGACGATCATGGGTTGGCAGCTCTTCGACTTGTGTGGGCTGAGGGACGACAACCCGAAGGCTCCATGCTAGCGGACAAGCATGCTCTTTCCTACGAATTGCGCGGTTGAATCGCCGTGAAAACAGCCATTGAGGGCGACGGAGAACAAATCGTGACCGATCCTCTACAGTAGGAACGATTCCGGGAGTCCACATGCCGATCCAAACCTCGATTCAACCTCGTCAGAAGTTAATTCACGTTGGCTACACCATTGCATGCCTCGGCCTTGGCCTTTGGGGTGCCTATGACTACGCCGTCACGATTCCTGAGCAAGAGGCTGCCTACACCGAATTCAATGCCCTCACCGCGGAGAAGGATGCATTCGAGTTGAAGGCGCGACCGGGACCATTAGGAGTTGACGATGCGAAGCGCTACACGGCAGTGAAGACAGAGCTCGCTGAACGATTCGCCGAGGCGCCAACTCCTGTCGGCGAGTACGACCGCGCGGTGCAACTCTGGCTCTTCGTCGTTTCCTGCGGAATTCTCGGCACGCCCTACTTCCCGTGGATGCTGTGGAAGCAATCGAAGCGACGCTTCACGCTTGAGGACGATGGATCATTGCGCACTGCGGAAGGAACGTTCACTGCTGACCAAATCACCGGCATCGACATGTCGCGTTGGATGAGCAAGTCGGTCGCAACGATTCAAGTAGAGAACGGCATGAGGATTGCGATCGACGACTACTGGTTCAAGAATGGACACCTCATCGTCGGCGCGATTGCGCATCGTTTCGAACCCGATGCGTGGACGAGCGAAGCGCGCGATGTCAAGAAAATTGTCGCCGCCGAAGCGAAGCGCAAGCTCGCGGCGAAAGAATCCGACGGCGACGCGGCATAACCTCGAACCCGCCTCTCACTCCACTGCCCTTTCTTGCTCCATAAATCATGCACGCCACTACAGAACCCACTACTCCAATTGAGAAGCTCGACCGCTGTGGCTCTCTTCCGCATCGCCCACGCGTCCTGCTCGGCAAGATGGGACTCGACGGTCATGACCGCGGCGTGAAACTCATCGCGCGCTTGATGCGTGACTCCGGAATTCACGTGATTTACAGTGGTTTATGGCAAACGCCGCGCAGTCTCGCTATCAGCGCGCGCGACGAGGATTGTGACTGCATCGCATCGTCGATGATGTCCAACTCGCACCTCGTGCTCGTGCCGCGTCTTCTCGATGAATGCAAGAAGGTTGGTCGACCAGACATGGTGGTCAATGTTGGTGGGATCATCCCGCAAGAAGATGTGAAGACGCTCATCGCTGCGGGCGTTGCGCAAGTGTTTCATACAGGCACAGGCCTTGAAGAAATTGTGGGAAGCGTGCACGCAAGCGTGAAGCCATACGCGCCGCTCGCCGCTGGTGCGAATTCTGCAGCATCTCTCGCGCGCAACATCTCGCTCGCGCATGCTGGAATGTCGACAACGGCAACCAAGCGACGACCTAAACAAGTTGTGGGCATCACCGGTTCACCAGGCGCGGGCAAGAGCACACTCGTTGCAGCAATGGCGAGCGAAGCCGTTCGTCGTGGCGAGAAAATCGCGGTCGTCGCATTTGATCCGATGAGCCCTATCACGAGTGGCGCGCTCTTGGGCGATCGTTTGCGCGTCGACTTCAACGCTGTTGACGAAGGTGTCTTCTATCGCTCGCTCGCGATCGTCGGCGAGGACTACCGATCGCTCAACGAGATCATCGAACTCATTGGCGGCGCGGGCTACGACAAACTCATTGTCGAGACTGTTGGCGCAGGTCAGAATGACGTGGCGATTCGCAACTTTGTTGATCGCACCGCCGTGGTTGTCGTGCCGGGAATGGGCGACTCCGTGCAGATGGACAAAGCGGGAATCCTCGAAATTGCCGACATTTTCGTCGTCAACAAGGCCGATCACGCAGGCGAGGCAAAACTCGTGCGCGAACTGCTCGATATCGCGGGTGGACGCAAGATCTTCGAGACGATCGCCACGCAGGGCAAGGGTGTTGTGGAGCTGCTCGATGGCTTGCTCTGATGGGGCTTGCTCTGATGGGGCCTGCTCTGATTCGCACGCACTCGCTGCCTAGGATGCGCCCCTCTTCCGCAGAGGCGACCCACCCATGCTCTCGATATTTTTCAATATGAACGACCCTGGCTATGGAACGGTTGCGATCATCTCGATCACGATCGTTCTCGCACGCCTCATTGATGTTTCACTCTCGACCTTTCGCACCGTTGCGGTGATCCAAGGACGACGCGGGCTCGCATGGATCCTCGGCTTCTTCGAGGTGCTCGTGTGGGTCCTCGTCGTGAGCGAAGTGCTTGTGACTGTGAAGGATCACATCTGGTACGCGGTCCCCTACTCCATCGGATTCGCGACAGGCAATTGGGTGGGCATTTGGATCGAAGCGTACTTCGCACTCGGCAACCAAGTCGTTCGCATCTTCTGCAAGGATGGCACACAGATGGCGGAACGATTACGTGCGGTTGGATTCGGCGTCACGGAGTTTGATGGACGTGGCAAAGATGGTCCGGTTGCAATGCTGTTCGTCGCAGGTGAGCGCAAGCGCGTGACTGAGATTGTTCGAATCGCACGGGACACCGATCCGAAGTGCTACTACACGATTGGTGATGTGCGCACCGCTTCGACCGCGCCAAACACACTCACGAAGTAATCGCGCAAATCCCTATTTCTGCGCGATTTTATATGCACTCATCGCTGCAGTACGCGCAGCATCAAGGTCAAGCGCGCGAGATAAATCGCGTTCCTTCAGCCGTTCAAGTAACGCCTTCGCACTGCGAATCGAATCGGAGTATGCGACGAGCGTCTCTTCAAGCCGTCCTTGATCACGGACATCCACAAGCAAACCATCCCATGCAGTGAGCACTTCGCGCGCTGCATCCGCCGCACTACACGCGTTCTCAATACGCGTTTCAAAGTTCACCGTGCTACGCGTCGCAGACTCGACCTCGCGTCGAACTTGCGCGTGCGACACCATCACTTCATCGAAGCGCGATCGCTGCATTACACGCTTCGAAGCCGCAACCCGCGTCCAGTCTGGCGCAACAGGTGGAACGAACGCAATCACTCTCTCGGGAAGTGAAAACTGCGCCGCTAGCGATGCAAAGCGAGTGCGCAATGATGCGATCTCCTTCGCTGCTGCCGCAGGTGTTCCCATGACTTTGAGAATCTGCGCGCACATCGATGAGCCAACAGAAGTGGCGACTTGCAAGCAATGCGCGCAGACTTCCTCTGATGCATCCGTCGAGCGCAGAACGCTTCGCATGCATCCGCCGCAATACAGCTCATTCATTTTCGCGCAGCGTGGGCAGAGCATGACATCGCTCGCTGACTCTGTTCGACACGCAATGCATCGCGCACGCACCTTGGCGTGCAGAAGGGTTCGGCCACTTTGAAGATTCGCAAGCGCACTCATGGAGATGTATTCACTCAAACGTGCCGCGGTCGGCGATGGCGAAGGTGTACAGCGATGCAAGCTCACTCGGAGAAAGCGTCGCGATGCGGTTGAATCGATCCACAATCGGCTGCGGCTCATCAGACGCGAGTTCCCCAAGCAATGCAGCCTTTTTCGCGAGAATGCCCTTGAGATCAGCAGTGGTGTTGCGCGCATGTCCCGCTGGATACATCACGAGACCAGAGTCGAACGTTGTCCCATCTTTCATCTTGATCGCAAGCGAGGTTGGAATGCCGTCTGGGTAACGGCGATCGTACTCAGCACCACCGTGCGTGAACTCAAACTTCTCCATCAGCGCACGCGTGATTGTGTTGAAGATCGCGTCAGGTGCGAAGTCGTGCGGCATGAGCATGAGCGACTTCCAGTAGCAATTGTCGCACGGACCGAATGTGCTCGACTTCGACGACGCGCTCAACTCAATCGCCTTGCGCAGCAGCGTCGACACGATGTACACCATCGAGTGATCGGCCGACTGCCGAGTCTTCGGATCGCGCTTCGCGGGATCGCCAATGATGCCGAACGCTGGCTCATACGCAACGATAGTGATCTTCGCAATGGCCGCGTGCTTCTCAATAATGGAAGGGTTCTCACGAATGAGTGTGAGCAAGCCTTGCAACGCGCCCGCAGACTGATGCTCGTACAAGCCGAGTTTGAAGTGCATGCCCATCACAGCAAAGTCACTTCCCGAATGCGAGAGCACCAGATCAAACGGACTGTCGCCGTTCGTCTTCTCGAACTGGCGGAACATGCTCTCGGGGTTTCGGAAGATGTCGCGAGGACCCATGAATCCTCGCATAGAACGCATCATCGAGAGCACGGCAACTTCCGTCGAAATCGCGGCTGACGCGCCCTTCGAATCGCTCAACTGCTTTCCCGCGCGAATGGCTCGCCACGGAATGTAGTGCGCGACGCTCATGCCAATCGCGCTCTCGATCTGCTCAGCAGTCGCGCCCAACATCGCGCCGTACACAGCAGCGCTTGCAATCGCGCCGTGCACAACATGATCGATGCGATAGGACTTCAATGAGAAGACTTCAGCAAGTCGGCCGCGAATTTCATCGATGCAAACCATGCCGCGAAGGGCGAACGCGCCATCGCGTCCCGCTTGATGCGCGGCAGCAACCGCGACGGGATAGAAATCGTTGTGACCGAACTCGCCCGCGGTGTGCCCGAGAATTGGGTTGTAACCAAAGTTGGTGCCGTTGGAATCCCACTCGCGCACTGCGTTGGAGTTCGCAACGATCGCCTTCTCTGCTGCGACGCGTTGCGTGGAACCAAACACGCATGCGCCCGTTGCATTCGGATAGGTCGCCGCTTCTGCACGCAAGATGATCGGCGCGTTGGTGTTGAGCGCGATCGCACTCAGGCCACACAGCACGCTGTCGGTGTGGAACATCGTCGTGCGCTCGAACACGGATGCGTCGGGTGATCCAATCTTCCCACTCATGAAGTCAATCGCGAACTGACCAATACCGAGCGCTTGATTCGTGTTGCGAGGAAGAACAGTCTGCGTCGTGGAAGTTGCTGCGTCGGTTGGAAGTGCCATCGTGAAAGCGTCTCGTTGAAAGTGCGAAGGGGCGAAGATCGTAACAGCGCGGAGCGACGCAGAAACACCCTTCTATGCAAGCATTCAGGCAGTGTTCGCGCTCGAACTCCGCTGTGCTGCGCGCGCCACCACCCAAAGTTCGCCGAAACATCCCCCCATCGCAATCGTCCAGATGATCGGCGCTAGGAACCATCCGTAGATCGGAATGAGAATGAGCGGATAGACCCCGTACAACGCGACGCGCGAGATCCGGCCAGTCACTGTTTGCCAGACGCTCATTTTCACCATCGACTCTCGTCGGAGCGACACCAGCACGCGCGAGACCACAATGTCACAGATCACCGCGCCAAGCGGCAAGAGGAAGTACGGCAGCAAAAAGAAGGCCTCAATTCCTCCACGCATCAGATTGGTTTGCGATGAGAGCACAAAGTAAAAGTACAGGACAATTGTTAGCACGGCGCACACGAAGATCGAAAGGCGAATCAGCGCGAACACACGCAGGAGTCGCTTGCGCGCCTCACCGACTTCGTTTATGCCGAGCTTCCATGTCGCGATCGCTTGAGCGCACACTTGCATCGGCAGGAGGACGAAAAACACAAAGAGCGTTGGCATGCCTCTCCATCCCCAAGGGGACCAGTAGCCGATTTCGACGAGAAACAGAGCCGGAACGAGCAGCAGCGCATAACAAGGAATCGACGCGAGAAGTGCGAATCTCGATATGCGCGCAAGGCAACGCGAATCCCACCAGCGCGGACCAATCGAATCGATTCGCGTCCCACACTCGGGACAGAGTTCGCCGACGAGTCGATGCGCAAGGTCGTAGTTGCACTGCGAACAATGAAAACTCAGCATCGTCGACGCAGCACTCATGCGAGCGACTCCAACACGGTGCGCTCCGCGGACGCCGCAAGCACATCAATCGCACGACACTCTGGCAACGACGGAATCGCGCCATGCACCGTCGCAGCGAGTGCGCCCGCTGCATTGCCTCGTGCGAGCGCTGCTGCGAGACCCATCCCGCTCGCCATCGCCACAAGCAACGCGCCAATAAACGCATCGCCGCATCCAACCGTATCAACCGCCGCAACTACAAACCCCGCATGCTCGAAGCGCGCATCGCCTTGTGCAGCAATCGAACCGTGCGCGCCAAGCGTCACAACAACAACCGTACCGCGCGCCACACGCGCAGCAAGCACTTCAAGCGCAGCACGCGGATCGCATTCATCAGTCAACGCCTGCGCCTCCGCTTCATTCACAATCAAACCAGCAAGCAACTGCAAAGGAAGTGCACGAAGCGACGCATCCGCAGGTGCCGCATTGAGCCACACGCGCAACCCTCGCGCAGCAGCAAGCTCCATCGTCTCACGCAGCAACGCGCACTCATTCTGCAACAGAAGAATCTCCGTCGCAGCAGCCGCCGCAACAAAGTCCTCCACCGCCCCCATCGCAATGCGCGTGTTCGATTCAGCCGCAATCACAATCGCATTCTCACCACCCTCCGCAACCATCACCATCGCCGCACCAGCAACAGCATCACTCGTACAAATCGCACGCACATCCACGCCCGCAGCGCGCAACGCGTCCACAATAAACAAACCCTCAACCCCAGTCCGACCAAGCATCCGCACACGCCCACCACACCGCGCCGCCGCAACCGCCTGATTCGCACCCTTCCCACCCGCATACATCGCACTCGAAACCGCCGCCACCGTCTCCCCCGCAACCGGAAGCCTCCGCACCCGAACCACCCGATCAATCATCAAAGAACCAATCACATGCACGACAACCGACAAAGAATGAGTTCGCGAGCATTCGATCACGCGAACATCCTACGGCGGATTGGCTCGAAACTCACTTCCGCTCAACGCACTCAATGCGTCACTGCGTAGCCTTCGTTGCGGTACCAGGTGCGGACGGACATGAAGGCAGTGAGGAGTGCGGCGCAGATGGCGATGGTGGCAATTGGGGCGAGTGCTTCGCCGGTTTCGAAGAGGATTGGGGCGAAGGCGGTTGCGCTGACTTCGCCTCTGGCAATCCATTCAGGTGCTAGCGCTGCGATGAGAACGAATGCGCCCTTTGACCGACGCAGTATCGCCTAGACAACGCCGATGTCGAGAGCTTTCGCTGCAAATCTTGAAAAGCGGTGCATTCATCCCGCATGATCGACTTCGTGCGATTCATCACAATTCAGTTGTGCAGTGCCTATGTCTGCAATCAATACTGCGTTCATCGCTTGAGAGGCCACGGAGGCGTGACTGGCTTCACGCGAGGCTGCTGCTCGAGCGCATCAAGTAATTCCTGCACCGCGCGATCCAATTGTGGATCAATTCCATTCGCACGATCAGCAGGCGTGAGTTCAACTTCGATGTCCGGCGTCACGCCTTCATTCTCAAGCGTCCAACCAAGGCTTGGTTCAAACCATCCATACTCAGGCTGCGTCGTCACGCCGCCGTCGACTGCAGGTTTGTCTGCGCGAATGCCTGTGACTCCGCCCCATGTTCGTGTGCCGATGAGTTTGCCGAGACCCATGTTCCGAAACGCATTGGGGAAAATGTCGCCATCGGATCCCGAGCTTTGATCGATTAACACAACGAGCGGACCATCGAGCACTTTCTCTGGATACGAAATCGCATCGCCGTTGCGCGGCTTCTGATACGCAAGCACTTTGCGCGCGAGCACTGAGAGAATTTGTGGACTCACGAAGCCACCGCCGTTTGAACGTGTGTCGATGATCATGCCGTCCATCGAATACTGCGGATAGAACTCGCGGCCGAATGCTTCGAGGCCAGGACCATCCATGTCGGGGAGATAGATGTAACCGAGGCGCCCGTCGGATGCTCTCGCGACCGCCTCGCGATTCTTCTTCACCCACGCGCGTTGACGAATCGTTGATTCATCCGCGACTGGTTGCACCGTGAGCACGCGCGCTTCGGATGTCGTCAGGTCCTGCACTCCGAGACGCATCGACTTGCCAACCTTACCCTCGAAGAACGCATGCACATCCTTTGAAGGATCGACGACATACCCATCAATCTCCCTGAGCGCGCTTCCCTCTACCTCGCCGAAGTGCGCGAACGCGAGAGGACTTTCAAGCTCCGCAACTCCACCAACACCAGGCAAGACACGCGTGATCACCACTGCGCCGTCGACAATCGCGTAGTCGCACGCGAGCGTTCCCGTCTCCGCAACGGGCGCGAGATCTACATCTTCGCCAGGCATCACATACGCATGACTCGTGCGTAACTCACCCATCATTTGCCCGATGACATCATCCAACTCCACACGCGTGCCCACCAGTGGAAGCAGCGCTGCGTAACGAATCTTCATCGCGTTCCAATCCACGCCCGCCATGTTCTCCGCCCAGAAAAAGTCGCGTTGCAATCGCCACGCTTCATCGAAGATCTGCGCCCATTCTTCGCGCGGCTTCACTTCGATCGTCTCTCCAGCAAAGTCGAACTCCTCGATCTTTAGTTCGTCGGTCGACGCATCGCGCACATGCACGAGTTTCTTTCCATCAAACCAGGCAATCGTGCGACTATCGCCACTCACGACGAAGGTCGCGATGTTGTCTGCGATCTCGAGAATCTCCGCCGATGGAAGCGGATGCCAATTCAAACTCTTGTCCGCAGCACCGATCAAGGGCGCTGGCCACACTTCCGCATTCAAGCCCTCGATGGGACCGCGGCCAACCCACAGTCCACCGATGCCCGCTTCCATCGCGGAAAACTTCCCGTTCGGAATGTCGAGTTGATACGAGCGCTGCGCGATGCCCTCGAGCTCAATCACCGCATACGGGCGTGTCGTCGGATCGAGCGGCTCAGCCGCGCCTTCGCTTGCATCGTCCCAATCGGATGTCGCGTCATAAAGCGTTTCGTCGAGTGGATCGGCCCAGAACGCGAGATCAAAGTCGATTGACTTCGCGAGATCTGCAGAGGGCGGCGGCGTCTCGGCCTTCAACGGAATACACATCACCACATCAGTTGCGTAGAACGCGTGATCAGAGTCGATCTCGCTCATCACAGGATCGACCGCACGCGAACTCACGAAGTAGAGGTACTCCACCTTAGGATCCCAACGCGGCATGCGATCGTTCGACATGCCATCACTGAGCAACACCGGAGCACCACCTGCAACTTCGCGTACATAGATCTGCGACTTGTCGAAGCGCACCTGCTTCGCATATGCGAGCCACTTACCGTCGGGCGAAAAGCGCATGTCTGTGAACTCCGCTGCAGCACTCGTGTCGATGATTGACTCCGTCCCCGCGTGGATGTCAACGAGATGAAGCCGCAACGCCCGATCGCCATAGGCTGCGAACTTTCCGTCAAGGTCGACTGCGAGCGAGACGATCCACTGACCGCTCGTCATTGTGATGCGCTGAAATCCCGTTCCGGATCCGTTCTTCAAGCCCGCGATAAATTGTTCTCCACCATCGTCAGACAGCATGATCATGTTGTCTTCGACAATCACAACGTCTGACTCGCGAGTAGCCGGCGAAGGCACGGACGTCACGGTCGAGGATCCTTCAGCCGGATCCGCGGGCGGAACGACGACAAACGCATCGCCACGCGCATCGATCGCCATCGTCTTCCCGGTTGGCGAGAGTGAGAAGCCTGAGATGTTCGACAACAGATCCGTGCGATACGGCAAAGTCGCCGCACGATCAGAGAGCAGCGTGATCGCGGGACGCAAAACTTCGCCAGACTTGATGTCGACAATTCCAAGCGCTCCACCTTGCGCGAAAATCATGCGCGGACTTTGAGGCTTCGCGTCGGCGCGCAACCATCGCACTTGATAGCCCTCGATTGCCGTGGGATTCTCAATCGCATCGACAAATCGCGTGACTTGCTGCAGATCGCCGCCATCCATGCGATCCGTCCACACATTGGTCGTGCCATCACGATCAGAAAGAAACGCAACGCGATCAAGGATGAAGTTTGGGAAGAGATCGTTCGCGCGATCGTTCGTCAATCGACGAGCATCGCGTCCATCTGGTTTTCCAATCCACACCTCGGGCGCAGTGCCGCCGCGATAGCCGCGCCAATACCAACGCTCGTTGGACCAACGGTTGAACGCGATCATCGACCCATCCGGATTGAAGGACGCGAGCGAGCACTCGCCGAAGCCCGCGGGCAATTGCATTCCACCATCGACGGAAACGAACCACAACTCTTGATCGTGTAGCGGACTCGAGCGCGCAGACTTGAATGCGATGCGGCCATCGTTCGTGAACGCGAGCGGCACATCGGCTTCAGGGTGATGCGTGAGTCGCGTGGGCGCGCCGCCGTCGACACGCATCACGTAGACATCCGTGTTGCCGCCGTACACACCAGCGAATGCGAGCGTGGCGCCGTCGGATGAAAACACTGGCGCGCTCTCTGCACCAGCGCCGCGCGTGAGCCGCGAGGCACGCACGGGTTGCGCGAGATCGTCACTCAAATCCGCGCGCCACAAATCGCCTTCGCTGACGAAGACCACCGTGTTCCCGTGCATCGCAGGCTGCGAGAGGTAGCCCTCGGTCGCCGCGAGCGTGATGGAAGAGAAAGCAAAGAGCGCGACACAGCCCAAGCACAAACAAGATGAATTCACCACGAAACAAGCCCCTTTTAGGCAATCACGCCCTTGCACAACCACATAGAACGACATTCGACCAATCACGGCGCGAGGAAAGACATCACGCGTTCCACTTCACACTTTGACCCGAGCAACACTGGCACGCGCTCATGCAATCGTTGAGGAACGATGTCGAGCGTGCGAGTCGCGCCACTATAGGCAAGCCCGCCCGCTTGCTCCATTAGAAATGCCATCGGGCTCGCTTCATAGAGATAACGAAGTTTGCCTTCAGGATTTTTCGCCGTCGGCGGATAGAAGAACACGCCGCCAGTGAGAAGCGTCCGATGAATGTCCGCGACCATCGAACCGATGTAGCGCGACGAGTATCCGTTCTGATGCGCCCATGTGAGATAGTCGCGATAGCCCTGCGCGAACTGCGCGGAGTACGCCTCGTTCACCGAGTAAATCTTGCCGCTCTCGGGAATACGAATCCCCTTCTTCACCAACAGGAATGATCCGATGAACGGATCGAGTTCGAAGAGATCCACACCATTGCCCGTCGAAAGCACGAAGATCGTGGAACTGCCGTAGAGCACATAGCCAGCGGCAACTTGCTCGCGACCTGCTTGACAGACGGTGCGTTCACCATCGGGCTCGGTTGGAATGTTGCGCAGGATGGAGAAGATCGTTCCAACGCCAACACCTGTGTCGAGATTGGAACTGCCGTCGAGTGGATCGAAGAGCACGCAATACTTTCCGCCATCCACGCCCCGACGCAAGATCGACGGTTGCTCCGCCTCTTCCGTCGCAAGCACTGCGATCGATGCGCGCGTGCCTAAGCACCGCATCAAGATTTCATTCGACAGCACATCGAGCGTTTGCTGCTTCTCGCCTTGCACATTCGTCGCGCCAGCTTCACCGAGCACGCCTTCAAGCCGCGCGCGTCGCACATGATTCGCAATGGACTTCGCAGCAAGTGAAATTGCCGAAATGATCCACGTGAAATCTCCGCGCGCCCCTTCATGCTTCGATTCCTCGACGAGGATATGACTCTGCAGGCTCATCAAGTTTTCAGTCATCGCGGGAATACTCCAGAGTCAGTAGGAACACCGGTCATGCAGCGTGCGGCTATGATTGCCGCCCCTCAGATTCTACCTGTCCTACCTCTTCTCACTCGGTACTCAATCGTCGGCCGAGCTTCAGGAACCCCGCATGTCCAACAACCGCCCCGCCGTATACATCGCCGCTGCCCGCCGCACTCCCATTGGGAAGTTCATGGGCGGTCTCGCGCGAGTTCCTGCGCCAACGCTTGGCTCGTATGTCGTCAACGCGTTGTTCGAGCAGGTCCCAGGCGCGAAGGCGCATGTTGATGAATGCATCATGGGAAATGTCCTGCAAGCGGGTGTGGGTCAGAATCCCGCGCGTCAGGTTGCTCTCCTCGCTGGCTTGCCCGCTTCGACGAGCGCAGTCACCGTCAACAAGGTTTGTGGATCAGGTCTTCAAGCCGTCATGCAAGCCGCGCAGTCCATCCGCGCTGGCGACAACGATGTCGTGCTCGCGGGCGGCATCGAGAACATGGATCTCGCGCCACACACCATTCAAATGCGCAACGGCACGAAGTACGGTCCAGCGACGATGCAGGATCACATGGCATCTGATGGACTCACCTGCGCATTCGAGAAGTGGGCGATGGGTTGCGCGTGCGACTTCCTCACCGCTCGCGATGGAGTGACGCGCGAAGAACAGGATCGTTTCGCTGCACAAAGCCATCAACGCGCCGCGCAAGCAACCAAGGACGGCCACTTCAAAGCAGAGATCGTCGCGCTGAGTGCTGAGCAATGCATGGCGAAAGTGGGCGTCGATGCCGATGAAGGTATCCGCGCCGACACCACCGCCGAAGGACTGACGAAGTTGAAGCCTGCGTTCGGCAAAGATGGCACCGCAACTGCGGGCAACGCGAGCCAGATCTCCGACGGCGCTGCTGCAGTGCTCGTGATGAGTGCTGCTGGACTCGAAAAAACTGGCGCGACTGCAATCGCGCGCATCATTGATTCCAACACCGTTGGGCTTCCACCGAAGGAACTCTTCTTCGCGCCCAAGGTCGGCATCGAAGCGATTCTCGCGAAGAACAATCTCACCGTTGCGGACATCGATCTCTTCGAACTCAACGAAGCATTCGCTGGCCAAGTCCTCGCCGATATCAAGCCACTCGGAATCCCTGAGTCGAAGTTGAACATCTGCGGCGGCGGGGTTGCACTCGGTCATCCAATTGGCGCAAGCGGCGCACGCGTGCTCGTCACGCTCATTCATCAACTGAAGCGCACCGGCGGCAAGCGCGGCATCTGCTCGCTCTGCCTCGGTGGCGGCAACGCAGTGACGATGCTCATCGAAATCGTGTGATCGCTGACCGACGCGATTAGTTGTTGCGCACAAGCAAATGAAGTTCCGGACACGCGCCGCAATCGGTGCGGACAAGGATCTCCAATGTTTTCCAACGACCTGCGCTGCCGAACGTAAACGCGCGATCGCTCTTCATCGCGTGCTGCGCGATTTCGTCGATCGCTGCGAAGTCCACGAGCAATGTCGCGACTCCTGCTTCGATCGCGGCGCCTTCATCGACAGCCGCAACCAAAGGATGCACACTCAACACGGAGAACGGCTCAGGCAGAAACGCACCATCCACGGCGATGCGCTCGAGCACCACGCGCCTTGGGTGAATACCGCTTGGTCGAACGATGAGTGAAGGCTTCGCCCAAATCGCAGCCTGCACATCCCACGACACCTCGACGCGCACGCTTGGCGAGTCCTGCACTCGAAACTCCACGCGCTGCTCGTTGTGACCGTAACTCCATGGCGAAACGCGCAGTTCAACTTTGCATCCTTCGCCTGGCGCGAGTGTGAAGCCCGGCTGCGCGTCGACAACGAGTGCACTGGAAGAGACGAGCCATCCGCCAATCGTCGCTGGCGTCTTTCCACGATTGAAGAGTTCGATTTCGGTGCGCACCGCGCCATCGCACGGCGTTCGCGCGCCGAGTTGAAGTTGCGTCGGTCGCGCTTCAACATTCGCAGCCTCTTGACGCGGCGCTGATGCACCGACCTCACGCACCTCGCGCGCGCGCGTTTTTCGTTCGGTCATCGCGGATGCGGGCTCGTCCTCGTTCCTTCGTTCGACTAACAACCCAATCGTTATCACGATTCCTGCGAGCACAACTCCTGTGATGAGGAATCGAGTACTCGAAGCGCTGCGAGTCGGTGCCATGACACAATAGTACTAGGAGGTCGGCGCGAGGATCGGCGCACACGCCGTTCACGCTGCAATGCAACGGAGCCCGCACGAATGCGGGCTCCGAGTGCTGTAGCAAAATTTCTGCGGGATCAGTAGCGGTAATGCTCGCTCTTGAACGGACCATCGAGTGGAAGGCTGAGGTAATCCGCCTGCTTCTTCGTGAGCTTCGTCAACTTCGCGCCCAACTTCGCAAGGTGCAATCGTGCCACCTTCTCATCGAGTGCCTTCGACAGCGTCGAGACGTTGCGTCCGTAGTTCGCGTAGTTCTTGAAGATCTCAAGTTGTGCGAGCACCTGATTCGTGAAGCTTGCGCTCATCACAAAGCTCGGGTGACCAGTTGCGCAGCCGAGGTTCATGAGTCGACCTTCAGCAAGCACGATGATCGAGTTGCCATTGGGAAGCACCCACTCATCAACTTGCGGCTTCACGTTGATCTTGCGCGCGCCCTTGATCTTCGCGAGGCCTGCAACATCGATCTCGTTATCGAAGTGACCGATGTTCGCAACGATCGCCTTGTCCTTCATCTGCTTGAGGTGCTCAGTCGTGATGACATCGCGGTTGCCTGTTGCAGTGACGAAGAGATCGCACGAACTAACGACGTCGTCAAGCGTGACGACTTCGTAGCCTTCCATGCACGCTTGAAGCGCGCAGATTGGATCGATCTCAGTCACCTTCACGCGGCAGCCTTGTCCACGCAACGCCTGGCAACTGCCCTTGCCCACATCGCCGTAGCCGAGCACGAGCGCGACCTTACCTGAGAGCATCACGTCAGTAGCACGCATGATGCCGTCGACGCAACTGTGGCGGCAACCGTAGAGGTTGTCGAATTTCGACTTCGTCACCGAGTCATTCACATTGATCGCGGGGAAGAGCAACTGCCCTGCTTCCGCCATCATGTACAGGCGATGCACACCGGTGGTGGTTTCTTCACTCACGCCGCGAATGCTCGGCACGATGCGCGTGAAAAGACCCTTGAAGTTCGACACGAGGTCGTTCACGATCGAGAAAAGCCCGATCGCTTCTTCGCTGTCGGCTTGCTTGAGATCGAGTTTCTTGCCGGTCTTCTCACTCGCGTATCCCTTATGGATAAGCACCGTGAGATCACCACCGTCATCGACGATCATGTTGGGGCCTTGACCATCTGGCCAGTTCATGGCTTGGAAGGTGCACCACCAATACTCAGGAACAGTTTCACCCTTCCATGCGAAGACTGCGATGCCCTTGCGATTCTCTGCGCTGCCACCGCGACCTGCTGCGACTGCAGCTGCGGCGTGATCTTGCGTGGAGAAGATGTTGCACGATGCCCAACGCACTTCAGCGCCAAGTTCAACGAGCGTCTCAATCAGCACTGCTGTTTGAATCGTCATGTGGAGCGAACCAGAAATACGCGCGCCCTTGAGTGGCTTGCGATTCTTGTACTCCTCACGAATCGCCATGAGTCCTGGCATCTCATGTTCGGCGAGTTCGATTTCTTTGCGACCGAATCGAATCGTGTCCGCGGACATGTCCTTCACTTTGAACGCGATGCTTCCGTCAAGCGGAAGGCCGGTGTTCATGAAGGTTGGGACGCTTGAAGTTGGTGCGGACGCAGCGTTGGTTGGGGTCTTCGTTGCGGGCTTGGAGATGGAGGGGCGCTTAGTGGTCATGGTTGCGGGAGGCATCAAGTTTCCTTGCTGATTTGAGGTACTCAGTCATGCGAATGCGATCTCTATATCCGTTCATCGGATAAACGGAAATATCGCCGCCTACTATATCCTCCACAAGCCATGAACACTTCAAAATTCCTCACTCTCGCTCTCCTTGTCGCAAGTGCTGCCCTCGCAAACCTCGCGGCTGCTCCAGTCAGCAATGTTGCGCGCGCGGACTACCTCGGCGACCCCTACCCGCTCACCACCTGCGCGACCTGTTCGAAAGCGCTCGCCGCTGGTGCTGAGACTGTCGTGCTCGAAGAGATGAAGGATCGTTCACTCAACGGCACGCAAGTGAAGTTCTGCTGCGTAAAGTGCGCCGACGATTTCAAAGCAGACCCCGCGAAGGCCGTCCCCGCGATGCAGAAGGCAATCATCGCAGCCGCGCCCGCTGGCTACCCACTGAAGAACTGCCTGATGATGCGCGAAGAAGCGCTTGACGACACAGCGAAGAAAGTCGTCTACCAAAATCGCGTCTACCAAGTCTGCTGCAAGAAGTGCGTCGTGCGATTCGAGAAAGATCCCGCGAAGAATGCAAAAGAGTGGGAAGCACTCGTTGTTGCCGCACAGAAAGACGCGTATCCATTGAAGACCTGCGTCGTCAGCGGCAAGGCAATTGAAGGCGCAGGCGTGTGGGTTGTGGTGCAGAACCGCGCGTACCACCTCTGCTGCCCAGGATGCGTTGCCCCACTGCACGCCGACCCCGCGAAGTACGCGGCGATGCTCACCCCAGCCAAGCCCTAACCCCTTCTACGGGCAGATACGTACGCAAAACTATCTATGCCCGTAGGCGAGTCGCGACCGCTACGAGAGACATGATGTGAAGAGGCCTGGGCCTTTCGCAGCCACGCCTGAGCGCAACGGTCGGTAGGAACGCAGCGTGAGTTTCGCGCTTCGTGCGAGTGACTCCATGCGTTTCTTGCTGAAGCCGAGATGGATGTGTCCCATCGTCGTGCGGTACTCCGCGCGCTCGTGTTCGACCATGTCGATGACGAGGAGCAAACCGCCCTTCTTCAGTAATCGCGCAGCGGAGTGCAGCGCAGCAGCTGGATCGGGCAAGTGATGGAGTACGAGCGACATCGTCGCCGCATCGAACGCGCCTGCTTTGCCGCATCCTTCGCCGGTGACAAAATCACCGTGCCGCACGGACGCATTGGGAAATTCTCGCAACCGCGCGCGTGCGGCTTCGAGCATCGCGCTCTCTCGATCAATCGCAACGACGCGTTTCACGAGCGGCGCGAGTTCCGCAGCGAGTTCGCCTGTGCCGCAACCGAGATCCGCGATGCTCCAGTCCGACGGCAGAAATGCCTGTAATCCCTCAGCTGTAAAGCGATCGCCGAAGAGTTCACCGCGCAGCGAACTCCACTCGCCGCCGACGCGACCAAAGAAACTTCGCGCATCCGTGCGCCGACCGCGCAGCACTGCCACAAGCCGCTGCTGATCGTCCGCGTCACTCGCACTTCCATCGAGCGCACGGCGCACAAGCGCCCACGCATCACGCGCGAATGGCTCGAGCAAATCCGGCTGCATGCGATAGCGCGATGCTGGACCTTCGATGCGCTTGCGAATAAACCCCGCATCGTGCAGCGCTTTGAGATGACGGCTCACCGTCGCTTGTGGAAGTTGCACGCACTTCGCAACTTCGCCCACGCCGAGTTCTTCACGCTCAAGCAATCGAAGCATCCGGACTCTGACGAGATCGCCAAGGACCGCGAAGAGTGCGAGAAGTGCAGGAGATCCGTTTGGCATCACGCGCGAGAGGATTTCGACGAGACATCAATCGATCAATCGATCGGCGGAAGCCCAGTGGTCAACTCCGCAGCGATGCCGTACTCGGCAAGGCGCGCAAGCACGATCTGGTTCTTCGCATCAATCGTGTACGCCTGACGCAAGCGGCGTTGCGCAAGTTTCGTTTCACCGACGCTCGCTGCAACTTCAGCAGCCTTCAAGTACGGCGCAACATCGAGTCCACCACCGAGCACGATTGCGCGGTTGGCTGCAGCAGTCGCGATATCAGGATCACTCAATCGCATGCCGTAATCAGCAAGCAAGAGATAGGTCTCTTCGCTCTGCATCGCATCGCCGCGATCCTGCAACAACTGCACGAGCTTCTGCGTGTCGTTGAGTTGGAAGTAGACCTCAGCAAGGCCAGCCGTCACTTCAAAGTTCTTGGGCTCAGCAGCAGCCGCGGCTTCGACATACATCCGCGCTTCGCGATAGTTGCCGAGCTTCGCAAGACACACGCCGTAGCGGAAATCAACATCTGCGTCGCCTGGATACTTCTCGATGATCTCAAGGTACGCAGGCGCAGCCTTCGCATAATCACCGTACTTGAACGCATGATCTGCTTCAGCCTTCGCGGCGGTGATCGGACGCTGACCAGCGCAGCCGATCGCGATCATGCTCGACACAGAAAGGAGCGCGACGAATGAGAAAGACGAGTGTGCGTGCGTGCGAAACTTCATAGGTACACCTCAACGGATCAGTCAGCGAGCGCAAATCATACGCGCCAAACAGCGCTTCGAGGAAGCGAGGTTCGCGCGGAACAGTTTGGTAATCTAGCAACGTGAACGGAGGCGGCGAACCACAATCTTCAGCGTCATTTCCGATCGCCCTGCTGCGCCACGAACACGCCGACGGCGCAGCGCACTTTGACCTCCTCGTCGCCAACTGCGCGCCCACAAGTCCCGATGCAGTCACCGTGCCGACCTACAGACTCGCGCGCCGACCTGATCTTCTCACGCCACACTGCACGATCGGCATCGAGCCAATTGCACTGCATCGCGAGCGGTATTTGACGCTGTCGCAGGCAGTTGCACTCGATCACGGACGCGGAACAGTCACCCCGCTGCGCCGAGGATCGGTCGTGCAAACATCCCACGGTGACCTTCGCATTCGCTGGAACGACGGCGAATTGCAGCGTTGGCGCATCGAGCGAGACGACGCGGATTGGACGCTGAGCGTGCTTGCGGAACACTCGGAGCAACCTCAATGACCTCCACGATGCTGACCCTGCACATCCTCATCGGACTCACCTTCTCCACCGCCGCGCTTTGCTGCGTCCTCTTGAGCCTCGTCGGAATCCCCGGCGTCTGGATCCTCATCGGACTCGCCATCGGCATCAACATCGGTCAAGACATGTGGCTCGACGCAAACGCGCCGCACACGTTTCACTGGATCACGATCGTCGCATGCGTGGTCATCGCGATCGGTGCCGAAGTCACCGAAACCCTCCTCGGCGGCATCGGCGCAAAAAGATTCGGCGCCTCCAAACAAGGAGTCATCGGCGCGATCGCCGGCTCCATCGCAGGCGCGATCGCCGGCACCATCTTCATCCCCATCCCATTCCTCGGCACCCTCATCGGCGCCGCAACAGGCGCAGCCCTCGGCGCAATGCTCGGCGAACTCATCGCCGGCAAACAAATCCACCACTCCTGGAAACCAGCCCTCGGCGCCGCCCTCGGCAGAATCCTCGGCTCCCTCGCAAAGCTCCCGTTCATCGTGGCCGTCGCCGTAATCCTCAGCATCGCGGCGTTTGTGCCGTAGAAAGAATCAACGGCCACGCGCGTTCGATGCGCGTGAGTGCTTCGTCGAGGATTTCGTGGGTGGTTGCGAGGCTGAGTCGAATGTGACCTGCGGCGGCGGTGCCGAACCAGCGGGGGCTGCCGGGGACGACTTTGACTTTTGCGTGGTGTTCGATGCGTTGGGCGAGTTCGGATTCGTCGATGCCTGTTGCGGTGATGTTTGCGAAGACGACGAAGGTTGCTTCGCTTGCGCGGTCGATCGTGATGCCTTCGAGTTTGCGCAGTCGGTTGATTGCGCCGTCGCGCTGTTTGGCGCAGTGTGTGAGAAATGCTGCGCGCCACTCGCTGCATTGTTCGAGTGCGGCGGTTGCGGCGATCTGTGAGATTGTCGAGACGCCTTCGATGGTGTGATCGAATCCTTGTGCGTGGGAGAACTCTGCTGCGCGCTGCGCGTCTGGTGCGATCACTGCGCCGATGCGGAGGCCTGCGAGTCCGAAGCCCTTTGAGAGTCCGTAGATCACCCATGGCGCGCATGCTTCGTCGGCGTGTGCTGCGAATGAACGCATGGGGCGGCCGTCGAGCACGACATCTGACCAGACTTCGTCCGAGACGATTTGGATCTTTCGTTCACTCGCGAGTGTTGCGATCGCGCGCACTTCAGTGGGCGTCCACAGTGTGCCGAGCGGATTGTGTGGGTGACAGAGAAAGAGTGCGCGCGTCTTCTCGGTGATCGCTGCGCGCAGTCCGTCGAGCGTGAAACGTCCTGCTTCTGCGCGCCAGAATCGAATGGATCCGCCTGCGCGACGCACACTTTCTGCGACGAGAAAATCGACTGGATCCTGCACGATGACTTCATCGCCCGCACGAAGCACGTGCTTTGCGACGAGCGTGATGCCGCTTGCTGCGGAGTTGGTCGCGATGACGCGCGCCGGATCAACGTCCGCGTGTTTGGTTTGGCTGAAGTGACGCGCGACTGCGTTGCGGAAGGTCGGCAGTCCTGTCGAAGGGCCATACGAGAAGTGCGGCACGCGGATGTAGGACGCGATCGCTTCGATGATTGCAGGCGCAACGGGCAAGTCGGGATCTGCGGCAGTGAGTGGGATCACGCCTTCGTCCACAGTGGCCCAACGGAGGTTGAAGGCTCGCACGCGAAGCGCTTCGAAGTCAGGCGAGCCGAGATCGTGAAGTGTGTGTTGCATCGCGTTCGCGTCTCATTTTACGCGACGAGTGGAATACATGGAGCGCTGCGTCCGATCGGCGCGAGGAATTGCGCGCGCAATCGGCGGCCCTCGTCAAACATGCGCTGATGATGTGGTCTGCGAATCGCTGAGTAACGGGTGAACGCTGCGTTGATGTCCTGTGCAGACTGCGACTCTGCGAGAAGCTTCGCAAGCAGTGCTGCGTCCACGAGTGCACCGTTCGCACCTTGACTTGTGAACGGTAAACACGCATGCGCAGCGTCGCCGACGAGCGCGAGATTGCGATGCGCGAGTGCAGCCATCGGGGGCAAATCGCGCGTGGGCCAGAGATGCGACATCGAGAAGTCCGTGTGGTGGAATGCTTCGAGGACTTCTGGCGCCCAACCCCTGATGCGTTCGAACATGAAGCGTTGCATCGACTCTGGATTCGATGCAACGTTCGTCCAGCGCGCGGCGTCGAACTGCATGAACCACACTACGCGAGTCGCGCTCTCTGCGAGCATTCCGACGGCGAGTCCGCCTTCTTCATCGTGGAACTTTCGGAAAGTTGTGCCGAGCGAGCGCGCGAGTGCTGGAGCGTCAGCAACGGAGACGATCTCTTGCACCGCGACATCAGAGAGTTTCGCTTCGGGGAAGAGTATCTCTCGGGTTCGCGAACGCGCGCCGTCGCATGCGAAGAACACATCGCCTTCGATCACGCTGCCATCTTGAAGTCGCACGGCGCGTGTGGACTTGTCCGCATGTTGATCAAGGCCCGCCATCGATGCGCCATCGATGAACTGCGTCTGGTTCGCCGCGGCGCGCAGCATCTCGAGGAATCGTTCGCGTGACACGCACACCGCGGATTCGATCGGCGTCTCCGCGAAGATTGCGCCACTTCGCGAACGCAACGACACATGATCAATCGTTTGGCCCGCGCTTCTCCAATCGAACTCTGGCGCAATGGATTCGAGTGCTTGAATGCCGTTGGGCATCAGAATGAAACCCATCCCATTGGGCGCGCCTGGCAAGCGTCGTTCGAGAATGACTGATTCAGAAGCGACGTTTGATCCGCGAAGCGCGGCAGCGACTGCACAACCTGCAACACCACCACCAATTATGACTGAGCGCATAGGAAACTCCTCGTGGAGTGCTCGGTCTAGGACGCTAGACCAAAGCCTCTCAGAGTCATCCGCGCGAACAGCCTCAACCTCTCAGTTTCTGCGCTGATAAATGTTGAATATCTCGCTCATGCGGTCGCTTCAGTCACCCGGAGCACATCTTCGACGGTGGTGCGACCTTGTTTGACCTTTGCGAAGCCGTCGTCACGAAGGGTGATCATCCCTCGCTCGATGCAGAGGCGACGGAACTCGACGACGTTGGGGCTGGTGATCACTTTGTCGCGCAGGAAGTCATCGAGGACGAGGAGTTCGTAGAGGCCGAGGCGACCAGCGTGTCCGGTTTGTCGACAGGCGTTGCAGCCTGCGCCCACCTTCATGTTGCCGAAGATTCCGTACATCGAGAGCACTTCTTCCATGTGCTCAGGAATTGGTTTCTCTGTCGCGCAGTTCGGACAGATTTTTCGCACGAGTCGTTGCGCGAGCACCGAGTGCAGCGCAGCGCCTACGAGGAATGGTTCGACGCCGATGTTGATGAGTCGCGTGATCGAACTCGGCGCGTCATTCGTGTGCAGCGTTGACAACACCAAGTGGCCGGTGAGCGCCGCTTGAATCGCGGTCTGCGCAGTTTCTGCATCGCGAATTTCGCCCACCATGATGACATCGGGATCTTGACGCAGCAGCGCCTTCAACGCTTTCGCGAAGGTCATGCCGATGCGTTCGTGCGTTTGAATCTGCGTGATGCCAGACAGGTTGTACTCCACCGGATCTTCAACCGTCGACACGTTCAACTTGCGCGTGTCCATCTGGCGAATAGATGAGTAGAGCGTCGTCGTTTTACCGCTACCCGTTGGACCAGTGACGAGAATGATGCCGTGCGGTTGATCGATCTGCTTCTTCCACACCGTGAGCGTGTCTTCGGAGAAACCCAAGTCATCGAGCGTTACTTGAATCGATCGATTGTCGAGAATGCGCATCACCGTCTTCTCGCCCTTGGGCGTGGGAACGGTAGAGACGCGAAGATCCAATCGTCGACCCATCACCGTCGCGCGAATGCGACCATCTTGCGGCAAGCGCTTCTCGGCGATGTCGAGATTCGCCATGATTTTCAGGCGACTCGTGAGCGCGGCATGCAACTTCTTCGGCGGCGTCATCGATTCAAACAACACGCCGTCAATGCGGAATCGAACCTTCAGCGTCTTCTCGTCAGGCTCGATGTGAATGTCACTCGCGCCTTCCTTGACCGCAGTTTGAATGATGTGATTTACATAACGAACAACGGGTGAGCTGTCTGCTTCCGCTTCGAGATCGCGGCCGTCCGCGTCTTCCTTCTCCACTTCAATGGTTTCGTCCTCAGAGTCAACACCTGCAAGCAACGCGTCCACATCGACATCGTCTGCCGCACGCGATGCATCTGCATCCGTGACAGATTGAAGCGCGGCGTGAATGTCGCACGCTGCAACAAGCACGTGACGCACGCTGCTGATACCAAGACGGCGCTTGAGTTCATCCACGATGAAGACATCGTCTGGACTGGTGGAGCCAACGATGAGACGAGTGCCGTCCGTGCGAATCGGCAGCACATGATTGGATCGGCAGAATTCGATCGTCAACCGCTTCACACTTGCTTTGTCGAAGCCACACGTTCCATCGGGTGATAGCGCGCTCACGCGTTCAAACGGCATGCGTGCAAGTTCAGCAACCGCCTCGGCGATGCGATGCTCTCCTACCCCTGCTTCACGCAAGAGATCCGAAAGTTTGCGACCAACGGATTGTTTCTGCAGACGCTGCGCATTCGCGATCTGCTCGGCAGTGGCGACACCGCGCTCGAGCAGCATGGATGCAAGATCTTGCGTCGCACTCGCATTCATTTCCTCGGGCACATACAGATCACTCAGCGCATCATCCGGACGCACACGAGTATGCGGCGCATCACGGAGCGCTGGCGTTTGGCCGAGCGCGCCGCCGAGTCCCTCGCCTCGTGCGTCCGGTGGACGCGGCGCTTCCCATGCAACGGGAAGTTGCACAACTTCCTCGCGCAGAACTTCGGGGCTGTGCGGAAGCGCTGGCGCTTGCTCGGGAGTGCCGAGACTTTTTAAGAGTTGATCAAGATCAAAACGACCCATCGTGCCTCACTATCTTTTCACTTAACGCGGAGTTGGAGCGACCACGGGAACCGTGACGAGCCGCTCATGTTTGAACTCCGCGTGATACGCGCGGAACGTCGCGCTCTCGGTATTGACGCTTTGCACGGTGAAGACAATCTCCGACGCATCGACGCCGAATTCATCACCCATGCGCATCGAGTGTCCGTTCACACTCACCATGCTTGACTCCGCTCGTGACGACACCAATGTCATCGCGACTTGAATCGACCCTGCAGAGCGATCGACTTCATCCTGCCAGCGCGCGAGATTCTGCACGCGCATGTCCACGCGCGGTTCTGCATGCGCTGTCGCAGGACCTGTTGCGTTTCCCGCAGCGTCCGTGGGTTGCACACCAACTTGCGCGTGACCGTCGAGCACGAACGGATTCTTACGCAGCATTTCTGCAGGAAGCAAACTCCCCGCGGCGAGCAACGAGATGTCCACAGGACCCTGCGGCCCGAGATTCTCCGCGCGCTTCTCCCAGAACGATTCGACAACTTTCACTGCGTCACTCGGCGCAAGCGCTGCACCCGCGCTGCCGACTGCGCGCATCGACCAAAGGCAGATGAGGCTCGCGCATGCAGCTCCCGCGATCGCAAGCGTCGAGAACTTAAACTTTTTTCGGGCAGACGAGTTCGTAATCGTCATGCCCTCGCCGGTTGCGCCGTCGAGTGAGCGCGCCATCGAGTCGGTCGCCTCGTTGTCGTGAGATCGTTCTCCGCTTGGCGGAGTTGTACCTTTCTGATTCATGCTCATTTGATGCTCCCATTGCTTGCGGTTGCTTGTGGTCGGAAGTAGATGCTCGTGACAAACTCCGCGCGCATCGATCCTTCAGGAAGATCGCTCGCCGTCGCCGCGTGCGGATCTCGCGGCGCATTGCCCTCACCAGGACGAGTCAACTTCATCGAGTGAATACGCGCGATGCGTTCCATCTCCTCGATATCAAGGAGGAAGCGGTAGAAGTTGGAGAAGTCTCCGTCGATCGTCATGCGCAGCGGCAGCTCTTGAGCCACTGGACTCTCGATCACCTTCTCGCCCTTCACGGAACGCACGAGCAAGTTGTGCTCTGCTGCAATCTCCGTAATGCGCTGCAGCACTGCATCGACACCTTCGCGATTGGGGAGTTTCTCGTCGAGCTTGCGCAGTTCATCCTGTCGTGCATCGATTTCGCGACCGAGGTCGCCGATGCGTTGAGTTAAGCGTGCAAGATCCGTAAGCCGGGTTCGCTTGGCTGAAATTTCCGCTTGTGCTTCGGCAATCTCCATGTTTCGCGGACGAAACACGAGGAGGTAGGACGCGAGTGGCACCGCGACGAGCACCGCCGCGAATACCAATGTGCGTAGTGCAGATCGTTCACTCATCGCCCGTCCTCCTTCGATGGTTCTTGTGTAATGAATCCCGTGGGGCTCATCGTCGTTGCCTCTTCCGCGTGATACATCGGATCGGGCAGGCTCTCGCCCTCACCTGGAGGCGCGAGTGCTGCAAGGCCGTCCCATGTGCGCGCATCGGCGTTCGATTCGATGCGCATCGAGATCTTGAAACGGCGCATCGCGCGTCCATCAAGCTCCTTCTCCTCACTCAGTTCAAGCCGAATCGACGAGAGATACGGCACTTTTCCAAGTGCGCCCATCCATCCGCTCACTGCGAGGTCATCAGGTGCAACACCTTCAGCTGAAACAAGCACGCGACGCTTCACCGCGTCTGGCTTCGCACCGCTGGCTCCAGCATCACCAGGCTTCACCGCTTGCTTGGTCTTTGTGTCGAGCCGCTTTGGCTGCTGCGTCGGCGCGCGACGCGGTTGCTTGATTTCCTCGCTCTTCAAATCAAGCGAGAGAAGTGAGAGTCCGTCTGGCATAGTGTTCACGAGGCTCGCGAGCAACATCGAGCGCGGCACCGGTTCGATCAAGCCTCGCGCGAGTTCCGCTTTCTCGATCATCATCGAGCGCATCTCTTCGAGTCGCCACATCTCGGCGATCTCCTTTGCCGCAGACTCCGTCTCTGCATCAATCTCCATCTGCGAGGTCCGCACATCGACCCACTGACGATTGGTAACGAAGAACGCCGCAGCAACCGCACCGATCACTACTGTGAAGAGTGCAATGCCAAAGATGCCGGTGCGACGATCGCGCCGTTCTTCGACAAAGTCCTCAGGCAAAAAACTTGAATGCGCCAAATGCAGTTCCTTCCAAATCACGTGTCGATTACAGATCGTTGGGTGCGGACGCGAGTCCACAGACGACAGCCCAACCAGGATGCGACAAACCCGAGTCTGGTAGTCCCGCAGGCGCAGGAGCATTTGTAAGAATCCGTGCGAGTGGATCACCCGCCTTCGCAGGAAGGCGAAGCGCCGCTGCGAGTTGCTGACAAAGACCAACACCGCGCGCTTCTCCACCGAGAAACACGACGCGATCGAGCGGACGATTGGGAAAAAGCGAAGTGTGATAGCGAATGCACATCGAGAGGTCATCGCTCAGCGAGTCGATCTCTTCGCGCAACGCTGCCGCAGCAACGGTGTTGTTCGACGGCGTAATCTCCGCACCCAACGCTGGTGCGCTCGAACCATCGCGGCGATCGGTTGCGACGGCCATCCCGGGATGACCGTTCGACGATTGCTCACGTTCTTGTGCATGCATCGCGGCGCGAAGCATCGCCATGCCGCCAAAATCATCGGATTGCGTAGGACACGAACGCATCGCGACCGCGTGACGCTGCGGCATGAATCCGTCAGCGAGTCGTCGTGTGCTTGCAATCATGGGCGAGACGCCCCACGCTTGCGCGAGGCATTGATCGAAGTGACGACCGCCAAGCGCAATCCACTTCGCGAAGGCGAGATCCGCGCCATGCGCGATCGCAACCTTCGTGCCGCTCCAACCGATGTCGACATACATTGTCGTGACTGCGGAGTCTTCAATGCGTCGATGAATGTGATCAAACGCGTGCATCATCGCGGCAATCTCACTGTGGATTCCCACCACTGAGAGCTTCACTGCTTTGAAGAGGTTGATGTAGTTCATGACATCCTCGCGACTCATCGCCATCGCGATAACTTCGACGCGTGGCTGTCCTTCGCGAGCGGTTTCGCAAACATCCACTGTGCGCACGACAAGTCCAAATGGATCGCATTGCAATTGCATCGCCACTTGCGCGACAACACTTGCCCGCAGCGCTTCGCCATCCGCTGGAGCAACTTGATAGTGCTGTACGAGCATGTGTGAACTGAATGGCGCAACGACCACGCGGGTTCCCGCGAACTTCCCTTGCTTGAGTGCTTTCGGCAGTTCAAGAGCGAAGTGTGCAAAGCGCTCCTCCGCACTTGATGCGCGGAGTGCGTCGGGTGTTGGGATGAAGGCAGCGGCGGTGATCGACGGCGTGTTGCCATGCGATACCTGCAGCAGCTTCAGGCCGGAGCCCCCGAAATCAGCCAAAATCGGCGCTGAGGCCGTGTTTAAGAACCCGAACTTCATGGATCCTCCGCGTTCAAGCCCGGGACGACGGGCTCGCACGCAAAGGGTGGATCGGCTCAATCGCCGCGCACATTGCTCCATGCGGCAGGAAGTAAGGCAATTACTCCCACGGTCGCTTATCCATCCCGCGTTGCCTGCATAAGTGGAATGTGCGGAATGGGCGCTACGAACCCGACGACTGACGCCGACACGCCTCGATGACCTCATCGATCGCGATCAAACGCTGTTCGCCAGTGGCGAGATCCTTCAACGCAACGCGGCCTTCCGCGATCTCTGCGCCGAGAATGACTGCAAATCGCGCGCGTGCCTTCGCTGCGTCGCTGAGAAGTTTTCCAACATTGCGCGTCACTTTGTAACTCGTGCGCGTGTGAAGTTGCGCTGCACGCATTTGACGGACGAGTGGTGCGACATGCGCATCTGCATCCCCACCCGCTGAAATCACGTACGCGTCAGGTTGCGGCAAGCACGTTGCAGGATCCTTTGGAAGGAGCCCGCGGTCGTTCAACACATTCGCAAGCACGACGTCTCCCATGCCGAATCCGCACGCCGGCATCTTTGGGCCACCGAAGAGTTCGACAAGTCCGTCGTAGCGGCCGCCACCAGCGATCGCGCGTTCAGCACCTGAAATCTCGTGGATTTCGAACACCGTGCCTGTGTAGTACGCAAGGCCTCGCACGATGCCGACATCGACAGTGCACCATTCAAGAATGCCTGCGCTCGCGGCTGCAACGCGAAGTTCATCGAGTGCGCTGAACGCTTCCGCGTCGACCCCGATGGACTTCGCAAGCGCATCAAGTGGTTCCGAGAGCGGCTGCGTCGCGCGCGCGACAGCATCGAAACGCTGCACTGCTTCGACGGAAAGCCCGAGCGCTTCGGCGCGGCGTTGGAATTCCGCAAGTTCAAGTTTGTCGCGACGGTCGAGCAGCGTCATCGCGTCGCTCGCCTTCTCTGCAGGAACGCCGAGCGCTGCGAGCACTCGACTGATCACGACGCGATGCGACACGCGCACCTGCACATCGCGTGCAGTGAGACCGAGTCGTTCAAGCGCGAGAATCGCAACGCCAATGACTTCGACATCGATCGCAGCGCCTTCGAGTCCGAGCAAATCAATGTTCCACTGACCAAACTCTCGAAGCCTTCCACGCTGCGGACGTTCCGCGCGAAACATATTCGGCATCGCAAACCACTTCACTGGTGTTGGAAGTCCGCCAGCCTTCGCAGCAACCATGCGCGCAAGCGTTGGCGTGAACTCAGGGCGAAGCGCGTAATCATTCTCGCCGCCCGCGCGACGGAACGAAAACAGTTCACTCACAATGCCATCGCCGCTCTTGGCGGTGTAGAGCTCGAGGTGCTCAAAGGTCGGTCCTTCGATTTCATCAAAGCCAAAGTCGATCGATGCACTCCGCCACGCTTGTTCAATGCGACGACGCAGCGCAAGATCGGTGGGATAGAAGTCGCGAGTCCCTTTTGGCGCCTGAAATGAACGCTCCAGATTCACCACTCGGGTCCGCCCGAGTACCGACCATAAATGTCAGCCATCGCCTGCACCATTTCGCCGAGCGTGCACTTTGCGTGGGCCGCAGCGACGAGTGATGGCATGACATTCTCGCCCTTGCGTGCGGCTACGCGGATCGCGTCAATCGATCGCGCAACGCCATCACGATCGCGCAGGCGACGGAACTCTGTGAGACGCTTGCATTGTTCCACTTCCACATCGTGCGGGATCTGCAAGATCTCAACTTGATGATCGTGATTGCCATCGGTGTACGCATTCACGCCGACAGTAATGCGATCCCCTGCTTCCATCTCTTGACCGAATCGGTAGCTCGCTTCAGCAATCGCGCGACGGAAATAGCCGCGATGCACGCCCGCAACCACGCCGCCCATGTCGTCGATCTCTCGGATCATCGCTTGCGCATCAGCCTCCATGCGATCGGTGAGCGCTTCGACAAACCACGACCCACCGAGTGGATCAACGGTGCGATGCACGCCCGATTCATGTGCAACGATTTGCTGCGTGCGAAGCGCAACGCGCACCGCTGTCTCGGTTGGAAGACCGAGCGTCTCGTCCATCGAATCCGTGTGCAGACTCTGGCAACCACCGAGCACGCCAGCGAGCGCTTGAATTGCGACGCGCACGACGTTGTTCAAGGGCTGTTGTTCCGTGAGCGAACAACCTGCGGTTTGCACGTGCGTGCGCATGAGCATCGAGCGTTCGTGCTTCGCACCGAATCGATCGCGCATTGCGTGCGCCCAGATGCGACGAGCCGCGCGCAATTTGCAGATTTCCTCGAAGAATTCGTTATGGCTGTTGAAGAAGAACGACAATCGCGGCGCGAAGGTATCGACGTCGATACCACGCTTGATGCACTCCTCGACGTACTCCATGCCGTCACGCAAGGTGAACGCAAGTTCTTGCGTCGCATTCGAGCCTGCTTCGCGAATGTGATATCCAGAGATCGACACGGAATTCCATTTTGGCAATCGCTGCGTCGCGAATTCAATCGTGTCCACCACGAGCTTCACATGCGGCTCAGGCGGATAGATGAATTCATTTTGCGCATGGAACTCTTTGAGAATGTCATTCTGCAGTGTGCCGCCGAGTTCCGTCCACGGAATACCGCGCTCTTCAGCCATCGCGAGATACATCGCCCAGATCACTGCGGCTGGCGCGTTGATCGTTTGCGAGACCGTGACTTCGCCGATCGGAATGTCCGCGTACAAGCGATGCATGTCATCGATCGTGGAAATCGCGACGCCGCATCGGCCAACCTCGCCTGCCGAAAGCGCGTCGTCTGAATCGCGTCCCATGAGCGTGGGCAAATCGAATGCGGTGGAGAGCCCGGTGTTCGCCTTCGTGCCCTGCGTGTTGCTCAAGAGATACTTGAATCGCTTGTTGGTGTCGTCAGCAGATCCGAAGCCTGCAAACTGTCGCATGGTCCAGAGGCGCGAGCGATACATCGTCTTGTGGACGCCGCGCGTGAATGGAAATTTGCCAGGCTCGCCGATGCGCGCGTGCGCCTTGGTTGGGTCCTTCACATCGCACGTGACAACTGTCTCGGGTCCGTATCGCTCTTCAACGGCGTAGCCTGAGAGCGTGACCGTTTCAGGGTCGACACGGGGTTTGGTCGATTCGGGCGAGGCGGCAGATTTGGAAGTCGTACTCATGCGTAAAATCCTGAAGCGTGAGAATAGCACGCTCCTCCGTATAAATTCACACTTGTTGCGAGGGAACTCGCACTACTTCACGGGATACTGATACACGCCGTGCTTGGTCTTGTCGCCGAGTCGGCCCGCTTGCACCAATTGTCGAAGCAACGGGCACGGGAAAAACTTCGGATTGCCGAGTTCTCGGTACAGCACCATCATGATGTCGTGGCAGACATCGAGGCCGATGAAGTCTGCAAGCCGCAAAGGCCCCATCGGGAAATTGCATCCGAGCAGCATGATCTGATCAATGTCCTCAGGCTTCGCAACGCCCTCCATCCATGCGTAAAACGCTTCGTTGATCATCGGCATGAGCACGCGATTGGAGACGAATCCGGCGCGATCGTTTGCAGCAACTGGCGTCTTCCCAAGGTCGCGCGCGAGTTGCATCGTGCGCGCGGTGGTTTCCTCGGAAGTCGCGATGCCCTTGATGACTTCAACCAACTTCATCAGTGGCACAGGATTAAAAAAGTGCATGCCGATCACGCGCGACGCATCCGCACCGAGCGCACTCGCAAGATCGGTGATGGAGATGCTCGACGTGTTCGTCGCGAGCACTGCGTCCGCTTTGAACGTCGCTTGCATGCTGAGGAAGATTTTTTTCTTCACTTCAACTTGTTCGGTCGCGGCCTCGACAACCCAGTCGGCATCCTTCGCATCCGCCATCGCGGTGCAGTACGAAATCCGCGCGAGTGCTGCAGCAGAGTCTTCTGCAGAAATCTTCTGCTTCTCGACAGCACGTGCGAGCGTCTTCACGTGATACGCCTTCGCCTTCTCAAGCGCAGGCGCGTTCACATCAATCTGAAACGCGCGAATGCCTGCTTGTGCTGCGGTGAGCGCGATACCAGAACCCATGGTTCCGGCTCCGATGATGGCGATGCTGTTGACGTGTGACATGGGAATCTCTCAAGAAATGGAGGATCGAGAATGTAGCAGGTGCGATGGTTACACCGAATCGATATCAAGTCCGATGTCAGTCCATCGAACGGAGTGCGTGAGCGCGCCGACAGAGATGCGATCCACGCCTGTCTGCGCAATTGCACGCACGGTTTCGAGGCGAACGCCGCCGGATGCTTCGAGTTGAAGTGAAGGTTGCAATTGGTTTCGTCGTGCGACTGCTTCACGAAGATCGATCACGGAGAAGTTGTCGACGAGCACAATGTCGAGCACGCCAATGGGGAGTTGAAGTAGCGCGTCGAGTTGCTCGAGCGAATCCACTTCGCAGCAGATGAACTGGGGCGCGAGTCCGAATGGTGGATGCGTCCGTGCGTGCGTCGATAGGTTGGAAACCATCGCGGCGATTTCACGAGGGATCAAGCCTGCGAGATGATTGTCCTTGAGAAGCACCGCATCGTGAAGACCGAGTCGATGCGTTACGCCGCCCCCGCATTGCACGGCGTACTTCTGCAGCATGCGAAGACCAGGGAGCGTCTTGCGCGTGTCGAGAATTTTCGCGGAGGTTCCGTCGACTGCATCGACGTACGACCGAGTGATCGACGCCGTTGCGCACGCGAGCCCGAGCAAGTTCAGCAACACGCGCTCGATGCTGAGAATCGAGTGCAGCGGCCCTTCAACTCCTCCGAGTACCGCGCCAGCCTCAACGCGCGTTCCGTCGCAAAGCGCGCCTTCAATGACGCGCACTCGAGGAACCCGCTTCGCAAGCAGTTCGATGATCCCGACTCCCGCGAGCGTCATGGATTCCCGTGTTCGAACAACCGCGCGGCCGAGTTTCGCGGGATCAAGGGCGAGCGTGCTCGTGATGTCCTGAAGTGCGCCATCCTCCGCAAGCGCGAGGTCAATCACAGCCGCAAGGCTTGGTGCGACATCAACTTTGAAGCTGAGAGGTGAATTTGGGACAGGCACACTCGCATCCTACGGGCTTCCAATTCACCTCGAAAGGCTGTGGATTGCCGCAAGCTTTCCGCATGAAACCGATCCTGCTCTGCGTCTATGTTCACGTGAGCCAAGCAACCGTGTGGACTGCCATTACGACGATCGAGGATTGTCACCTGCGCCTTCCCGAAGTGAAGAAGATCGAGATGCTCACGGACGCCGCCATCGGCTCGACACCCGCTGGCGCGATACTCCGCGTTAAGCCGCATGCCAGCGGCACGACGCTAGAGCAGGAGTTCCATGCGCGCGCTCTGGGCATCGCGGCGAAAATCATGGCAGTGATCATGATTCCACTGAT
>QWPV01000018.1 GCA_003671055.1 Planctomycetota bacterium
CCGATCACTGCGTTTTGCGTGGTCATCGTATGCACGCCGTCATTGTTGATGACGACAGTTGCGCCGAGATACATCTTGGAACCATCGTCGCTCTCGAGTGAGAACGTCCATGCGCCTGACACGGGGACGGTGAGCCATCCTTCAAACTTCGCGGCGACATGATCACTCATGCCGCTCGTTGCGAAGTTGCCTGTCGTCGCGGGATAGTTGAGCGCGCTTGCGGCGTTGGCCACCGTTGCCGACATCCCTGAGAAGTTGGGAAGCGCAGTGAGTGTGCCGATCGTGTAGTAGCGCGCATCAAGTTGCGACACGACACCGACTGGATTCTCTGGCGCACGCAGCGCGGTGATCGTCATCGACACTGTCGCTGTCGTGCTCTGTCCGTTGAGTCCCGCAACCATGTAGGAGAAGGAATCTGCGCCGCTGAAGTTTGGATTCGCGTGCGTGTACATAAGTTCATCGCGACCTTCCGGCCCGGTCGCAACCGAACGCACGATGCTCGCGCCTTGTGCAGAAGTTGCGTTGAAACTCGCGATCGTGAGCGCGTCGCAATTTGAAGCGGAGTCGTTCGCGAGGACATCGATCGAAATCCCAGTGGCTGCAAACCCCGCCTTCGAATCATTGAGCGCTGCTGGAGACAGATTCGTTCCCGAGTAGTTACAGGCGAGCGACGCGATGTAATTCTCCATCGTCGCAACGTTGCCTGGATGCAATTCGAGTCGAATGTTCGAGAGTCCACCGCCGCACAAGTGGCAGTACGACATGATCGTTCCTGCCTTCGCAACGGCGACGCTGCAGTCAGGGGGACTCGAACCACAACCATCAAGCACAGGGTTGTACGCATGTGTGTGGGGCGCGCCGAGGTTGTGACCCAACTCATGCGCGACGACGAAAATGTCCCAGTTCTGCTGATGATTGTTCAGTAACGGGTACGGAAAGTATCCCGTGAGATTCGAATTCACCGCGAAGCCGTTTGCGTTGCAAAGTCCGTTGAGGTACGCGATACCACCACCAAGCGCGCGCCCGGAGAGAAACTGCGCGCAATCACGCTGCACGTAGCCCATCGATGCAAGCCATGTCGTGCGGAATTCATAGAGTTGACCTGCGGCAGTTGTCGCCATCCACGGATCTTGCGGATCAACCCACAGTCGCACGAACGAACTTGAGATGCGTGCATTGAGATCGCGAGAGTAGATGGAATTGAGCGCAGCAACGATGGTCTGCACATAACCACCTGCAGCGGCAGTATTGCCACCAAACATCTGCAAGAACTCGTGGTCCGTTTCAAATGCGAGACGGAGTTCTCGGCATGGCGCACTCGCGACGCCACCTTCAGCGAATGCTGCACTCGGCGGAACTTCTGGATCAATCGTGTCGCACACCCATTCCGACCAGCTGATCGCGCCTTCAGGCAGCGCGTCGAGTTCGTAGGAGAGCGTGGGAAGCCCTGCGCCGTACGGTCCACTTGAGATGATCCATGTACGACCTTGCGTTTCAACAACGCCATAGGTGCCTGCAGCGCTTGATGCAAGAAATGCGAAACTCTCCGCATCGTCCTTCACTCGACCAGCGAGCACGAGCGCTTGTGGAATGTCGATGACTCGTTCCCCGTGCGCATCTGCGGCGACAACTTGCGAATCACCGTGCGCGATGTCAATGAGTTTCAGTTCGAGCGTTGCGGATGACACTGCACCGAGTGGAAACTTCTCGAGCGACACGCTGCCAGTTTGCACGCGTGATTTCAGTTGCGCGATATCGATCGAAATCGCCGCAGCAGTTCGACGAAGCGACTTCGGAAGTTGATCAGTGAGTTTCGCGGAGCGCGCAACAATCTCGCGTGAAGGTGCGATGACAGATTGCGGCAGCCCACTGTGAGCGTTAGCGCAGACGGTCAGCGCAAGAAGCGATGTGGCGAGTCGAAAAAGCATGTGGGACGATTCAGGCGTTGTGCGAACACCCGTCAATGGCATCCTCCACGACGCAGGCGGGCACCCGTAACTTCGGCATTTTTTGAGCGCAAGTTCGTCATCGCACGCCGAGTCGTGCAAAGTATCTGTCTTCGCCCAAATCTTCGACCGACCGCAGCGCCCCCTTTTCCCGGATGCACCCATTGGTTACGGGCAGATCTGAACACAAAACCGTGCACATCTGCCCCCAACCCCCACCTCTCAAACGCGCACATCAGGCAAGCCACCCATGGGATTCGAACCCACGACCTGCGCTTTACGAAAGCGCTGCTCTACCACTGAGCTAGGGTGGCGATGGAGAGACCCAATCGACCAATGCAGCCACTCACCTTTGCGTCTCTTGGGTGAAGGGCAAAGTGTAGGGGTGCACCACACCCCCGCAATTAATTCAGAATCAGTTTGACGGCTTCCGCAGATCCGAGGTTCAGTGCGCCGTAGAGGCGACCAGCGGCCTCAGCCGTCGCGCCTTCGCTTGAGCTGACGAGATTCGTCACTCCAGCGATCTGCTTTTCGGTCCCGCGTGCACTTGAGGCACGAACTGCAATCGTCGCCGCATCAAGCAACGCGATCTGCGCATCAGCCGACGCAACCAACGCTGCGTCGATCAAGCCAGAAGCTGCAGTTGACGTGCCGAAATCAGCAAGTGTTTCAGCGACGAGCAACTTGAAGCCCTCTGATCGCTCAGCGAGTGCGCGCAAGAGGGTTGGTTCAGCTTCCGTTGCAACCATCACTGCGTTATGGCTTGTTGCAAGTGACGAGAGGGATTCAAGGGCTTCTGCGGCGTAACCGAGAGCAGTGGCCTCATCAACCATGCTGCCGGACACTGCGGCAACAACACTTGATGCTGCGGCGCGGAACGTATCAATCGTTCCACCTGCAGTCCACACCGCAATCGAAGGATCGTTTCCGAATGCGCTGCGCACAGCGGAGTCTTGGAGCATTGGCGCGATCGCGAGCACTGGAGTTGCGTAGGTCATCGCGTTGGCGCGAATCGCTTGGTAACCAGCCTTAATTGCATCGAGGTCGCCGCGGAGGACGACGAGTTCAACACCATCTGCAGCAGCGATGTTCGCGACTGCCTCAGCAAGACCGCTTGCATTCGTGATTGGCGTGAATCCCGCTTCAGTGAGTTGCATGTCGATTGCGTTGCGATCTTCGCTCACTCCACCGAGTGCGATGGCGCGCGGGGCGCCGTCCCAACTCACCGCAGAGGCAAGTGTTGGTACGACAGAGAACGCACCATCAAAGCTCTCGGTCGCCTTCGAATCTGCGAGCGCGAGCGCGCTGTCGAGACGCACGCGACGATCAGAGAAACGCAGGCACTCGGTCATCGGCGTGCGACCACCGGTTGTGAGCGACTTCGCATCAGCAGTCTGTGCTAGTGCACCGATTGCATCGCGAACGAGCGCAGCATCGCCGCTATCGATCGCGAGCGAGAGCACGCCCGATGCGATCTGCGAGCCAGCAACCGTTGCGTAGAACGCTGGGCTATAGCCCGTTGGTTCCATAGCATCGCTACCGAGAGTGTTCTCGCGACGAAGGTTGGCTGCGATGAAGAGCGAGAGCGCGCCACTGTTGGTCGAATCGAGCGTGAGTGCGCGACGAGCCATGTTCATCGCCATCGCGTCACAGAAGATGTTCGTTGCCACCGCCGCTGCAGAGAGACCGCCAGTTGCGTGGTAGCTCCACAGATTGTTCGTCGAATCATTGCCGTGCGGAATGAGCGTCTCTTCGCGGTCAAAGAAGCGCTTCGCAAGCGCTGTGTACTGCGCGCTTGCGTTGGTTGATGTTGCACCGAGGCGCTTCATTGCTGATTCGGCAGCGTTCTTCACATCCGAGGTGGTGCTCGAATCTGAGGCAACATCTGCGAGAAATGGAATCGCGGTTGGCCAACCGATGTCCGCGAGGACGCCGATGAGCGTGTGCTGCGTGTTGGGATCCACGGATGGAAGCGCCGCGCAAATCGCGAGCACCGAGAGACGCTTCATTTCAACGAGGGTCGTAACCGACTTGGACGAGAGTGGCGCGTTGTCGGCCTTCTCAATAACGCGCAACAGCGCAGGAACCGCGTGCTCATCCGCTGCGGCAAGGCGCTCGCGCGCAAGCATTTGTTGGCGCAGCGTTCCGGTGAGCATGCCGACGGCTTCATCGATGCGAGCGAGATCTCGCGCGAGTGCCTTGCGGCCGTTCTCAACCTTGGCGTCGATCTTCGTTGCAACAGCGGCGACTTCGCCCATGCTGCGGCTTCGCGTGACGGCGCGATCAAGCCGCTCCGAAAGATCATTGGCATCGACGAGTACTGCGAGCGCTTCATCGCTGACGCCCGTATCAAGCGCAGCCTGACCAGCAGCGAGCGCGAGCTCAGCCTTGCCGATGAGGACATAGTGCACGAAGTTCTCGACGTGTTGCACAGCTTGCGTGTCGGACTCTGCCGTAGGCGAGGCGGCAGTTCCGCCATCCTGCGCGAGGAGCGTTGGAGCCGCCGTGAGGAGGATCGTCGCGCTCAGTACGGCGGCGAATTGTGTGGAAACGGTGCAGCGGAAAAGGTCAGATCGCATGAATCACTCCGTATGGACTTCTATCGAAACTGCGCGAATGGAGGAATGTACAGGTGACGCTTATAGGGTGTCAAAGTGAGCAGGCATTCGCGGCTGCACCTTGTGGGTCAAAAGTTGCCTCTTGACGAGCGCTCTACGGCCTCCGTGGGCTGCGCAGAGAGCGGGTACAGTCTCAGGAACGCAGCAATGCGTGATGGAAGTTGCAACGTTCGGAGAATTGGTTCTCCGACGCACAAACACCGCGAATCCCGCGGTTTTTGTGTGAGGGAAGGTGGTGAGAATCCACCGCGGACGCGCCGCCGTAACAGGACTGCGAGGATTACTTCCTCGCGACATTTGAGCACAAAGCCACTCGCGAATTTCGCGGGGAAGGCGCCCAAATGTTTGTGCCTGAAGCCGGAAAACCTGCCTCGCAAAAGTCGTGGTGTCCGTCAGTGGACACTCCGGAAGCTCCCCGATCGGAGCACAGCGACGTTCCGGCGCGATCACCGGAAACGAAAGCAGGATTCATGAGGCAAGACCTCGCACGCAAGGTTTTGTACGCGGTTGCGTTCAAGTTTGTGTTCACATTTCGACTGACTCCAGTGATTGCAATGTGCATTACTGGTGTGGCGTTGGCTGACGCGCAACCGTTTGCATCAACCGTCATCGCATTCACGCCTGGCGTGGGCGCGGCATTTGGATACACGAATGCGAGCAGCGTCCTTGGGTCTCCGGAACGTTTCACCGGTGAGGGAATGATCCCACAGTGCGTGACGCCGTTTCAACCGCCGTTCTTACAAACTGAAATCATTTCGCTCGGCGTAGGGGGATCCCTCACGATCGCGTTTGATCACGATGTCCTCGACGATCCGCGCAATCTTTTCGGCGTCGATCTTCTCGTCTTCGGCAACGCATTCTTCTCCGATCAAGGCGGCGCTGTCATTGCTGGCCTCGCATCGGAAGCAGGTTCGATCGATGTAAGTCAAGACGGCGCGACCTGGATCACCGCCCCACTCGTCGGACCTGAGTCACTCTTTCCCACGCGGGGATTCATGGATGTTTCTGCGTACGCAACGCTTCCTGGAAGCGTGCTTACGGACTTCACGAAACCTGTGGATCCATCGCTCACGATGAAGGATCTCGTGGGAATTGAGTACGACGCATTGCAAAGTATCTACGGCGCATCGGGTGGCGGCGTTGGGATTGATCTTGGTGCGCTGCAGCTTTCGTGGATTCGCTTCGTACGTGTGCGTGGCGCGACGGTGAGCGGGCAGAGTCCGGAAGTGGATGCGTTTTCGGATGTGTCGCCGCAGAGTGCGAGTGAAGATCTCGATGGCGATTGGATTGTTGGCGCTGCGGATCTCGCGATTCTTCTCAGTGCATGGGGAGCGCGCGGCAGCATCGCGGACATCGATGCGGATGAAATCGTGGGCGCGACAGATCTCGCGCGACTACTTTCCGCGTGGAGCACGCAGTGATTCGACGCGCGTTCACGATGGTTGAGATACTCGTCGTCATCGGCGTGCTTGCAACATTGCTCGGCGTGCTGCTTCCTGCTGTTTCGAGTGCGCGAGGTTCTGCGCGAGGAACAGAGTGTCAATCGAATCTTCGGCAACTCGGCATCGCCGCAACTGCATATTGCGCGCAAAACGCTGATCGATATCCCGCAGCGTTGCTCTACAAGATGCAGACCGAAGGACTCACAACAATTGCGTGGGACTTTCAAACGCACGCAAATGGCGCGGTGACTCCTGGCGCACTGTGGTCGTTCATCAATGGCGCCGAGAGAGTGCAGCAATGCCCTGAGTTCATGGGTGCATCAACGTTCGGAAACGATCCATTCACGGGCTACAACTACAACACGACCTACATCGGTGCCGAAGGACGATTTCCGTCGATGGATCCTGCATCAGGGCGCTGGATTGATGGGTGGAAGTCTGCGCGACTGAGCCTCAGCGTGGGACAGATCCGTCACACGAGCAGGACTGCACTCTTCGGCGATGGCGGCTGGAAAGGTGGCGCGAACAAGTTCATGCGCGCTCCGTCGAATGTTGTCGAGAACGATTCCTCACTCATCGCTGCGGGCGCGCAAGCGTTTCGTCACAAAAGGTGTTCGCACATCTGCGCGCTTGACGGACACACGACGAGCTGCAACCAAGAGTGCGCGGGCGAGAACACGAGTGAGCAACTGTTGCGAGAAGTCATGGACTTTCCGCGCAATGGATTTTTGAGCGAAGACGACATCGCATATGACCCGCGCTAACTGCGACCGAATCGCCGCTCAAGATCGCGCAGCGAAATTTTCAAACTTGTCGGTCGACCGTGCGGGCAATTCGTGCTTCGATCAAGGTCTTCGCGCAATGCAAGCAACGCGTGCAGTTCGCCGTCACTTAAGCGATCCCCTGCTTTCACCGCCGCTTTGCATGCCATCATGTCGACGATTTCATGCAGTGATGACTCAAGAGTGAGCGCGCCGCCGTGTTCGAGCGCCTTACCGAGAAGCGATCGCGCAAACGCGACTGCATCGACGCCGCGAGAGGAGAAGAGCGATGGCACTGCGTCGATAGCGAGCGTGCGTGCGCCGAAAGGTCGCATCGCAAGCCCGATACGTGCACAAAGCGGCGCAATGCCTTGCGCGGCATCCATCTCAGCCACCGAACATTCGACGACTTCAGGCACGAGGAGTTGTTGGCTCTCAAGATCACCATCCGCGAGACGCGCGAAGATCATCTCGAACATGTAGCGCTCGTGAAGCGCATGCTGATCGACGATGACGATGCCGTCTTCGCTCTCGGTGACGATGTAGTTCTCGTGGAACTGCGCGAGTTTCGTTCGAGGCAGTTCAACCGTCGCGACGGCCGAGTCGGCGGCACTCTCGAGTGCGTTCGAATGCGCGAGCGCGGCGAGTTCAGAAAAGTTCGAGGAGATGCCTGCGCCGAACAATCGCGGCGACGTGTCGAAGCTAGATGGGGCGCTCGTCGACTCTGCCTTCGGTAGTTCAAAGTACGGCACGAGATTCGCCGCGCGCAGCGTTCGCTCAATCGCGCGACGCACCGTTTGATGGATCGCTTGCGGGGAACGAAATCGCACTTCCGTTTTCGCGGGGTGCACATTCACATCGACTTCGCGAGGATCAACTTCGATGAAAAGCGCCACCGACGGCGAGCGCGCAGGATCGATGAGCCCGCGGTACGCCTCCTTCACCGCGTGAAGCACAAGTCGGTCCATGATCGGGCGGCCGTTGAGATGAATGCGCACTGCCTTCGCAGTCGGACGCGCAATCGCGGGTTTTCCCGCGAATCCATGCACAACGAGGCGCCCTGCTTCAGGCACGCTCATTTCAAACTCCAGCAATTCCGGTTCAAGTTCTTTGCCGAGGACATCGAGCATGCGACGCTTCGGTTCATCCGTGGACGAGAGCGCGAGCAGCACGCGATTGTTGGAACGCAGCGTGAACGCCACCGTCGGATGACCCACAGCGATCGACTCCACACACTCTGTAATGCGCGCCGTCTCCGCAGCGTCCGCGCGCAGAAACTTGCGTCGCGCTGGCACATTGAAAAACAGCGACTTCACTTCGACGCAGGTACCCACACGCATCGCCACTGGCCGCACGCTTCCCACAACGCCACCTTCGACGCCGAGTTCTGAACCTTCTTGTGTGTGCTTCGTCCGCGAGCGAAGCGTGAAGCGCGAGACGGACGCAATCGATGCAATGGCTTCGCCGCGAAACCCAAGTGTTGCGATTGATTCGAGATCTTCGGTCGATCCAATCTTGCTCGTCGCATGCGCGGCAATTGCGAGAAGCAGTTCGTCGCTGGGAATCCCGCCACCGTCATCGGTAATGCGAATGAGTTCGGTGCCGCCGCTTTCAATGTCGATTTCAATGGACGTCGCGCCTGCATCGAGCGCGTTTTCGACGAGTTCCTTCACCACACTTGCCGGTCGTTCCACCACTTCGCCAGCGGCGATTTGGTTCACGAGATGTGGAGTGAGTTGGCGAATCGGCATCGGCGCGTGCTCCTCTCAGGCCTTGCTCACGATGGGGAACGGTCGGCCGCGCCCAAACGCACGCTGCGTGAGTTTGAGAATCACAGCCGCTTGGTCGCGCTTGAACTGCGCGCGATCGATTGCAGTGCACCAACGCTCGACAAGCGCAAGGTCGAGTCCCGTTGTCCTCGCAATAAGCGCAGGCGTTCGCTCGAATTCCACGAAACCTTCAACGATCGCGTCGAGGTCTGCGTAGGCAGGCAGCGTGTCCTGATCGGTTTGATCATGGCGCAACTCTGCGCTCGGAGGCTTCTCGATAGAGCGCAGCGGAATCGGCGGCGCGGAAAATCCGCACTCGGCCGCGTTCGCGTTCATCCAACGAGCGAGTGCGTACACGCGAGTTTTGACGAGATCGCCGATGGGCGCGAGTGCGCCACACATGTCGCCGTACAGCGTCGCGTAGCCAGTTGCATGCTCGCTCTTGTTGCCAGTGGTCAGCACGAGTGCGCCCGTCGCATTCGAGTATCCCATGAGCAACACGCCGCGCACACGCGATTGGAGATTCTCATCGACGATCGCTGGGATTTCTTCCAACGCTGGCGCGAGTGCTGCACGCAGTGCGTCATGCGCATCGTGGATCGGAAGTCGGAGTGCTTGCGCGAGTACGAGTGCTGATGCTGTCGCGCGCGCATCTTCAAGCGAATGCGTGGACGAGAATCGCGAAGGCATCAAGAGCCCTGTCACGTTTTCTGCACCGAGCGCATGCGCCGCGAGTGCTGCAACGATCGCGCTATCGATGCCGCCCGAGAGACCAAGCACTGCACGCGTGTGCCCAGTCTTCCGAAAATAGCCTGCAATTCCCGTCGAAATCGCGGCGAAGACTTCGGCTTCCCACGCGCGCGCGACTGCAGGAATCGCGGCCGCGTGCGCAAGGTCAATCGTGTGCTCCGCATCACCACGCTCCCACTGCGCATCAAGCAACAGCGCGCCATCAGGTCGCACGATGCGCGCGTGTCCGTCAAAGACGAGATCATCATGCGCGCCCGCTTGATTGACACTCACGACAGTTGCACCGCGCGCCGCAGCCTTCGCAAGAATCACGCGATGCGCCGCGTCTTTGTCGAGTGCGAATGGACTTGCGCTAGGGACAACGAGAATCGTTGCACCAAGTGCGATCGTCTCGCCCACTGGATCGCATGCATATGTGCAACGAACATGCGTGTCTTCCGCGCGCCAGAGATCTTCGCACACCAACACGCCGACTTTCTCGCCCGCGCACTCCATGACAAGCGGCGTGTTCCCATGGACGAAGTAGCGCTCTTCCGCGAAAACGTCGTACTCCGGAAGCAGTCGCTTGCGATAGACCGCGCTGACAACGCCCTTCGAAAGCACCGCGATCGAATTCGCGCATGGTCGCTCGCCCGTCGTGATCGGTTCTGGAAATCCAACGAGCGCTGTCACGCGTTGTGCAGCGGCCGCCAGTCGTGCAATCGCTTCCTGCGCACGACGCGCAACACCTTCGCGAAAGAGTAGATCCCGCGGCGGGTAGCCAACCACCGCAAGCTCGCTGAAGACAATCAAATCCACGCCCTCGCGGTCGGCGCGTGCAATTGCGTCTGCGATGCGCGGCTCATTGCCTGCGATATCGCCAACTCTCGGATCAAACTGCACGGTTCGAATCTTCACGGGGACGCAAAGGATACGGCAGCGGCCTTCGCGTGGGTTACTCGACCGAATGCTCCCGCTTGTAGGCCCACTGCGCGTTACAGACATTTCCCTCATCCCTATGCAAAAGCTCCTCGAGCACTTCCGCACGCCCGCGATACATGATGGCCAGATCTGTCCCGACGCACATCGGCTTGATGCTGCCGCCCAAAACATCGCTCGGCCAACGAAACGCAAGCTCAGCCTCGAAGTGCGCCAACCATGCGTCCTGCGAACGCTTGAGCAACGCCAACACCTCCTCGGTATCGACGCCGAGAGTCGCAGCTTCATTTTGAACCGCCACGAGCGCACGAAGCATTCGCTCCTCCTGCTCGGTCGCGTCCGCCAGGCTCGCGGAGTTCATCGCACTCTGCGTCAGCGCTGCATCCCACCGCTCACCGGAAGTCTTCGAACGATCGATCTCTCCATCGAGATGCACCATCTCCGCAACAACCGCCTCGGGGGCGGCCGCATCACGCTCGCACCCCGAGCATGCAAAGCACAGCACCGCAGCGATGTACAACCGACAGAGCGAAATCCCGTATCGAAAAAACTGTTCCATAGCAGCGTCCAATCTTTGCGTGTGCGATCCGACGGAGCCGCATCTATCGACGATCCACCGCTGCCTGCACCAATGCTGCTCGCAACCCAAAACGACCAACGCCTCCTGTGCGGAGGCGTTGGTCGTCTTCTTTCTCTCACGGATTTGTGTTAACCAACGAATGCGTGGGCATGTTCAATTGCGTCGACTACTTGGCGGACAGTGAATGGCTTGCGCAAGATGCAGTCAAAGCCCTTCCCATTCATCGACGACATCTGGCCGTCGGTGAGCTTTCCGCTCACACCGATCACTCGGGTCATCTGCAATTCATCAGAGTGGCGCACGAAACTCATCAGCGCTCCGCTCTCGACTTCCGGTAGATGCAGGTCGACAAGTAACACATGCGGCCGGAAGCGCTCTAGTTCGCAACCTGCTGCAAAGGAACTCATCGCGCAACGCACTTCGAAGCGCGTTTGCTCCGAAAGCACTTTACGCAACATGTCCGAAGCGCTTGCATCGCCATCGAGGACGAGCACGCGCGGGTTGCCGCTCATGAGTCCGTCCATCGGAATGCTGTGCTTCTTCATGAAAGCCAGAAGGTTGGTCACCGGAATACGGCGATCCTTCGAGCCTGGGATTCGGTAGCCGCGAAGCTGCCCCGAATCAAACCATTTACTGACCGTGCGGCTCGCGACGTTGCAGACTTTCGCAACCTCGCCCGTGGTAAGAACGTCCTTGTCGGTGAAACTTGATTGATCCTTCATGGCAACTCCTAGCTCCTATATCGAGTGCAGCACCGCTGCTGCGTGCTTGCAGTGACTCGACAAATGGGGATCGGGCAGAAGTCAGGTTGGATTAATCCGAAGGTGCGTTTCCTGCGTGAAAGGAGGCTGATTCAGCCTGCACAGACTGCGCGGTGCCCTGCTTGCGATCGTTATCGGGTCAACCGTTCCACTGAAGGCTCAGGCAGTCGCCCCAACTGCGCGCTTTGCGGACTGGACTTGCTCAAGAACGGTGATCGAGCGTTCGAGCAGCATTCGGTTCAACTCTTCGCCATGTGCAGTGTCGCGCACTTCGACGACACATTGCACCTGCACACGTGAAATGTCCGGACCGCCGAAGATTCGTTCGTGACGAATGTCGAGCACGCTTGCGCCCGCATCAGCAACGGCGCGAGTGAGATCAGCGAGTCCACCAGGTCGATCGCTGATGAGCGCTGAAAAGTGGACAAGTCTGCCATCGACTGCGAGCGCGTGATCGATCACGCGACTGAGTACGAGTGGATCGATGTTGCCACCGCAGAGCAGCAGCACGACGCGCTTGCCCGCAAGGTGTTGCAATTGATTCGTAAGGAGCGCTGCGAGTGGTGCTGCGCCTGCGCCCTCGACAACACCACGCGTGTGTTCAACAAGCCGAAGAATCGCAAGGGAAATCGCTTGTTCGTCGACCGTGACCACGCGATCGACCAACGGTCGAGCGATCGCGAATGCACGCGCGCCAACTTCTGGCACCGCAAGTCCATCCGCGAGCGTCGAACCTGCTTGAATTCGCACAGGCTGCTGTTGCCCAGCAGCCGCGAGAAACGACGCGCAACGCGCTGGTTCAACGCCAATGATCTCGATACTCTTGCGTGCATCCTTCGCGAAAAGCGCGACGCCCGCAATCAATCCGCCGCCGCCGATAGGCACGATGATCGCATCAACATCTGGCAAGTCTTCAAGCACTTCAAGCGCGACTGTCCCCGCTCCCGCGATGATCGCGGCGTCATTGAAGCCATGCACATAGATCATGCGATCGCTGACGACGAACGCATCCGCGCGCACTTTCGCTTCAGCGATGTTCTGCCCTTCCAGAAGCACTCGCGCACCGAGCTCACGGCATCGCGCCTGTTTGACGAGTGGCGCCGTCAGCGGCATGACCACGGTCACAGGAATGCCTAACTCTCGACCATGCCACGCAAGCGCAAGCGCATGATTGCCCGCACTCGCAGCGACAACACCGCGCGCGCGATCTGCGACAGGGATCTGCAACAGCGCGTTTCGCGCACCGCGCTCCTTGAAACTTCCCGTGCGCTGTTCGTACTCGTTCTTCGTCCAAACCTCAGCACCCGTGAGGCGACTGAGCGCGAGCGAGTGAATGCATGGCGTCCTGACGATGCCGCCTACAAGTCGTGCCGCGGCATCGCGGACATCTTGCGGAGTCACATCGTTGGACGCACTCGTCACGACGCGTCCTTCTTTAGGAATCGTTCGACGTAGTGAATGTCGAAGGTCGCGTTCACAAACTCCGGCGTTTCCAGCAATCGCCGATGCAGCGCGATCGTCGTCTTGATCGGACCAATCTTGAACTCCTCGAGCGCGACCTTCAGCCGCGCAATCGCCGTCGCACGATCAGGTCCATGCACGATGAGTTTGCCGATCATGGAATCGTAGTTACTCGGAATGCGATAGCCCGCGCGCGCATGCGAATCGAGACGCACACCGAGACCACCAGGCGCCGCCCATGTTTCGATCAACCCAGCCTGCGGCATGAAATTGCGATCGGGGTCTTCCGCATTGATGCGGCACTCGATGGCGTGTCCACGCGCAACGATGTCCGACTGCTGCATCGAAAGTTTCGCACCACTGGCCACGAGAATCTGCTCGCGCACGATGTCGACGCCCGTGATCATTTCGGTCACGGGATGTTCAACTTGCACACGCGTGTTCACTTCGAGCATGTAGAAGTTCTGCTTCGCGTCCATCAAGAACTCAACCGTCGCCGCGCCGCAATACTTCGCGCTCGCAATGAGCGCAGCGGCGCTCTCACACACGCGCATTCGCTTCGCAGGATCTACTGCAGGCGCAGGCGCTTCTTCGATGAGCTTCTGATGTCGGCGTTGGCTCGAGCAGTCACGCTCGAACAGATGCACTGCGTTGCCGTGCGAGTCGCCAATCGTTTGCACCTCGAAATGCCGTGCATTCTCAAGGAATTTCTCGATGTACACCGCACCATTGCCGAACGCTGCTGCTGCTTCTTGACGCGCAGATTCAATGCCCGCGCGCAGTTCCGCTTCATCGCGCGCAACACGCATACCGCGACCACCACCACCAGCGGTTGCTTTCACAATGACGGGGTAACCAACTTCACCGGCGACCTTCACCGCGTCATCGATGTCTTCAATCGCATCCTCGGTTCCAGGGAACACCGGCGTGCCAGCCTTGCGCGCCATCTTCTTGCAACTCACTTTGTCGCCGAGCAATCCCATTGCTTCTGGCGATGGACCGATGAACGCAATCTGCGAGTCGCGGCAGACTTCAGCGAAGTGCGCGTTCTCGGAGAGGAAACCGTAACCAGGATGAATCGCATCCGCGCCAGTCACTTCTGCAGCGGCGATGATGCGTTCAATCTTGAGATAACTTTGTGGCGAAGGGCCAGGACCGATGCAGACAGTGCGATCGGCTAACTCAAGCCAAGGCGCGCCCTTGTCTGCTGTGGAGTAGACGCAGACTGTTTCGATGCCGAGACACTTCGCTGCACGAATGACACGAAGGGCGATCTCGCCTCGGTTCGCGATGAGAATGCGTTTGAACATAGTGAGTGCGTCCTAGGCGGGATTTAGCTTGGACGGATGCGGAACAACGGCTGCCCAAACTCAACGGGCTGCCCACTCTTCACGAGCACGGCTTCAACGGTTCCCGATGTCTCCGCCTTGATTTCGTTGAAGATCTTCATCGCCTCGATGAGGCAAACGGTGGTGTCGGGTCCGACGGTGCTTCCGATGGAGACGAATGGTGGCTTGTCGGGACCGGCTGAGAGGTAGAAGGTGCCCACCATCGGGCTCTCAATTGCGGGAAGTGCTACTACTGCTGCCGCTGCGGCGGCCGCGGGTGCGGCTACTGGAGCGGTTGCTGCAACGGGCGCGGCAGCGGCGACAGGAGCGGCGTACACCACAGGGGCGCCGCCTGATCCGCCGCGCTTCACGGTCACCGTCTCTTCCTTGTCCTTGAGATCGAGCTCGGAAAGGTCGTTTTCCACCATCAGCCGGACGAGTTCTTTGAGTTTACGAATGTCAATCATGGCGTGGGATCCCGAAACTTTTGAAGGGGCGAATCATACCGCAAGGACCGCAAGAGTCCAATGTCCCCCCCTGTTCACGGAGGATGCCCTCGGTTTCGATGCAGAACTCGGAAAGCCGCCTCTCTCGAAGCGCTAACCCACGGATTGCCATGGCGCGACCGAGCGGGGCGAGCCGAGAACTTCGGCCATCGCAACGAATTGCCGCATCGATTTCTGGGAGTGGAGCGCGCCGCGCAACGAGGAGAGGTCCGCGGCAGCACGGGCGTGACTAGCGGACTTGTGATCTGACATCGCGTCGGCGGCACTTTGAACGGCGTAAGCACGCGCGGATTTTGAATATGCCCCGCTCGTGACCGGTGCTCGAGTAACGGGCTTTTTCGCGATTGGTTTTGGCGGTGTACGAGAAGGCTGCGACTGACGCGACGCCTGCAACTGCTTCGGAATCGGCGGCGCACGAGGCGGAACGCGCGCAGGCGCTGCTTGCGCCGGTTGTGGTGCGAGCCCCTTCATCAATTCAGCTTTCGCTTTCGCACGCTTCGCAGCTGCGGCAAGCAGCGCGTTCACGACGATCACAGCGATGATCCACCAGAGACCTTTCATACGCACATCCTAACGGAACGCACAGCGCCAAACCAGGCAATCACGCCAAAATCGGTTCGATCACCTTGCCCGCAATATCCGTGAGTCGATAGTGACGCCCTTGGAAGCGATAGGTCAGCCGCTCGTGATCGACGCCCATCAAGCGCAGAATCGTCGCGTGCAAATCATGAACATGCACTCCATCGGCGGCGATGTTGTAGCCAAAGTCATCGGTCGCACCGTGGACGTGTCCCGCTTTCACCCCACCGCCCGCCATCCAAATGCTGAAGCAGCGCGGATGATGATCGCGACCGTAGTCATTGGCAGTCATGCGCCCTTGGCAATAGGCGGTGCGTCCAAACTCTCCGCCCCACACCACAAGCGTGTCTTCGAGCAATCCGCGACGCTTGAGATCAAGCACGAGCGCGGCAGAAGCTTGATCGGTTTGCGCACACTGTCGCGTGATGCCGCCGGGAAGTCCACCGTGTTGATCCCAACCTTGATGAAACAATTGCACGAAGCGTACGCCCCGCTCCACCAATCGTCGCGCCAACAAACAATTCGCCGCATACGTTCCAGGCTCGCGCGCAGAATCGCCGTAGAGCGCGAAGGTTTCGTCAGTTTCAGTCGAGAGATCCGTGGCATCAGGCACGCTCGTCTGCATGCGATACGCCATCTCAGCTTGCGCCATGCGCGCGTCGATCTCGGTGTCGCCTTCATGCATCAACGCGTCGCGCGACAACTCGCGCAGCGCGTCGAGCATGTTGCGTCGCGCGTGCGGTGAAACTCCTTCAGGATTCGTCAGCGCCAAAACGGGCTCGTTTCCTGCACGAAACTGCACGCCCTGATATTCGCTCGGAAGAAACCCGCTGCCCCACAAGCGTGAGTAGAGCGGTTGATCGCGCTCTGCATCTTTCGAGACCAACACAATGAACGACGGAAGATCCGCGTTCATCGAGCCGAGTCCGTAGCTCATCCACGCGCCCATCGAAGGACGCCCTGCGATCTGATTACCACTGCAGAAAAACGTGATCGCAGGATCGTGATTGATTGCCTCCGTGTGCATCGCGCGCAACACGCAGATCTCGTCGGCGATGCGCGCGGTGTAAGGAAGCAAGTCGCTCAACTCAATCCCCGCGCGGCCGTGACGTTGAAAGGACGTGAACGATCCTGCCAGCGGCAAGACCGCTTGATTTCCGCTCATTCCCGTCAAGCGCTGTGCGCCGCGCACGCTTGCGGGCAGGGGTTGACCGTTCATCTCGCGCAGTCGCGCCTTGGGGTCGAGCGTCTCAAACTGTGAAGGTCCGCCTGATTGAAAGAGATAGATGACGCGCTTTGCACGCGCGGGAAAATGCGTTGCAGACAACAGTGGAGAAGCACTCTGCGCCGCACCTGCGCTTCGCGACGCAAGAATGTCGCTCAACGCGAGCGCACCGAGACCCATCGCCGACGCACCCAGAAAATGTCGACGCGAGCAACGCATGAGCTCGTCGTAGTCGAGAAGGTTGTTGCGGGGATTGATCATGGCAGGAGGAACACGAGTACTACCGCGACATCATCGCGCCGTCGCTGGCAAGAATGGTGGAACACACGAGGGTGAGCGCAGCCAATGTTGGATCATCGCTTCGCGCGACGCGCACACACGCGTCAGAATCAGCAGAGAACGCAGCGTGTTCTTGCGCGAAGAGCGTGCGCAACGCTTCAAGTTCGCTCCTGCGCGCCGCACGCGTACACGCCAACGCAAAGGCATCGGCGATCAACACATCCATTGTGTCGGCGTGCGCAACGTCATCAGATGCAACGCGCGATGTACTCGCTGCACGCTCGACGACGCGGGTCGCGAGCGCCAACGCGCATTCGCTGAACACTGGATCATTGAGCACGATGAGCGATTGCAATGGCGTGTTGGTGATCAAGCGTCGTGGTTGACACGCCTCGCGCGAGCCTGCATCAAACACAGACATCCCAGGCGGCGGCACAGTGCGCTTGCGATACGTGTAGACGCTTCGTCGATGCGCATCGTTGCCGGAGTCGGCGTGATAGTCGCCACTTTGCCCCGCAGCCGACGCGAGTCCCGCTTGTTGCACCGGCTTCACGCTTCTGCCGCCGAACTTCTCAAAGAGCAGACCGGACGCAAGCAACGCGTTGTCACGCAACATCTCGGCGGTGAGTCGCATGCGTGGTCCACGAGCGAGGAGATCATTCTGCGGATCACGCGCGAGCAACGCAGCGCTGGCGACGGACGATTGCGCAAAGGTCGCGCTCATTACCAAACGCTTGAGCAGATGCTTGTTGTTCCACGCGCTCAACGCAGTGCCATCACCATGCGCGAAGTCGAAGGCCAACGCGTCGACCAATGCCGCTGAACTCGGCGAGGAGCCTTGCATTCCGAAATTCTCGTTGCTCTGCACGAGTCCGCGGCCGAATACTTGCGACCACAGACGATTGACTTGAACACGCGCAGTCAAGGGATGATCCGCGTCACACAACCATTGCGCGAGTCCCAATCGATTGCGCGATCGCGCGTCGTCAAACGGAAACACCGCAGCGATGGCGCCTGGGGAAACTGGTTGCGAGTGATCAGGTTGGTCGTACGCGCCTCGTTGCAGCACAAACGTGGGAGGAGCATGAGTGGAATCTTCCATGCACATCAGCGCAGGAATCGTGTCGAGATGCGCTGCGAGTGCGCGCTGCGTCAAGCGCAATTCTTCGCGCGCGCGCATCGTGGATGTGTGCACTGTTTCGAGAAAATGTTGCCGCAGCAGCGCGTCGGATTCGCGCAAGCGATCGAGTTCCGCTTGCGCCATCGCGGCGTCTTCGTGCGCGAGTTGCATCACCTGCAACGCGCTGAGTGCGCTGCGAAACACGCGCAGTGCATCGATGGCGCCACCGCGAAACCCTGCGTCACGCGAGCGCGAACCCACCTCTAGTGTGTGCGTCGTGAGTGGGCCATCAAGTGCGTCGCGCAGCACCTCAGTCTCAGCAAGTTCGCCTGCGATGTAGATACGCAGACCACTCGCGCGAGACGACCCGTCATAGGTCACCGCAAGATGCGTCCACGCGCCGACCTTCAGCGGTGCGCGCATCTGCACGCTCGCGGCGCTGCCGGGCCAGAGATGAATCGCACTCCAACGCAGCACTCCTTGATCGAGCAACAATTCGAGTCCCGAGGCATCAGCATCGAGTGTGTAGAAACCAGACGCATGCACGATGGCCGCACGCGTGTTGCGTTCGCTCGGACGAATCCACATCGAGATCGAGACAGGATCATGGCGCGTGAATCCCGCGATGCCGTCAAGCCACACACCACCGTCGCCGTCGAAATGCATCGACTGTCCGATGACCCCATCGCCGAGTGCGACGAGACCAAGTTGATCCCCACGATGACGTTCCGTCGTTGCGGGCTTGCCATCCGCAACGGTATTTGGTGTGGAGATGCTGTCGAAGGAATCGAAGGGATAATGCGCGGCGCACTGCGGAAGCGCGCGCGAATTCGCATCGGATTGCGCAGCGTGGTCACGCCAGGACGCAAACTCCGCATCGCTATTTTTCTCCGCGTTTTCCAGGGACACGCGCGCATTGTTGACCGCCGCTTGCAGTTCCATCGTGCGCTGCGTTTGCGCGTCGTCACTCAAACGCACGAACGGCGGCGGCGCCGAAGTGTGAATCGCATAGGGCTTCAGTCCGTTCTCATCGATCGAACCAAACATCGCCGCGAGTCCGTAAAACTCGCGCGTGGCAATCGGGTCGTACTTGTGATCGTGACAGCGCGCACACTCGAGCGTGAGTCCAAGAAATGTGGTGCCGAATGTCGCAACACGATCAGCAATTCCTTCGGCGCGAAACTCTTCCGCCACCGAACCACCCTCTTCAGTCATGCGATGCAATCGATTGAACGCGCTGGCCACACGACTCTCGGTGGAGGCGTTGGGCACGAGATCGCCCGCAATGAGCGCAGTCGCAAAATCGTCGTAAGGCATGTTGCGATCGAGCGCATGCAATAACCAATCACGCCAAGGCCAAGTAAATGCATCGCCATCGGTTTGGTAGCCGTACGTGTCGGCGAAGCGCGCAAGATCGAGCCACGCCACCGCCATGTGTTCGGCTGCGCGAGGCGACGCGAGCATCGCATCCACGCGGCGTTCGTAGGACGCGCGCGCATCAACAGCGCACTCCAACTCAAACGCGCGCACCTCTTCGGTCGTCGGTGCGAGTCCAGTCAATGCGAGCGATGCGCGGCGCAACAAGATGGAAGGTTCTGCCGCGGGCGCAGGCGCGAGGTGCTCAGATGTGAGTCGCGCAAGGACAATCTCGTCCAGCGCATCCGTCGGCCAGGTTGCGTTTCCCTCGGCAGATTTACCTGCAATCACGCGTGCCTCAAACTCGGCGGCGTCACTGCCGCGCGTCGGTGCGACGAACGCCCAGTGTGGTTGGTAGACCGCACCTTGCTCAATCCATCGCAACAAAATAGCGCGCTCATCCGCAGTCAGCGGGCGCTTCAATTCAGGCGGCGGCATGATCTCATCAGGATCAAGCGATGCAATCCGGCGCGCAGCTTCACTCTGCGCAAGATCATGCGGGACGATTGCATGCCGGCCACTCTTGAGTAACGCCTGTGCACCCGCCGCGTTGTCCAACCGCAGCCCACCCGGACGCCCCTTCCCTTCATCGGGTCCATGACAACGAAAGCAACGATCCGCAAGAATCGGTCGCACATCGCGATTGAAATCAACGTCAACGCTACTCGTCGCTCTCGCCGAGACAGCAACATCCGCTGCGACAGTCATCACCCTCGGTGTCGCCGCTTCATCGCACGCGCCAAGGAGCACGGCAATCGATGCGGTGAACAGAAGAATCGCGGGAGAGACCAAGGCTTGCCCAAGATACCGCCGTTGTCACACTTCGCCTAACTCTCGCGCGACAGAATCGGCTCGCCTCGCCCCTCGGACGGAGTGGCTTTCATCGCCGCGCGTTCACTAGATCGCTAGATTTCCGCAGATTTGGCGCGCACCAAACTCACAGCGTCGGACGAAGCCAACGTGCGGTCGTGCTCGCTTCGAGCATTTCGTGTGCGTAGACCTCGCTGAGGATTGCGGGCGAAAGGACTTCGTGCGCGCGGCCGTGTGCGATGACGCGACCCATGCGCAGGGCAATTGCATCGTGTGCTACTTCGCGCGCGAGTCCGGCGTCGTGGAGGGAAAGGATCACGCTTCCACCTTCTTGCGCGAACACGCGAAGTGCGCGGACGAGTCTCGCAACTTCAGCGGGATCGAGGCTTGAGAAAGGCTCATCAAGAAGCAGCACGCTTCCATTCGGCGATGCGATTTGCGCGATGGCGCGTGCGACGCGGACGCGTTGCTGCTCACCACCCGAGAGCGAGTGATAGCGCACCGCTCTTCGACTCGCGAGGCCCACTGCATCGAGTGCGCATTCAACTCGTGCTTGCTCTGCGCATCGCGTCGATGTGCCGAGCGAAACGAGTTCTTCCACACTGAAATCTGCTGCACACGATCCTCGTTGCGGAACAAATGCGCGCTTCAACGCGGAATGCACTGCGCTCGACTCCACGCGTCCTGTGCTTGGCGCGAGCACGCCTGCTGCGATGCGCAACATCGTGCTCTTACCACTTGCGTTTGCGCCGACGATCGCGGTTGTGCTGCCTCGAGCGAAACTTGCGTCGATGTCGGCGAGCGCGTTCGTGATGACGCTGCGTGTCGAAAAGTGCATGCAAACACGGGAGAATGTGATCAGAGGTTCCATTCCGAACCTCCCCTGCGTGAACGCGAGAGCAACCACAGGAAAAACGGCCCACCCGCAAGTGCAGTGATCACGCCCACTGGCAATCGGCCCGTGCCAACATCAAGCCCTTGCCGCAAAAGATCCGCGCTCAACACCACGATCACGCCGCAGAGTGCGGTGGATGGAACGAGCAATCGGTGACGGTGACCAATGAAGAGTCGCGCTGTGTGTGGCGCAACGAGCCCGACGAATCCGATTGGTCCTGCGAAGGACACTGCGGCGGCTGCGAGCAATCCTCCGATGATGAACAGCCCAGCCCGTGTCGATGCGAGCCGCACACCTGCTGCTGCAGCTTCATCGTCATCGAGCATCAAGAGGTCAAGCAGATGCGCGGCTTTCCACAACACGATGAGTGCGAGCACGCCAAGGATCCACAATGCGACGAGTGCGGAGGGATCAGGCAATTCCGGAATGCGCCCCGCCATCCACGCAAGCAAATCACCGCGCAATCCGCGCGGCACAATTTGTTCAAGCAACATCGCGCCAGAACTCATCACGCCGCCGAGCACAATTCCAGCAAGCGCGAGGGCAACGCCGTCGCGACCAGTCGCGCGCTTGGCGAGCATCCACACGAGCACGAGGGAGAGCGCCGCACCAAACACCGCGCCTCCAAATTCGCCGCCGAGTGCTTGCGTTGAGATGCCAGTCGTCGCGGCAATCGCAAGCACGCATGCAACGCCAAAGGATGCGCCGCTTGAAACGCCGAGTGTGTACGGCGATGCGAGTGGATTCCGCAGCAGTGCTTGCAATGCGAGACCCGCAAGTCCGAGCAACAGTCCAACCACCGCCGCACCCGCCACAGCATTCGCGCGAAACGGCAGCGTTTCTGCAGTAGGCATCGCGACACCGAAGTGCATCGCTCCGGCTCCATCCAAATGAGGACCAACGCTCAATCGTGCGAGAGCAAGGAGCAGTACGAGGGCAACAAGCAGTGCAAAGCGCCACTTCATGGAGCCTGCTCCGATGTTGTGCGCAGCACTGCGTCAATCGCGCTCTGCAACGCGCGCATTGCGTCGATCGATCGCGTCGAAGGACGCAAGAGTTCTGGCGAGACAACGACAACAATGCGACCGCTCCGACTTGCGCGACACGGAATCGATTCAAGCGCGCGACGCAACCCTGCCACGCTTTCCTCTCGTTCCGCGATGCCGAGTAACAGATCAGGATCGCGCGCAGCGAGCGCCTCGTGCGAACATTCAATCCATCCCTCAGCGTCGAGCGCATTCCGAAGATGCACGATGGGAAGCAAATCCGTGAGGTAGTTCGCGCCTCCCGCAGCGAGCATTGGCTCGGCACTCACAAGCACGACCACGCGCGGCGCATGCACATCGACGAGCGGAATCGCATCAATCGCATCAAGCCGCGCCCGTACTCGAGCCGCATCACTCGCAAGTGGCGCGACGCTCGAAACGAACTGTCGCACATCGCGCATACGATCAAGTTGCACGGCCACGAGCGCAATCCCCTGCGCTTTCGCAAACGACTCAAGCGCGGGATTGATGCCACTCAGCGGCGGCTGCAACACGATGTGTGATGGCGAGACAAGCAAAATGCGCTCGGCATCGAAGTCGCGAAAATCACCCACCACTGGCAGGGACTTCGCAACATCCGTGCACCAAGGGCTTCGTGCGACAATGTTCGACTCGCATCCGAGATCAACAAGCGTCGCCGACATGGCTGGACTGAAGGAGGCGATGCGAATCGCAGTCGTGCTAGGGCGCTCAGGATCCGCCGTACCTCCACGATCACACGCAGCGAGCACACCAAAGACGGCACACGCGCTCGCGAAGGAAAAGGAACGAAGGAGCATGCACATACGAAGCGCGGATTGTGCAGCAAATCGACGAAGCGCATGAAGCGCAGTACGCTACGCCCAATGCTCGATTGGTTCCGCTCACTCTTCGGTCGCGCCAGCAACGACCTCGATACCGACGCCGACACAGACCCAAACGCCCCAGGCGTCTCGAGTCGCGAGTCGAAACGGCGCAAATGGCTCAGGGTCCCCTCCTTGCGCGATCCACGCATCGCGGAGGTGCTCGCGAATCTCGAAGACCTCCAAGAAGAACATCGCCGCTGCGAACTCCGACTTGCTGAAGACATCGCGCGAATCGCAGCCGGCGTCGAAGCTATGCCGCAAGTTCGGCAACAAGTCGAAGACTTCGTACGCACCGTCGGCGGCGCGCTCGGCACCGCAGCAGCACGGCTCGAAGAAGCTGACGCCCGCATGAGCGACATGGAACATTCCGCGCGCACGCAAACCGAAATCATCGCAATGATGCGCACCGAGCTCGATCGCCAAGGTCGATCACTCAGAGACATCGCCGAACAATCCACCGCCCTTCTCGCCGCCATGCAAGCCTTCGCAGAATCCGGCAAACGCCTCGATCAAGCGATGCAGCAAATCACGCGCAGCGGAATCGGCTCCATGGTCACCCGCGACATCCTGCTCTTCGCAGCAGTAGCCCTCGCCGGTGCCGCCGTCGCGCTCGCGTTCCTTCGATGAGTTCGATCGTGCGATTGTTCGGTCAGAGGATTGCGCCCGACATTGCCAACCGTTCGTAAAGCGTGCAGCGCTGCAGGAGTTCGCTGTGCGTGCCGATGTCGAGAATGCGGCCTTCGTCCATCACGATGATGCGGTCGGCGCGGCGGACTGTGGAGAGTCTGTGCGCGATGGCGATGACGGTGCGACCGGCGCAGAACCCTTCGATCGCTTGTGCGATTTGGGCTTCGCTTTCGGCGTCGATTTGGCTGGTGGCTTCGTCGAGTACGAGGATTGAGGGATCGCGGAGCAGTGCGCGTGCGATTGCGAGTCGCTGTTTCTGTCCGCCGCTGAGACCGCTGCCGCCTTCGCCGAGTTCGCTTTCGATTCCCTTGGGGAGCTGCGCGATGAACGCCTTCGCGTGCGAGAGTTCAAGTGCGCGGTCGACTGCGACGGCGTCGATGTCGTCTGCGCCGAACATCACGTTTTCGCGAATTGTGCCGCGAATGAAGGTGGATTCTTGTGCGACCACACCGACTTGACGGCGAAGACTTTGCAGATTTCCTGCGCGAATGTCGGTGCGATCGAGGAGCACGGAACCGTCGGTGGGATCGAAGAGTCGGCAGAGCAACGATGCAAGCGTGGTCTTGCCGCAACCATTCGGTCCCACGAGTGCGACGAACTCGCCGTGCTTGACGGTGAGGTTGATGTCACGCAGCGCGTCGCGTTCTGCACCCTCGTAACGAAATCGTATGCCTTCGAACTGAATCGACTTCGAGTGCCTTGGCAGCGCAGGAAGATCCTGCTCGCGTCGTCCTTCGACTGGAATTGCAAAGATCTCTTGGAGTCGCTCCGCAGGCGCCGAGGAACTTTGGATGTCGTTGAGGAGTCCGGTGAGTGGACGTAGATTCCCTCCAGCGACGCCGAGCGCTGCGAGTGAAAGGATGAACCGCTCAATACTCATGCGCCCATTGATGATTTCATTCGCTGCGATGAGCACGAGTCCGACGATGACAAAGATCGCGAGCACTTCCACCAACGGACCGCTCAATGCGCGAGCAGATCGTGCGGTCAATTCTGCGTTCAACAATGCGCGACTCGCGCGAGCGAATCGTCGGAACGCGGTGGCCTCGGCAGTTGCAGTTTTGATGCCCCGCAATCCTGAGAGCGATTCGTGCGAGACACGGAGGATGTCTTCTTGCTGCTTGAGCGCCTGCGATGTCGACCGTCGAATGCGCTTGCCGACCCTGCGCAGGACCGCCACGAGAATCGGGGCGACAACAATCGCAGCAATCGTGAGTCGCCAATCAAAGTACACCGCGACGGCGAATGCAGCGATGCCTTTCGTCAATTGCGCGAGCACTTTGCTTGTGAGCGCGGTAAATCCACGCTCGATTTCAGCGGTGTCACGGCTGATACGCGAGACGATTTCTGCGGGACCGCGGCGCAGCATCGGTCCGAGCGGAAGCCTGATTGCATGTTGAAACGCAATGAGACGAATCTCTGCGACCGTCACCGCACTAAGCGTGAGCGAGCAGGATTGATGCAGATAATTTGCGATGCCGCCAAAGATGCTAAGGATGCAGAGCCCACCCATGAGCAATGCCACACCTTGCAAGCGATCCGACGGAATCCAGGCGGTCGCAGCAGCGGGATCAGAGATAATGCTGCGCGTCCACTCTTGGGCCGTGAGCCAACCGCGCGCGAGCGATTGCAAATTCTCACTCCGGATGCCGAGCATAAGTTCAAGCACAGGCCCGATCGCCATGAGCCCGGCCGCGAGTCCACCCGCGGACAGAATTGAAAAAATGATCGTTCCTGTGACGAGACGCCTGCGACGAAGCATGCGCTTTGCAAAGAACCAAAATGGCTGGCTTCGTCGAAACATATGAGCATCATCGAGAACGGTTCATCGTCAGACCATGAAGCCTACCGCAGAGTCGACACCGCTTCGAGCGCGTCCCAGAAACCCGGCCAACTCTTTGAAACCACATCTGGATTCGCAATAGACACCCCGCTTCTCGCGCAACCAAGCACAGCAAACGCCATCGCGATGCGGTGATCGCTGTGCGTTTGAATCGTCGCGGGTTTCAGTTGTGCGGGAAGCGGATGGACGCGCACCCAATCGTTGCCAGTATCGACAACGCCGCCGAGCGCGCGAAGTCCTTCAGCGACGGACGCGATGCGATCGGACTCTTTCACGCGCAGCGTTCGGAGTCCTGTGAAGGTGCTGGGCGCATCGGCGCACGCAGCGAGCACCATCGCCATGACTGCAGCATCTGGCGCGCGTTCGTAGTCCGTGTCCCGCGCGCGCAAGGTTCCCGCGGTGACGCGCACAGCGCCGTCGATGTTCGAGATCGATGCGCCACGCTGTTGCAGATCCTCGAAGAAGAAGAGATCCGGCTGCGCGATCTCAAGGTGAAGTCCTGCGATGTCCACCGAGCCACCGACAAGCGCAGCGAGCGCCGCGAAGTACACCGCGCTCGATGCGTCTGGTTCGATCTGCAGCGCATGCGTGTGGATCGGTTGCGCGGCGATGGAAATGCTTGCGAGCGAATGATCCTCTTGTCGCCGCACATCGACGCACACACCGATCGCGCGCAGAGCGTCGATCGAAAGTTCCAGATACGACGCGCTGGTTGGAGGTTGACGGAAGCAGACCTCGAGCCCCTCCGGCATGCACGGCGCAATGAGCAAGAGCGCAGAGATGAATTGACTTGATGCAGTCTGCCCAACCTCGATGCGAGCTTGTGTAAGCGGGCCGCGGATCGCAATCGGTAGCGCGCCTTGCAATCGAGGGAATCGAGCGGATGCGCCGAGCGCGATGAGCATTTCCACTCCCTCGCCTACAGGTCGTTCATGCATGCGTGTGCTGCCATCGACGGTTGTCTCTTCACCGCAGAGCGCTGCAACTGCGAGCATGAATCGCGTCGGGGTTCCGCCGTCACCGAGATTGATGCACGCAGCGCTGTGCGGTTTTCCATGCACACCCATGATGCTCCAGCCGCTCCAGTCGCCGTCAAGCTCTTCAAACCTCGCGCCCATCGCAGTCAGCGCAACACGAAGTCGATCGCAATCATCCGACGCAAGCACGCCGCGCAATTCGCTCGTGCCTGACGCAAGTGCTGCGAGCACGAGATGTCGATTCGTCAAACTCTTGGATCCTGGAATCTCCACGCGCGCAGAGAGCGGTGCTTGAAGCGCATGGATTTTTCGCAGCGACGACGTTGCGCCAGCCATCACTTCGTCTCGCGACGGAAGACCGCCACGACATCCTCGATGGGAATCACGAAGAGCCGATTGTCGCCTTCGAAATCCACCGGCACACTGTGCTTAGGATTGAAAAGCACGCGGTCGTACTGCCGAATTGGATAATTCTCGTCGCGCTCAATCTCCGCGCTCACCGCAACGATGCGACCAGTGATGGTCGGAATCTCAATCTTGTCGGGAAGATGAATGCCGACTCGTGTGATTTTCTTGTCCTCGTCCTTGCGAATGAGAACGCGCTTGCCGATGGGCTCGACTACTTCAATCGCCTGCTTGGAACTCGTTCGCTCAGTCATTGCGCAGCAATCATACGACGAGGACGCGTGAAAGAGAAAAGGCAAAACGCCGACGAACGAATCGCCGGCGTTTCGCGCGTTCGATCGAAAGTCGTTCAGTTCGCTGCGGCGCCTGCAATACCCGCGAGTAACCCAAGTCCGCCGAACAAGAGTCCGCCAATGCAACCAACGACGGTGAGCGCAACGTTGATCATTCCAAGAATGCGTCCGACGTTCGTATTGCTTCGTCCTGCAGGATCCATCTGCCCTGCATCCATCTTGGCAAGGTCGCCCTTCCCCATGATCCATGCAGCGATGCCGAACGGCAAGCAGCACACGATGCCGATGATGCCGAAGATAAGAATCATCGTTCCACGATGAGCTGCCATGCCGGAATGTGCGCCGAATTGTGTCATGCGAGTGGTTCCTGTTCCTGAGGGGTTTCTTCCATCCGTTCCATCGCGCCGACGTACATCGCCGACAACTATAAGAAATCTTAGCGGATTTCTCGCTCTTCTGCCGCGGCTACAGGTTCCCGAACTCTTCGAGCAGGCTCATGAAATACATGCAGGTGAGTGGCACAGCGACGATCATGAGCACAACTTGCGCGACGTTTGCCATGCCAATCCACTTCGCCCACTTCGTCGACTGTCTGCCTGAGGGGTCCATGAAATCGGCGTCCATTGCAGCGAGATCCGCGTTCGCCATGGGCCATGCGAAGATCCCGATCGGCGCACACAGCACGAATCCAACGCACGCGATCGTCAAGAGCAATTGCGCGCGGTGCGGTTTCAACTCGTGCGTCGGCGGGGTCTGCGTCATGCTGTAAAGCAGCGTACTCTGCGCGTTACCTATGCGCGATCAACTCGCTTCGCTCATCCGCGATGTCCCGAACTTTCCCAAGCCCGGCATCCTCTTCAAAGATGTCACGCCGTTGCTGGCGGATCCTGCAGGGCTCGCGCTTGCTGTGGAAATCATGGCGAATCCGTTTCGCGCGGCGCGCATTGATGTTGTGGTTGGCCCCGAGAGTCGTGGATTCATTTTCGGCACGGCGATCGCGACGAGTCTCTCTGCGGGATTCGTGCCCGCGCGCAAACGCGGCAAGCTTCCCTATCGCACGCGCTCTATCGAATACGCGCTTGAGTACGGAACGGACTGCCTCGAGATTCACGAAGACGCGGTAAAACCTGGCAGTCGCGTGCTTATCGCTGACGATCTCCTCGCCACAGGCGGCACGATGCGTGCGTGCATCGAACTCATTCGCCAACTCGGCGGCGAAGTGGTAGGTGCGACTGTGCTCATTGAACTTGCTGCCCTCGGCGGACGGCAATTCCTTGCAGATCGCGCCAAAAATGATGCGACGCCGACCACGCTGCAAAGCGTGTTGACATACTAGAATGCGGGCATGACCTCGCTCAGCCCTGCCCCTTCGCTCCACACTTCCACCGACCCGCTGCAACTGATCGATGTCGATCACGTGCGCTTCTATGTCGGGAACGCAAAGCAAGCTGCGTACTACTACGCGAGCGCATTTGGTTTCGAAGTCGCGCAGATTTCTGACCTCACAACTGGTAGCCGCGAGAGCGCAACGTATTTGCTCACGCAAGGCAACATCCGACTGCTCATCGAATCGTCGCTCACCGCTGACGGACAAGCTGGCCGCGAAGCGAACTTGTACGGCGACGGCGTGAAAGACCTCGCGATGACGGTGTTTGACGCGGAAAAAGCGTGGAAGCAAGCGATCAAGAATGGCGGCGCGAGTGCGTATGAACCGCGCGTGTACTCCGATGCGACAGGCTCGGTCACGATGGCGGGCATTCAAACCTACGGCCGCGCGATTCACACCTTCGTCTCTCGCACTGGTGCCTACGCATTGCCTGCACTGAAGCAAGGCGGACTCTTCATGCCGGGCTTCAGGCATGTCGAAGGCTTCGCGCTCAATGAGTTCAATCGCAAGCATCCATGTGGATTGAAGTTTGTCGATCACGCAGTGGGTAATGTTGAATTGGGCAAGATGGACCACTGGGTGAAGTGGTACGAAGAAGTCCTCGGCTTCGCGATGTTCAAGCACTTCGATGACAAAGACATCGGCACTGAGTATTCCGCGCTGATGTCGAAGGTCATGGCAAGCGGCAATCACCTCATCAAGATGCCGATCAATGAGCCTGCGGCTGGTAAGAAGAAGAGCCAGATTCAGGAGTATCTCGACTGGCACAACAACACCGCGGGCGTGCAGCACCTTGCGCTGCGCACGGACGATGAACTTGCATCGATCACGGAACTTCGTCGCCGAAGCGTTGACTTCCTCTCGATTCCTGATTCGTACTACGAAGCTGTTTGGAAGCGCGTCGATGCGATGCTCTCGCAGCACGGTCACGCGATCGTGAAGGAAGATCATCAGCGCGTGAGAGATCTCGGCATTCTTGTGGATGCGGACGACGAGGGTTACCTTCTGCAACTCTTCACGAAGCCGCTGCAAGACCGCCCCACATTGTTCTTCGAGATCATTTGCCGCCGTGGCTCACAGAGTTTCGGCAAGGGCAACTTCAAAGCACTCTTCGAGAGCCTCGAGGTTGAGCAAGAACGCCGCGGCAATTTGTAGCGCTCGCGACTGACCGCGCGTTGCCTCAAGTTCGCAAACTGTGTTGTTGTCGCGCGGTTTCGCTCGCTTTGGTGCGGCTCGGTGTTGCGCGTGCGAGGTTAGATCGCCAACAGCGTCTTCAATGTCTCGTCGATGATCGAGATGTACTTCGCGGCGGCTTGGTACTGACGCTGGAACATGAGCAGGTTGATGGATTCTTCGTCGATCGACACGCCGCTGAGTGCTTGCGCTTGACCATCGAGTCCTTCACGCACAACGCGCGCTGTTTCGGCTTTCGTGTTCGATGCATCGGTACGCACCGCGAGTGCGGTGGTGGCTGACTGCCAGTAGCCGCGCAGCGTGCGGCTACCGAGTTCAGCGATCGACACATCTTGCAACGCTGCAATTGCGAGCGCGGTGCCGTTGGATCCATCGATATGGTTGGAACCAGCGGCGAGCAACTGTGGATTACCGAGTATCGCTTCGTTCACTTCAATCGACGCAGCATCGGATCCACCGAAGAGCGCGTTGATGCCAAGCGACGCGAGTGCGCCTGAGGAATCGTTCGAGAAGTGCATCGTGTATCCGCTGCCCGCGTCCATCTGGAGGCGACCATCGGTGGTGACTGTCGCGCTTGCTGTTCCCGCGGGTACCGCAGCGTTGATCGCGGCTGCGAGTTCGGTGAGTGTCATCGTCTGCGGATCGACCGCGATGAGTACCGTCGTACGCAGACCAGACTGATTGTCACGCACACTCAGTTCGAAGGAACCGTTCTTGATCGCAAAGGGAATCTCCGCCGCATCCGCGCCAAGGTTGGCGTTGGGATCCGCGACCGATTGCATACCGACCACGCTCGTCCAACCGATGCGGCCCTGTCCTTGCGAATGCACGCGGTTCACTTGATACGCGAGCTGACCCGCGAGGTTGTCGAGTTCCGCAATCGCTGGCGCAACCGTCTCTGTGCGTTGACGGAAAAGTGCGCCGAGTTGACCTTCTTCTGGAGCGAGAAACGTTCCGTCCGCGCGCACGCGCAGCGACAAATCTAGCGTTCCGCCACTCGCATCCGCGCGAAGTTCGAGGCCGCGCGATCCACCTGCGAGCACGATGGGAATGGAACCAACCAAGATGTCGACGGAGCCGTTGGCTTGTTCGACTTGATGGCAGTCAATGAACTCCGAGAGTTCGTCGACGAGTTGATCGCGTCGATCGCGCAACGAGTTCGCGCTGCTCCCCGAGCCCTGTTCGATGTTCACGATCTGCGCGTTTAGTCCCGCGATCTGATCGAGCAATCCGTTCGCCTGATCCACCGTCGCATCGAGTGCGCGATCAATTTCTTCGCGCACCACGACGTGCTCATTACGCAATTGACGAATGGAGGTCGCGAGCCCCGATGCCTGTTGAATGACGACGGTGCGCACCGCTTCGTCGTTGGGGTTGTTGGAGAGTTCGCTGAAACTGTTGAAGAACGCGCCGAGGCGGCTCGAGAGATCTTGATCGGTGAGTTCGTTGCGAATGGTCTCGATCGAGTTGAGGAAACGCTGATCGATTGCTGCAGAGTTTTCTTGGCTGATCGCAGAGCGCAGACGAGCCTGCAACGCGCTGTCGACCGCGCGAGAAATGGACGTGACGCTGACACCCGTACCGACAAAGCCCGCGCGTCCGATGTACTCAGGTCGCGCTGGCGAAATGCGCGCGATTTGCCGGTGGTATCCAGGTGTCGATGCATTCGCGAGGTTGTTACCTGCGATCTGCAGCGCCGCCTGACTCACTTGAATCGCGGAGTGACCGATGTTGAGAGCGCCATTGATACTCATGATGCGTTCCTTGCCGCCCTCGCGGCCAAATTCAACTGCGAAGATCGATGGTGGAGGCAACCGTCGCACCGAGCGCAACGCGGCCATGCCGCCCGTAGACGCCTGTTTGCGCGAGCGCTGAACGAACTGTCTGGATGATGCCAGCCATGTGCTGTGCGAGTCGCTCCGCTGCAGCGCGCAGCACTGAGCCTTCGTGTCGCGTCTCTTCGATGCGCTGCTTGAGCAGCGCGCGAAGTCCTTCGAGTCGCCCGCGCGACGATTCTTCAAGGCGCGCTGCGATCTCGAGAATGCTTGCGCCCTTTGCGAGCCCGAGCAACGCCGTGAGTTCCACACTCAGCGCAGTTCGACGCGTATCGAGTTCGAAGACTTCCGCGAGCACGCGCTGCTCTGCATTCGCAAGACTGCCGTAGCGCTCAAGATCTGCTTGACGCAGCGCGTCTTTGCGTTGCGCGAGTTGCTGTTGCACCTCGCCATAGAGTTCGAATTGGCGAGCGAGCACATCGCCGAGTTGTTGCGCGAGCACTTCTGGAACACGCTTTGAAACGAGAGAAGTACTCATCCCTTCACCTCTGTGCTCGGCTGTGGCGGGGCGCTCATCTGACGATTAAATGCCTTGGAAAGCAGCGATTTCTGAACTGCGCCCACAAGGTCGAAGTTTCCACTGCGCGCGATGCGATCGGAAAACTCACCGTCGAGCATTGGGCGGAATGTCTTCTCCGCGTTACTTGCAGCGAAGGGCTTGTTGAGCGTGGAACTCGATCGCATTTGCTCAAGGATCGGCTTGATGAACGCATCGGAAACCAAGCGCACTGCCGCTTCAAACGCGAGCGCTTCAGGCTTCCCCTCACGCGCATCCTTTGCCAGACGCGCGGTGGGCGCAGTCATCGCAAGGTGTCGTGGCTGAGCGCCCATAGATTGGAGTGGAGTACTGCCGGTCATTGCTCGATGATCTCCGCCTTCATCGCGCCCTGCGTCTTCAGACTGCGAAGGATCGCAACCTGCGTGGTGAACGGCACATCAAGTTCGATGAGCGCGTCAAGCAGTGAACGAAGCTTCATGCTGTTGCGTCCGGCTTCGCTTGTCGCGATGCCCGCCCATGCGATGGTGTCCGCGATGGGTTCATCCACGGAAGGCTGCGGTTCTGGGCTAATCGTGGTGATGCGCAAGGTTCCCGCGGTCACTGCCGCAGGACGAAACTCCACTCGATCGTCGACGGTAATCACTTCGTTCGCGCGATCGATCACGACCCGCGCAGGTGTTCGAACAAGATCCCCAGGAACGGTGAAGGTCATGAGTCGTGCGATGAATGCGTTCGCGTCAACAGTCGCGCTCTGCGGGATTCGCACATGAATCGCGCCTTGATCGATGACGCGCGCGCAATCGGAGTAACCAGAGAGCGAGAGTTCATCGTTGATGAGATCCGAAAGACTCGCAGCCGTCGCGTATCCCGCGTACTGCGTGCCAATGAGCAACGTGACTGCGTCGCCTTCGATGGGATTCTGCAGAACATCGCGCACCATTTGCGCACCGCCGCGAACAACACCGACGCGAGGGTTGGCTGGATCAACTTCAATCTGTCCGCTCGCGACTGCGTACGGAAGCCATGCGATTCCTGCAGGCGGCTCAATGGGAAGTTTCAGTGGACTCGCGTGAAGGAGTCCGCGTGAGAGGCTGGTTGCCGTCCCCACCGCGCTGATGCGCACGTCGAATCGATCACCGCTGCGAGCACCTGTTGTAGGGATGTCCACGGTGACCGTGACGAGCGCAACCGACTTGACCTTCGAAAGGCTCTTGGGGTCGGAGCGAATGTTCAGCTCCTTCGCCAACAGTCCCGCGAGACTTTGTGCGGTGCCCGAGGCATCCTTCATCGAGTCACCCGTGTCCTCAAGACCGGTGATGAGCCCGATGCCGGAAAACTGGTTTGCTTCGAGACCTCTCAGTCGGCAGTACTCCTGCAGTTCGCCGGCGACGGCCATACGTGCAGAAACTGCGCCTACGAGAAGCGCAAAGAGAGTGAGGAAGGCAAGATTCGCAGTACGAAGTGAGAGCAATCCGCTCATTGATAGGACCTCCTGTCCATGGGAGCCATTCCTATGCAAGTGAAGTGCCAAGCCGCGGTTTTCTGCGAGCGGTACCTTGCGCTGAGACATCTCCCCCACCCCTTTGACTCTTCTTATGCGCAAGAGCCTCCTCAGCCTCGCGATTTTCGTCACCCTCTTTGTCGCCACGCTCATCGTGCTCAGTGGCCCAAACTTTGCCGGCGGGGAATCCCACACGCGTGGACTCTTCGCGGTCATCGGCATCAACGCGTCCATTGCGTTCCTGTGGATCCTGGCCGCTGGCGGATATGGCTCTGTTCTCCGAAGTGCCTTGTCGAAGTGGATCATGATTGCGAAAGCGCCTGGAAGTTCTGATCCGTTCGACCCAGAGACTCTGCTTGATCGCATCGCGCTTGAGTTACCACTTGGAATCTGCGTGCTGCTTCTGCTCGACACATGGATGGGCACGCTCGGCGTGCTTGCCATTGGAAATGGATTGCTCGCGACATGTGTGCTGATTGCAGGCGCAGCGCTCTGGATTCGCGCGCTTCGAAATGCCGTGCGCGATGGTGTTGACACTGGCGTCGCAGCGAGCATTGAAGAGCATTCACGCGAACAACTTATCGCGATCGCTGCAGTCCTTGGCGTTGTGCTCGCGCTCGGAGCGATCGCTGCGTCGAGTACGCCGCTTTGGTTGTGGTCGAGCGAGTTCGGCGGCTATGACGCGCTGAGTTACCACCTTGAATTTCCGAAGCAATGGATGCTCGCTGGTCACTCGAGCATCGTTGATGGAAACGTGTACTCACACCTTCCTGGATACGTCGAGCACGCCTTCCTCCATGTGATGACTGTGCGAGGTAATCCGTGGGATGGCGCGTACGCGTGCCAGTTTCTCTCGGCATTCTTCGCACTTACTACGGTCTTCGTGAGTTGGCGGCTCGCGCGTGCGTTGCTTCCTCAACAGTTGCGCGCGCTTGCATTCCTCGCGCCGATGCTGCTGCTCACGCTGCCGTGGCTACTCGTGGTGGGGACGCTCGCGTACAACGACAGCATTCCATTGCTCATGCTCGGCGCGGGTTGGTTCATCCTCGCGCGCTACAACCACGCCGATCCTTCACCGCGCCGCGTGCTTGATCCCATCATCTTTGCCATCGCGCTCATAGCGGCGATCGCATGTGGTGCGAAGCCCACCGCGCTGTTTTTCACTGCACTCCCGCTCGCTGCACTCGTGCTGCTGCGCTATGGATTTCGCGCGACGATTGAACTTCCCCTCGCGTGTGGTGTTGGAGTTTTCGTCTTGCTTCCTTGGTTTCTCAAAAACTATTCCGACACTTCAAATCCTGTGTTTCCATTCGCAACGGGAATGTTCGGACTCGGTGCATGGACGCAATCGCAAGCCGACACATTCACCGCAGCACACATGAGCACCGGTTCCTTCGTGGAACGCATCACCGCGTACTGGCAAGAATTCCTCTCTCACGGATTCGGCGAGCGGCCACGCGCGAATGAACCGTGGTTCCCGCAATGGGGCGTACTGCCGATCCTCGGCATCGTGTGTTCTCTCGCGTTGATGTCGACATCGCTGCTGTATCGAGAAAAATCGATCGCGCGATCTGCTCGTTGGGGCGCGTTGCTCATTCTGCTCATTCAATCTGCGGCGTGGATGAGTTGCACGCACTTGAAGAGCCGATTCATGCTCCCCGCTGCCATGCCACTTGCGATTGCCGCAACACTCGCGCTGGCGCCGTTCTTGCTGCGTTATCACTTGAAAACTGCGACGGCGTGTTTTTGCGTAGCGCTCGCGGTGCTTCCCGCGGCAGTCTTTCTGCGCGAGCCCGCGCGGAACGGCGTGCATGCGCCCGCTGCGTTCGTCGACTCGCTCGCGCAAGCCCACGGCGACAGTGTGCGCGACCTCCTCGCGCAAGCGACGACGAAAGAAGAGCAAGCAACAATCTTTGCGATGCTCCCGTCCACGATCCTCGTCGATGAAATACTGCCGAAAAACGCGCAGATTCTCGCACTCGGCCTTGCAACGCCGTTCCACTATCGTCGAGCATTCGATTCAACCACCGTGTGGGATCGTGGCGCGATGGAAGAAATTGCAAGCGAGCACAAGGGACATCCTGAAGTCTGGCGCGACGCGCTCACTGCACGTGGCTACACCCATCTCATCGTGCAACCGACGATGCTCGAAGTGTGGCGCAACAGTGGCTGGCTCGCGCCCGAACTCGATGTCGACTCACTTCGGAAGTTCGTGCAAACGCTGCTGCCGGTGATGCGCTGCGCGGATGGCGTGATCGTGTTCGTGCTTGAAGCACCCCCGAATCAGCCGCCGATTGAAGGGTTTACACCTTCGAGCGCGAAGGATCCTCCGTCGCTGCTTACACCCCAGTAACGCTCGTGGATTTCACACTCGTCGTCGGTGGGCTTCCCATGTCGCGTAACGAGACGACGAACCACACGGCGAGCGCGAACGCGAGGACGAAGCAAATCACCGTGGTCGTGAGCAAGATGCGATTCGTGCTTTCAAGCCGGCGCGTGCGATCGATCAGCGTGCGCTCCGCGACACTCATGAGTTCGGATGCTGCCTCGCCGTCCTCTGACGATGCTGTGCGCGCAAATGCGCTCGGCTGTGCCGTCGCTGGCGTTGCTCTCGCTGCAGCATCGCGTGCGCTCCGCGGCGCATCGGTGTAGATCTCGGGCACGAGAAGTTCATCGTCCGTCACGAAACTCGACAACGAAGTACTCCGCGCCAGAGTCATCCCGCGCGACTGGCGATGTTCCGACGGATCAACGGCAGGATCATCCGGTAGTGGATTGATATCAGGAAGCCCGTACCAATTTCGATCGAGATACGCGCCGAAGTTCGCGCCGCATTCGCGACACTGCGGTGCAGGCTGCGCGCCCACGCGTCGCTCCACCTTCGCGCGACATTGATGACAACTTCCCACAAGATGTGCAATGCCAGGCACGCGACGCGCAACTTGCCAGAGTTGCTTTGTCGAAGGTCCACGCAAGATTGTGTCGCGAGTGACCTCGCCTGCTTGCACCATGCGCAGCAGCGTTTCATACGAGCATCCGACGACAGTCGGAACATCAGTGCGATGCACGCTCCACGGTCCCATCTCGTTCAACGATGCTTGAATGGAGAGTGGATCGAACAAGCCGCTGCAATGGCGGCAGCGCGGTGCGATTGGTTGAAGATCGCCACAGTATGGACAGATACAGGAATGAGGATCGGACACGCGTGTAGCGTACCCCACGATCGAAGCGCAAGCTACGATTCAACCCACTTCATGCGCGCGCAACTGCAACTCTCACGAACGGTTCTCTTCCCCTTGTGCTTGCTCGGAGCGTGCGCGCAAGTTTCGACGACACAGCATCCGATCGCGCGCCCCGTCGCTGCGCCCGCGCCCGTTGTGCGAAATTCTGATGCACTCGTTGCGCTTGTTGATGGTCAGTCAATCACCTTCGCAACCGTGGAGACACCGTTGATTGAAGCGGGCGGAACGCAAGCGCTGCGTGATGCAGTGCTCGATGAACGCTTAAGTGATGAATGCGCGCGAAGACACGTTGAAGTGACGGCTGCACTTTGCGATGCGGAGCGGACGCTGCTGCTTGAAACGCTTTCGAACGACCCGCGCGAAGCAGACGAACTTCTTCGATCACTGCGCGCGACGCGCGGACTCGGTGCGACGCGATTCGCCGCGCTTCTTGCACGAAATGCAGCTCTGCGGCTCCTCGTGCAACAAGACATCGTGATGGATGACGAAGGTCTGCGCGCGACATTTGACACGCTGCACGGACCAAAGCGCATCGCGCGCGTGGCGGTGGTTGCGGATCTTCCGACTGCGGAACGATTTCTCGCGCTCGTCAATGGTGGGCGCGCCTTTGGCGATGTCGCTGCTGAACTCTCCATCGATGCGAGCGGACCTCGCGGCGGAATTCTTCCGCCCATGGCAGCACTCGATCCGAGTTGGCCCTCGAGCGTTCGCCGCGCGGTGTTTGCACTGCAAAGTCCCGGCGAGCTCACGCTGCCGATCCTCGATCATGCGCGTTACGCGATCTTCCTGTTTGTGTCAGAAACTCCCGCGAGCGGTGTGACTTTCGAGACGGCGCGCGCAGATACTGAACGCGTGCTTCGACATAGCCGCGAACGCCTCGCGATGGATGGGCTCGCGCGAACACTTTCCTCGCTCGATGGTGTGACGATCTTTGATCGACGCTTCGACGCGCCAACACCGTAACTCAGGTGCGCAGCGCGCCGAGCCGTGCTGCCGCGAACGGCAACAGCACCGCAACCGGGAGGAACACGCCGAGCATGGGCGGAATCCCTGGCAGTGGAACCATCATGAAGAAGAAACTCGTGAGCATCGCGGGCACTGCAGTTCCCGCGCAGATCACACTCGATTGCAGCAATGCCTGAGGCACGCGCAAGAGAAAGAACGGCAAGCAAATCGCAAGCATGAGCAGGTTGACGGACGCGCCAGCGAAACGCATGCCGGTGAGCCTCGATGCGACGCTTGGCTCCATCCCGCCCTCTGCAGCCAGTTGCGTGATCTGTTGAATGGACAGCAACTGCGCGTAACTCCGGAAGTGTCGCGACATGATCTCGCGCGGCGAAACATCGGTTGCGACGAAGTCACACGGTTCACTCTTGTCGATGCGTGTTTCACGCGTCGCATGCACATCGGGGATCTCGCGACCGCTCGCTGTCCCGCCCAGTAGATCCCAGCCCTTGCGCTCGTCGTTCCACGTAGCCTCAGGCGCAACAACTCGACGCTTTGCGCGGCCTTCTTCATCGCGCTCAATCACCAAGAGATTGCGTGCGGTCTCACTTTGCGGCTCGAAACTTCCTGCAAGCACCAGTGAGTGCGCTTCATCCTCAATGAGTGGTACTGCGAAGCGTGCGACACCATCGGAGAAAATGGCGTCGTGTTCGCGAACGAGCCGTGGAGCAAGTCGCGGCAGCATGACCTCCTGATTCACGAACTGAATGATGTTGAGCCCAACTGCGGCGGTGAGAATCGCAAGTGCGACGCGATGGAGCGAGACGCCAGCGGACATAATCGCAACCAGCTCTCGGTTCCGCACGAACTGCGCCAGCGTAAAGCCCGCTGCAGCGACGGAGATGAGACCCACCATATATGCGTAGAACTGAAAAATGCGCGGTGCGTTGAAGTCGATGATCGCCAGCGGCAACGCCAGCAACATGGAACTAAAGCGTCCACTCTCCACCGCAACACGCGCCGCATCGACGTACCGCTCAAGTTCGAGAATGACATCAATCGACGCCGCGAACAAATACATAATGAGAAACAGCAGCGCGAAGTTCGCGAGGAATCGAAGTGCTACCCAACGGTCTAGAAGTGTCATGGCGATTGCCTCGCGTCAATGGCGCGCGAGGAGCCTCCAGTTGTATGCGATGAGCCCTGCGAGGATCAGGTTGCCTGTTGAAGAAACAGTTCCTCCGAGCGCAGTCGCACCTGCGCGCACGAGTTGCTCGCCGCCAGAAATGAACAGCATGCACGCGATCGCGGGGATGAACGCGAACATGTAAATGTGCAACGGTAATGCGCCCCGCATGCGGACTGCGAGTACCGCGCCGAGCACGAGCGCGAGCGGCGCAGAGAACGCTTGATTCAATCGTTGAAAGAATCGCGCCATGATGTCGGAGCGCGTCTTCTCCATCTCGCGTTGTAGTTCAGTGCTGTGCTGCGTGAGTCCACGGAGGAACGGCTTCACGGAGTCAGGGTGCTCTTGTGCGCCGAACACGGTGCCTTCGGCGATGCGATCGAGCGACGACCCTGCGAGCAACGGATTGACCGCACTTCCATCGAGCGCAAGATTCAACACGCGGCCTGGCCAACGACCACCCGCACCGATGCCGCGCAGGTCTTCAACATCACTCGCTTTGACGCGGAGTTCAAACAGCGATCGCTCTCCTGGCCTCGTTGCGATGAGATCAAGCGCAGCGTTGCCCGCGCGCGTTCGTCGCGTCGCTTTGCCGCGATCAAACTCCGTGAGTTCAATGAATTTCGACGTGTCGAGCGGCGCGAATCCGCCCGCCACTGCCGTCGCGTTCTTGATCTCGTACGAACGCGTTGACGTGACATCGACCAGGCGCACCGTGCCCTCACGCGCCGCGGTTTCCACTGCATGCCACGCAGCGCATGTCGCAAACGCTTGTTCGAATCGCGCGCGTGCCTCTTGAATCGGCATGTATTGCTCGAGGTTATTCCAGAGATTCCACAACTCTGCCGCGCGCATCCCTCGAGGACTCTTCGTGAGTCCACGACCAAGGTCAACCGCCTCGGGCACCACCGAAGGCATGTAGATCAACGCCTTGTCGCCCGATCGAAAACCCATCGCATCGACAAGCGCGAGCTTGAGATAGCTTGATCCATCGCGTCGATGCACATCAACCGTCGCATACTTCGCGGTGAACTCCGTCGCGGGCAGACCATCAGGACCGATCTCCACAGCAGCAACGCCTGCGAGCAGAAGTTCTGTCTCCGCGCCGTTGGCATGCGGTCCTTCGACGACGCGCACTTCATCCGCATACAACTGCGTGTCGCCGATCTTGAGCGACTCACCCTTCTCGACGCTCGCGACGAAAAGCTTGGTGACATCGTTCATGAGCAACTGTCGCATGCGCGTCCAAAAGTGTGGAACTCCTGCGTCAAGCAGAAATGCCATCGCGCAAAAGAGCACGAGCCCGAGCATGAACGCAGGAAAAAGCACTTTGCGGTAACTCATGCCGCATGTGCTCATCGCGAGCACTTCGTTGTCGACGGCGAGCCGCTGATACACAATCGTTCCCGCGAATGCTGCCGCAAACGGAATCGCAAACTGCAGCATCGGAATCGATGCCATCGCGATGTACTCCATGAGTTCATTTGGGCCGATGAGATTCTGAATGATCGGGCGAATCGCGGCGCCGAATGCGATGACTGCGACAAGGACTGCCGTAGTAAGCGTGAAGACGCGAAGGAGATCGAGCGAGATCGAGCGGAAGAGAATCCGCGACATAAGCGCCGAATAGTCGCCCATTTGCGCGCCATTCGCAACTCGGTCAATCCTCGTGAAATCGGCGCAAGCGATACAGATGGAACTCGGAATCGGCACATTCGGGGCGAATGCCCGACCTTCGAGCCAACCGGCCTGCTTCGTATCCGATGAATTCATTACAGCGTCTCTTCGTCAGAGCGCTCTGAGGAAATCTGCATGCGTGTTCGCGCTGCGCAATCCATACCACGGCAACGCCGAGCCATCTCGCTCATCGAGACGCTCGCGGCGATGTTTGTGCTTGGGCTCGCGGGTGTCGCAATTCTCAATCTCTTCGCGACCTCGCACGAAGTACGCAATGAAGCGTCCATCCGACTGGCTGCGACGATGCGATCCGAAGATGCGCTCGCGCGATTCATGGCCGCATCCGACAGCACGCGCGCCGAACTCCTTCGCAACGGCGACGCTCTCGATAAGCAAGACACGAATCTGCCCGAGGGCACGAACACAAGCTTCGCAACCAACGAGGAAACGCTGACACTCGGTTCAGCGCAAACACGCGTCCGAGTGCTTCGGATCCGCGCCACCGTTGCGGATCGCTTCGGGACAACCATGGCCGCCCTCGAACGTCTTGAGCCTATGGCGGAAGCGGGTACGCCATGATGCACGCATCACGCACACATCGCGGCATGACGGTCGCTGAACTACTGCTCTCGCTTGCGATTCTTGTCTTTGTCGGACTCGGCATCGCTGGTGTACTCGCTGCAACAGCTGGCGCAGTCGATGACCGCTCACGATTTGGTGACCCCGCCGTCATGGCAGCGCTCGCGCGAACACGCGTTGACGCTTATGCATCAGGTGCACGATGTCTTCTTGGCGTGAGCGAATCGCCCACCCAACGTGTCCTGGTCCTTTGGCTCGACGATTCACGACCGAGCGCAACACCGCACGCGAGCGAACTTGGATACATCCGCTTCGATCGCGCACGCGGCGCACTCTGGCTTGATCTTCCCGACGCCTCTGCGCGCACGTCTCCTGCTGCATTGGCGAAGCGCGATCCAGAGATCGACGCAGAGAGCGGTTGGAACGGGCTCAATGATGAAGAGCGTGCGGCTGGGCTGATGCAATCGGAATTGCTGTTTGAAGGGCTCGCGGATGTGCAATTCGAATTCGAACGCGAGCCACAACGAGCCGAGAGTTTTATCGTCCGACTATTCCTTACCGAAGGACCTGCGCATGAAACTCGCGTCCTCACGCTTCCGTTCGCATTTGAAGTGCACGAGGTACCTGTGCGATGAATGACATTCGACCAACCACACGCGCTCGTCGCGGCGTTGCACTGCTCTTCGCACTCGTGACCGTCGCACTCGCTTCC
>QWPV01000019.1 GCA_003671055.1 Planctomycetota bacterium
ATGCGGGGCGGCGGGCGAAATCGCTTGGTGCTTGGACGCTGGTGGGGTGCACGGTGAGTCCTGCGTTTGAGTTTCAGCACTTTGAGATTGCGCGGGACGGATGGGAACCCGCGGGCGCGGGCGTGGGCTCGGGCTCGGGCGCGTGATGCGAGTCGTTTGATTAACTTCGCGGAATTGCGTCGACGCCGAGTGTCATCGCAGCGTGCGCGAGGTTTCGGTCGAGTGTGAGGAGTGTTGCGCGGCGTGTTTGCGCGAGTGCGAGGTAGGCGGCGTCGTAGGAGGTGAGGCGATGCGACTCGGCGAGGGTTATGAGTTGAGTGAAATTGCGTGCGTCGGTTGATGGTTCGAGAGAAATGCCTAGCGATGAAAGTTGTTCGAGGACTCGTTGCGCGAGGACTTCGGTTGTGCAAAACGCGAATGCGCCGTCGGTGCTTAGTGCGCGGTCTGCTGGCAACCGCCGCCGAAACATGAGGACGCTGTTGGCGACTTCAAGCACGAGCAGATCTGGGGCAATGCATGCTGCGCGCGGATAGTCGCGCAGCGCTTGCACGACGAGCGCAGCATCGGGTTCTCCGAACATGATGGCGAGGACTGCGGATGCGTCAATCACAATCACGTCAAGCCCTCGCGTGTCATCGATTTCCAATCCTCGCGGGTGAAACTGAGGCCTGCTGCAGCGAGACATGCTCGGTCGACACGACAACTTTCATGCAGGCGTTGCGCGCGGTCGGCGAGCGTCATCGCTTGATCAACCGTATCCGCGGAATAGGCACGCAAACGCGCGACGCGTTCTCCATGACGAAGGATGATGATTTCCTCGCCGCGCTCGACGGCGTCGAGAAGCTCTGACAACTTTGCCTTGGCTTCGGTGAGTGTGACTGTGCGAGCAACCATGCCATGAGTATCGTCTGACTAGTCTGACTAGTCAAATAGAATCATAGTAGTTTTCATAGATTTTCGGGGTTGACCGGTTCGCTTCAACCGATCAACCAGATCGCGTAGAGGGAAGCGCTTGCGACGATGATCCAGAGGATTGTGGCTTGCGCGATTGCTCGGATGCCGACTGCTTGGAGTGCGCTTCTTGTGAGACCGGTACCGATGAGGAAGAGGGCGGCTTGGAATCCGATGCCGGAGATGAATCGGATGTTTGCTTCTTGCTCTTCGAGTTGTGGGAAGAGTGTGCGGACTCCGCTGGCTGCGAGGAAGCATGGGATGAACCATGGGAACGGTGACTTGGTTCCGGCGCGGCTGGCGTCGATGCAGAATTTTCCTGCGAGGAGCGCGAGTGGGGTGATCCAGATGACGCGCGTGAGTTTTACAACTGTTGCAGTTTCGTAGGCTTCGGCGCCGTATGCATTGGATGCGCCTGCGACGGAAGCGATGTCGTGGAGTGCGATGCCTGCCCATTGACCGAACTGAATGTCGGTGAGTCCTATTGCGTGTCCGATTGCTGGAAGCGTCCAGAGTCCGATCGCGTTGAGGATGAAGATTGCACCTGTCGCGACTGCCATGCTTGAACTGCTTGCGCCGATTGCTGCGCCGATGGCGACGATTGCGGAGCCTCCGCAGATTGCGGTGCCTGAGGTGATGAGCGTGGAAATTTCGCGGCCGGTGCGGAGTAGTTTTCCGAGGAGGAGTCCGATGATGATTGCGCCGACGATGGTGCCGATGGCGAGCGCGACTCCGCTTCCTGCTGATTTCGCGAGGTCACTGAGATCGAGTCGGAATCCGAGGAGGACCACGCATGCTTGAATCAACCATTTCGAAACTGTCTTGCACTGTTTCGTCCATGCGGTGATGCCGAGGATGCCGAGCGCGATTCCAAGGACGAGCGCGATGTCCGCGCGCGAATATGGACTTGCTGCAGCGAGGAGCGCAATAACCACGATGCACGCAGCCAACAGCGAGGGCTTGGGGACGCTTTTTGAAGGGGCGCTGATTGGTTGCGTGCTGATGAATCACAGCGTACCGCGACCGCAAAGGTCCGGTTGATCGGTGAATTCGCGTGAAACTTGCACAACACGTTCTCAAGTTCGCGGTTCGTGGATTAGGCTCACTTCCATGTCCCTTCGACGACTTGTTGCTCTCGCTTCGATGCTGCTGGCTGCGCCGATTTTTGCTGCGCCACTTCCACCGATCACGCGTCCGCATGCGGATGAAGTGGTCTATCAAATCATGCCGATTGCGTGGCGCGATTCGAACAATGACATGGTCGGTTCGATCTCTGCGCGCGTTGGGGACTTTGGTGGACTCGCTGCGACGGAGAGTCTTGACTACTTGCAGTATCTCGGCGTGACGATGATTTACTTGCAGCCGATTTTTCCGTCGGCGGCCTATCACGGCTATCAACATGGTCCTGCAGACTTGCTCAACTCACGCTTCGGCACCGAGGCGGAGTTTCTTGCGTTCGTGTCTGCGGCGCATGCGCGTGGGATCAAAGTCATTCTTGATTTTGTCGCGTATGGGATCAGTCAGAACTCTGCGTATTTTTCTTCCGCATACGGCAACGCTTCGAGCCCGTACGACTTGTGGCTTGCGTTTACGAATGCAGGCAACACGACATTCGTCGGATCGAACTACAACACATGGAACGGTGCGCCAGTCGGATTCATTCATTGGAACCTTGCGAATGCATCAGCCGTCACGACGGTGACGAATTGGGCGAAGAAGTGGCTTGATCCCAATGGGGATGGCGACACGAGTGATGGCGTGGATGGATTTCGCCTTGATCACGCATGGGCGAGTGGCGGTGAAGGGTGGGGCGCGAACATCACCTTCTGGGAAACTTGGTGCACATCACTTCGCGCAGTGCGCAGCGATGTGTTTATTTTCTGCGAGCCATCCGACTGGGGCAATTACGGCACGGACTTGTTGACGCCGACTGCGTTCAACGCGGTGATCACGAAGCCATGGGAGTTTGCTGCGCGTAACGCCGTGAACACGAAGGCTGCGGCGGGTCTCTATAGCTCGATGAGTGCGACGCTGGCGGCGATTCCATCGGGAAAACATGCGGTTGCGGAGACGAGCGATCATGACGCGAACAGACTCGCGTCGGATTTCCTCAGCAACAACGCTCGTCAAAAAGTTGCTGCGGCGGTGCTTCTCACGCAGCCATTCACGCCGAACATTTATTACGGCGATGAAATCGGCATGAAGGGCGTGAAGGCTTCGACAGGCTCGGATGCTGATGACATTCCCATGCGCGAGCCTTTCAAGTGGAAAGCAGTTGCAGGCGCGCCGATGACGAACTATCCCGCGTTGACTTCGGGCACGATGCCTCCGACCTATGCGGCGAACAATGATGGTCGCAGCGTGGAGGAGCAGAAGGGCGTTGGGGGTTCGATCCTTGAAACCTATCGCTCGCTGATCACAGCGCGCAAAGCGTCGATCGCGTTGCGCCGTGGTGCGTATGTTCCCGTCACGAGCCCTCATGCGGGCGTGTATGCGTTCGTGCGTCATGAGGCGACGCAGACTGTGCTTGTTGCGATCAATCTTGAATCGTCCACGGCGAACACCACGCTCGATCTCAGCGCGTTCACGATTCCCGCAGCGGGCACGACGCCGTTGAATCTTGAGACGGCAGCCACGCTCACGCCAGTTACGCCGTCGAACAAAGCTGCGTATCCGATTTCGATCGGCGCGCGTGGATGGTTTATCGCGAGCGCATCGATCACGCCGCCAGTGAGTACTGCGCATCTTGATATCGATGGCCGCGCGATTCCAACGGATGCGACAGTGCAAGCGTTGGTTGCGAGTCAGACGTGTTTGTCGTCGTTTGCAGACAACGCGGGTGAACTCAATCAACTCTTCGTGCGCAAAGATGGCGACGCGCTGCGAGTGTCGGTCAGCGGAAATCTTCCGCAAGATGGAACTGCGTTGGCGCTCTTCATCGATGTGGATCCGAGTGCACGCACTGGGCAGAATCGACTCGTCACCGCGCATCTTCCGTCACCGCCAGGTGGCATTCCGCTCCTTGACGGCACTACCTTTGATGCGAGTTTTTCGCCCGATGCGTTGTACTTCGTGAACACCGTGAATTCGAATGTCTATGTTGATCGAGTGACGTTGCCGCGCGCGCCCGCGCTTGCGACGAAGACGTTTCTGGGTTGGGTCGGATTGAATTCCGGTCGCGGTGTACTTGCCGGTGGCACGAATGCAAGCGGCGTCGAGATCGCGTTTGACAATACCAACAGCGCAGGCATCACCGCGTCGAGTGTTGCGGGCGCTGCAACAGCGACAAAGGGCGTTGAATGTTGGATTCCCTTGAGCGACCTCGGTCTCGCGAGTGGCTTCAACGGACTGATCGGTGTCAGCGCGTGCATCGAGCGTACGAACGGAGCGCTTTCGAATCAGTGGTTGCCCGGACTTGCTCCACGAAGCGCGGATCTTGGTGTCGCGCCGAACTTGGGAAGTGTGTCAGGTCAGCAATTCGCGACGGTGTTTGTAGGGATTTTGGGCGACCTCGATGGCGATGCATCGGTGAGCGCAGCAGACCTTGCGATCCTACTTTCCAATTGGGGTGCCGCTTCAACGCAGTGTGCAGCGTGCGATATCAATCACGATGCGTTCGTCGATGCGCCCGATCTTGCGTTGCTGCTTTCCAATTGGAGTTGACATTCATCAGAGGAAGAAAAGCGCGCGAAGTGTGCCTGTCCCGAATGGTGGGATGCGCTTGAGTTCGTGCCTTGGAAACGGCTCTTAGCCCACCACGACGCCTGCGATTGCGCCGGTCATCCAGCACGCAAGCGCACCTGCGAGCATGGCGCGGAATCCGAGTTTGGCGATGTCGCCTCGGCGGCTTGGTGCGAGGGCGCCGAGGCCGCCGATTTGGATTGCGATGGAAGGGAGGTTTGCAAATCCGCAGAGCGTGTAGATCGCGATGGTGGAGGAGCGTTTGGAAATTTCTCCATCTGCAATGAGGCTGGAGAGGTGGAAGTAGGCGACGAATTCTGTGGCGACGATGGATTCACCCATCAGTGTGCCGAGCGTTCTTGCATCTGCGCCAGCGCCCATCAGCCATGCGAGTGGTTGAAGGAGTAGACCAAGGATGTTCTGGAAGCTCAGGATTGGGAGGCCGATTTCTGCGCGAATACTTGCGATAGGAAGCCACCATGTGTCCACTTCGCTGAGTGCGGTGAGCGGCCAGTTCAGCAGCGCGAGAATCGAGACGAAGGCGATGAGCATCGCTGCAACGTTGAGTGCGAGTTTGAGTCCGTCGGTTGCGCCTTCGGCAGCGGCGTCCATCACATTCGTTGCGGAGGACGACGTTTCGCGAAGTGCTTCGATGGACTCATCAGGCGGCGTTTCTGTTTCTGGGCACATCAACTTCGAAAGAACAATTGCAGCAGCGGACGACATCACGCTTGCTGCCATGAAGTGTTTCGCGACTTCGATGCGCATCGCTTCATCGTCGCCTCCGACCATCACGATGTACGCACCCATCACGCTTCCAGCGATCGTTGCGAATCCGCCAACCATGATGCACATGAGTTGCGATTGTGTGAGTCGTGCGATGAATGGCTTGATTGTCAGCGGTGCTTCGGTTTGACCGACGAAGACGTTCGCGGCGGTCGACATCGCTTCAATGCCGGTGATGCCGAGCGTGTGCTGGAGCACGCGCGCAAACACCGCGATGATGCGCTGCATCACACCGATGTGATAGAGCACCGCCATGAGTGCTGCGAAGAAGATGATGATCGGCAGCACTTTGATCGCGAAGATGAAGCCCCATGCGGCGGAAGCATCCGTTGCATTGCCGAAGATGAATCGTGTGCCGTCTTCTGCGAAGGACACAACTTTGGTCACGATCGTCGCGAGTCCGTCGAAAACCAGAACGACCGGCGGAAAGCGTAAGAAGAGCAACGCGACGACGCCTTCAAGCAGCAATCCCGCGATGATCGTGCGCCAACGGATCGCGCGGCGATTGGTGGAGAGCGCGTAGCCGATGACGAGAATTGCGAGAACGCCGAGAAGACCAGTGAATTGCTGCATAGGGGGGTTCGTGTGCCTCGCTAGGCAGCATACGAAACTGCGTGCACGCTGCGAGAGCGTATGGTGCACGGATGACGAGCGATAGTGCTTCTTCGACTCCGCGGGTCTTGCATTGGCATGAGGCGGCTGATGTGATTCTCGCTGCAACGCGTGCCTTCAGCGATCGCGTGGTGATTGGCGTGACGGGGAGCGTCGCTGCGGGAAAGTCGACGCTTGCTCGGAGGCTGTCCGACACAGTGGTGAGTACCGATCACTATCTTCCGAACTACGACGAGACGCCTGAAGCACTGCGGGATCTCGCGGAGTCATCTGATCTTGAGGGTCTCGCGCGAAACATCGCTGCGCTGCGTGCAGGATGCGCGACGGACGCTCCTGTGTGGAGTTTCGAATCGCATCGTCGCGAAGGAATGCAACGGATTGAGCCAGCACGCGTCGTGGTGGTTGAAGGTTTGCACGCGCTGCATGCTCTGCCGCGCGCGCATCTTGATATCGCAGTCTTTGTTGAAGCATCGCAGCCGACGAGATGGTCGAGAGCTGCAGCGCGCGAAGCAGCAGGGGATCGCCCGTGGACGCGTGAGTATCTCGAGCACTTTTTCTATCACGTCGCAGAGCCGACCTTCGCGCTACACGCCGCCGCGTATCGCTCGAGTGCGCACTTCATCGTCGTGAACGATGCGCGCGATGGGCTCACTGTGCATCACGCGCCATCGGTCTGAAGCATCGCGCGCAGGTCGCTTCGAAATCACCGATGCCGCCGACGATGATGCGACTGCTGTTGGCGACGAGTCGCTCACTATGCGTCGAAGGCGCACCGCATCGAGCGCACGATCCCGACAAACGCAGCACCTCCGTCGCAAGTGGAATGAGTACATCAAATGGCGCGAACGGTTCGCCGAAGTGATCGATGTCACAGCCAGCAACGATGACGCGTTGACCATTGGCTCGCAATCGCTCGATCGCCGCAGTCGCCTCGCCGCCGAAGAAGTGAAGTTCATCGATCGCGATCGTGTCGAAGTCCTGCGCGTGCTGCGCGAATTCGTTCACGTGCGAAATCCCAATCGCCGCGACGCGTACATTCGTGTGCGTCACAAGTTCATGCGCCGCATATCGCGTGTCAAGCGTTGGCTTCACCACGCGCACTCTCTCGCCAGCCTCGCGCGCATGCTCAATCCGCCGCAACAATTCCGTTGTCTTCCCCGCGAACATCGGTCCGCAGATGACTTCTAGTGGGGAATGGTGGATTCGCGTTGGCATCGGAGGATTGCGTGAAGCTGCACACCCCACGGCGCGCGCCACGCGCAGGATCGTATCGAGGCTCAGCCTCGGACTGGGGCGCGACAAAACGCGAACGCCCCGGCTATGGAGCCAGGGCGTTCATTCTTGAAGAGCGAACTGTCCAGTTTCGTGGACCGTCCTTGAATAGCGGGGGCAGGACTTGAACCTGCGACCTCCGGGTTATGAGCCCGACGAGCTACCAACTGCTCTACCCCGCAGTGAGTGAGGATAGCAGACTGCGCGCGCCTGAGCAAGTGAGGAAGTCGCATGTTGTGGCGTTCTGATTTCTCCTTGGAATTGCGGCGTAATTGCGCTGCGCCGCGTGCGGTTGCTTCGTAGGATTGCCTCCCTTCAGGTCGCATTCCAGAGTTTTTACGAGAGATCAAGTTTCGCAATGGCAACCAACGTACCCGCATCGCAACGCGTCATCTACACGATGCTTGATGTCACGAAGCGCATCAATCAGAAGGACATCCTCAAGGGGATCTGTCTCTCGTACTACTACGGCGCGAAGATCGGCGTGCTTGGTCTGAATGGATCAGGCAAGTCAACGCTCTTGCGCATTCTTGCGGGCGAAGACAAAGAGTTTGAAGGCAAAGTGGAAATGGCTGCGGGCTTCCGCGTTGGTTTCCTTGAACAAGAACCGCTGAAGCACGAGACGCGCACAGTCGATGAAGTCGTGCGCGAAGGCGCGGCTGAAGTGACGAAGTTGATGGACGAGTACGACCGTCTCAACGAGAAACTTTGCGATCCGAATCTCAGTGCTTCCGAGATGGAGAAGACGCTTGATCGCGTTGGAAATCTCCAAGAGAAACTTGATTCGATTGATGCGTGGACGCTCGATAGCCAACTTGAAATGGCGATGGACGCGCTTCGTTGTCCGCCGAAAGAAGCAACCTGCGACACGCTCTCTGGTGGAGAGCGCCGACGCGTGGCGCTGTGCCGCTTGCTGCTTTCGAATCCAGATGTGCTTCTGCTTGATGAACCGACCAACCACCTTGATGCGGAGAGCGTCAACTGGCTCGAGCAGCATCTCAAGCGATACGCAGGCACGGTCATTGCAGTCACCCACGATCGATACTTCCTCGACAACGTCGCGGGATGGATTCTCGAACTCGATCGCGGCATCGGTATTCCCCACAAGGGCAACTACACCGGTTGGCTTGAGCAGAAGGCAAAGCGCTTAAAACTAGAGGAAAAACAAGAGACCGTGCGTCAGCGCGTGCTCAATCGCGAGCTTGAGTGGGTTCGGCAAAATCCGAAGGGACGGCAGGCGAAGTCGAAGGCGCGGTTGGCGTCCTATGAGAAGATGTTGAACGAGGACCAAGAGAAGCGCGCGAAGGACATCGAGATTTACATTCCGCCAGGCCCACGGCTTGGAGATCTCGTCATCGAAGCGAAGGGTGTCTCAAAGGCATACGGCGACACGCTGCTGTTGGAGAACGCGAACTTCACGATTCCGCCTGGCGCGATCGTTGGCATCATCGGTCCCAATGGCGCGGGCAAGACGACGCTGTTCAGGATGATCACGGGGCTCGAAAGTCCCGATGCAGGATCGTTCAAAGTCGGCGACACCGTCACACTTTCGTACGTCGAGCAAACGCGCGACTCGCTGCCTGCGGGCAAGAATGTGTGGGAAGCGATCACGGATGGCAGCGAGGACATCAAGCTCGGTGCCGTGAAAGTGAACAGCCGCTCGTATGTCGCGCGCTTCGGATTTTCGGGAACTGATCAACAGAAGATGGTCGACACGCTCTCGGGCGGTGAACGCAATCGCGTGCATCTCGCGCGACTCTTGCGCCAAGGATCAAATGTTATTCTGCTCGATGAGCCAACCAACGATCTCGATGTGAACGTGATGCGCGGTCTCGAAGAAGCACTTGAGAACTTCGTCGGCACTGCGGTCATCATCAGCCACGATCGTTGGTTCCTCGATCGACTCGCAACGCACATCATTGCGTTTGAAGGCGATGCTCGCGTGCACTTCCACAACGGCAATTGGTCGAGCTACGAAGAAGAGCGACATCGACGCTTGGGCGTGGAAGCCGACCAGCCGCACCGATTGAAGTATCGAAAACTCACGCGCTGAGTTTGTCCGCTACCTTGAACGCATGACGCAGCGCAGCGCGACCGTGATGGCGGGTCTTCCCACAACGAATCTCTCGCTCTATCGGGCGATTCGCTTCAAAGTGGGCGATCCCACCGCGCTGCTGTTGCTCCCGCGCGCAGACGGACGCGTGGAGCGAGTGCTTATGATTCGCGATATCGAAATGGATCGCGCGCGGAAGCATGCGAAAGTCGATCGTGTCGTGTGTGCTGCGGAGTTTGAGCCAGTCGAAGGACTCTCAGGAGATCGGGAGACAGCGACCGCACAGGCAGTGGCGGAGTGCTTGCATCGCGAGGGCATCACCGAAGTCATCGCAGATCGCTCGCTGCCGTTGATGTTCGCGCACTTCATCGGATTGCGCGGCATTCGCGTTTCATGCGCAACGGAATTGGGCGTGATGGAACGGCGCGCGAAAGATCCACAGGAACTTGCGTGGCTTAGAGATGCGCAGCGTGCGACGGAGCGCGCGATGCAGATTGCATGCGAGACGATCGCGCGCGCGCAGGTGGCGAGTGATGGAACGCTCGAACGCGATGGCTGCGCTCTGACTTCAGAGTCACTTCGAACGATGATCGATGTACTGCTTCTCGCCGAGGGCTACGACAATCCGAACTCCATCGTCGCGTGCGGCGCGCAAGGTGCGGATTGCCATGATCACGGTCACGGCGCGTTGCGCACGGAACAGCCCGTCATTGTGGACATCTTCCCGCGCAGTAAATCGACGCTCTACAGCGGCGACATGACGCGTACAGTTGTGCATGGCGCGATCGATCCATTGGTTGTGTCGATGCATGCAGCGGTCGTTGCGGCAAAGCGTGCGGCGATTGAAGCGGTGAAGCCTGGAGTCACTGGCCAAGCCGTGCACGAAGCGACACTCGCGTCCCTCGCGTTGCGCGGATTTCATGCAGGAATGCCCGCTGTTTCACGCGTGCCTGTGATGAGTCACGGAACTGGTCACGGCATCGGACTTGAAGTGCATGAGCCACCGCTCTTGGCGATGAAGGCTCCCGCACTTGTCGAAGGCGATGTGTTGACGATCGAGCCTGGCCTATACGCGCTTGATGTTGGTGGAGTGCGCGTGGAAGACATGGTTGCAGTGACTGCAACAGGCTTCGAGAATTTCAACACACTGCACGAAGGGTTGTGTTGGGCGTAGAGCCTGATCAAACGTCTTCGTCGTCGCTCGGTTGATCGAGCACGGGAGTAGCAGCACGTCGACGCGAGGGCGGAAGTTCCGCGATGCGGCGATCTTCTCGCGCAGCAAGTTTGCATGCTTCCGCAAGTGCTTGATGCAATTTCTCGTGATCGGGGTGTGAGTCCACGCACTGCAGCAGCGCGTCCACCTGTCGAGCCGGCTCCATGCCGCGATCGATAGATGCAATCGCCGCGTCGCCGAGTTGTTCGAGCGCCGCGAGATACCACGAGAAGGAAGGCTTGTCCCAGTTCTTTGGTGGATTGATGCGCGTACGAATGGTGACTTGACCGATGCTCACGATCGGGCAGAGTCCCATTGCAGTGCGTGGTTCGCGGCACAGCACGAGTGACGGTGCTTCGCGTTCAAGCAGCGCGAGACGCAATCGCCGTGCATCCGCGCCCACAGCAGGGGGCTGAATGAGGTAGCAACCAGCGGGGATTTTTGTGTCTTCAGCGACGCTCTCATTCACGATCGTGATCTTGCCAATCTCCGCAGCCACTTGCATGCGCTGGCGTCGTGTTTCCTGCAGCGGCAGCGTGATGCGCGCCATCTCGTCAAACTCACGCGCAGCGCGTGCGAGTTCAAGCGCCTTGAGCGCCAGGCGTTCGGCTTCGAACCACTGATGACGCGAGAGGGCTTGTTCAGCCTTCGCGAGAAGTGGCGTGTTCGGGCTCATTCGTGCTGCGGTCATAGAAAGTGTTGCAGTCTCAGGTTTACCCGCGTTGCGTGACTCACCCGCGTTGCGTGGAAAGATTGGCGCACTCCGCGAGCATGGTCGCAAAGAGACGAGTTGTCATCGGGAATTCGTAAAGTAAGCAATCGCTCACCGCAACATGATCTTGTCGACTCATGGCGAGCTTGAGCGTTTGCAGTCGTTCTTCGAGCGAGCGAAGTGCGTCGTCGATCTTGATCCCGGCAGCGAGTGCGCGATCTCGAGTGACGATGTTGAGCGAGAGACCCTGCGCAATCGCGGCCTGCACTTGGCTCCATGTGTTGAGCGCTTCGAGGAGCGCTGGATACGCGTCCTTCGCACGATCCTCTTGCAGAAGCTTCGCAGCGGCGCGTTGTTGTTCGTCGGCGTTCAGAACGGCTTCAGCGGCGTGGAGGAATGTCTCGCGGAGAAGTTCCTTCGGACACGCAGTCGTGAGGCGCACTTCGCTCGCGCTGCGTTGCACGAGCGCGGGTGAGCCGAAATCTTCTTCGCCCCAGTGGACGCCATCAACATGCACGTCAACCACCATGCGCCCCGCGCGTTCCGCAAGAGCAGCGGCATTTGCGAGAGCATCAGCAATGTTGCTCGGAGAGAGGCCGGTATCGATTTCGTCGAGAAGCACGCGCATGGGGGATCTTGGATGATCGACTATTCGCGGCTTCCTGTTGACAATGCGGCGCGAATGTCGCAAACCGAATCCTACCCGCGCAAATCCAATGATTGCAGGTGGTTAGGATCCCGGATCTTGCGGAATGGGGATGCCAGATCCGTGGCTCGTGAGTTTGTTGTCCGCGCGTTGTGCTTCGAGCGCACGGCCGTGGACTCCCTTTGCGCTTGCAATGAGCGAGTCGCAGAGCAGTTCCACCGGCACAACATTGGGGAACTCAAGTCGAAGTTCGATGATTTTCTCCGCCACAGTTCCACCGGTCTCGCGGAAAATCTTTCGGTAGACCTGCTTCACCGCTTCGATGTCGCTCGGCGAATATCCACGACGCGTCATCTGCACATGATTGTGACCGCGCACTTGCGCAGGCATTCCTTCGACGATGAGAAACGGAGGAATATCTTTCGAGCAGCGCGCGAATCCGCCAACAAGTGCGCACGACCCCACAGTGACGAAGTGATGAAACGCCGCACCGCCGCCGATGTTCGCACCAGTCTGGACATGCACATGGCCCGCGAGCATGACTTCGTTCGCAATCGTGATTTCATCTTCGAGTTGGCAATCGTGCGCAACATGCACGCCGACCATGAAGAGATTGCGATTGCCGATGGAAGTGGTACCACCGCCGTTGGCAGTACCACGGTGCATCGTCACGTGTTCACGAATGTGATTGCCGTCACCGAGCTGAAGCCAGGTTGGTTCGCCGCGGTACTTTCGATCTTGCGGCGTTCCACCGATCGCGGAGAAAGGGAAGAGTTGATTCCCTTCACCGAGGCGTGTGTGACTTTCGATGATGACATGCGATCGAAGCACGCAGTGCTCGCCGAGCGTCACGTTTGGTCCAACCACGCACCATGGACCGACCTCCACCGTCGAGGCGAGCTCGGCAGTGGGATCGATGATGGCAGTGGGATGAATGCGTGTCATGGCGTTCGTTGGAGGCTACTCAATATCCGGATCGACCATCATAAACCGGAGTTCCGCTTCCGCTGCAATCTTGTCGCCGACCTTCGCGCGGCACTTCAAATGCCCGGTGCGTGCGGTTGCGCGAATGTTTTCTGCTTCAAGGATGACTTGATCACCAGGCACGACAGGCTTGCGCAACTTCACGCGGTCGATCGAGAGTAAAATCGCGATCTTTCCTGTGTGTTCGAGCACGGTTGAAAGCAGAAGACCACCCAATTGCGCCATCGCTTCGACGAGAAGAACGCCAGGCATGATCGGCGTACCGGGGTAATGTCCTTGGAAGAATGGCTCGTTGATCGTGACGTTTTTGATGCCGACGGCGCGGCGCGTGCCTTCGACTTCGATCACGCGATCGACGAGCAGCATCGGGTAGCGGTGGGGCATGAGCTTCTGGATCGATCGAATGTCCATCACGCGACCTTCGATCATCGTCTTCTTCATGTCTGCCGCGCGCATTTGCTCGCGGATCTTGATGCCGAGTTTTCGATTGAGCCCATGCCCAGAGCGCACCGCGAGAATGCGGCACTGCACCGGGCAACCAACTAGGGAGAGATCACCAATGACATCGAGCACTTTGTGACGCACAGGCTCGTCATCGAAGCGATAGCGATTGTCGATCGGTTCGCCGTCCTCGCCAATGACGAGAATGTCGCGAGGGCTGAGATGCTGGCAGAGTCCGGCTTCTTGCAGCGCGATCGCTTCTTCTCGAAGTGCGAACGTGCGACAGGGTGAGATCTCCGTCAGATAGTCGCCGCTTCCGAGATTGAAGGAGCACGTTTGGTGACGGATGCGCGTGCGCTTCGCTCCGTAGTCGAGGTCGTAAACGATGCGCATGCCGACGTCGTCATACGGCATCGCGGCGATCATTCCATCGCCCTCTTCCACGACGATCGGTTCACGAAGTTTGAAGACCTTGCGTGGCGCATCTTGTTCGACGAATCCCGCTTCAAGAATGGGTTCCGCGAAGATCGCAGCACTTCCATCGCCGCACGGAACTTCGGGTCCATCGATTTCGATCGTGGCGTTGTCGATGCGCATTCCCAACAGCGCACTGAGAAGATGTTCCACGGTTTCAATGGTTGCATCGCCCGCCTTCAACACGGTGCGACGAGGCTTCGGCGTGACATGCTCGACAGTTGCTGGAATGCGCACCGGCGGCTTGAGATCTGTTCGAACGAACGTGATGCCCGAGTGCGCAGGCGCGGGTTGGATGACGACTGTTGCATCGATGCCGAGCATCAATCCCTTGCCGCGAACAGTGACGGGGCGTGCGAGTGTGCGTTGTCGTTCGACAGCGGGCGCAGCGAGCGCGGAGTTCCCCAGCGCGGCCCCAACAGGGATCAGGGAGCCTTCTGCAGATCGACTAGATGCTTGAACATTTGATGCCACTGCGGCAGTTTACGGATCAATGCCCACTCTCGCAAAGCAGCTTTTAACTCTTGTGCGGGAGTCCCAGCCCAAGACGCACCGTCCGGAACATCGTGCATGACTCCAGCGCCACCCGCGAGGCTGACGCCGTTGCCGATGGTGAGATGATCGCGAATTCTGCATGCGCCACCAATGCGGCAACCATCGCCAATCGTCGTGCTTCCTGCGATGCCGGAGAGTCCTGAAACCACGCATGCGCGGCCGATACGCACGTTGTGACCGATCTGGCAGAGGTTGTCGATCTTCGTCATTGCGCCGATAGAAGTCGCGCCGAATTTGCCGCGATCCACGCAGGAGTTCGCGCCAATTTCAACATCGTCGCCGAGTTCAACATGCCCGATATGCGGGACTTTCGCAATGCCCTTGCCTGCCGGATCAGGGAGGTAGCCGAAGCCATCGGTCCCAATGTTGACGCTCGAATGCAACACGACGCGAACACCAAGTCGAGATCGTTCGCGGAGCACGACATTGCTGTGGAGCACGCACGCGTCGCCGACGACAACATCTTCGTAGATCCGCACGCCATCATGAAGCACGCAGTTCTTGCCGATCGTTGCACGCGCGCCGATGGAAACAAATGCGCCGATGTGTGCTGACGGATCGATCTGCGCCGACGGATGCACGTTGCTCGTCGGATGAATGCCGCGTGGCGGAACGCTCATCGCCGAGTCGAATGCGTGTAACGCGGCGAGCATTGCGTGATCCGCGTTCTTCACTTTGATGAAGACCTTCCCAACACGCGCAGCATCCGTGAGGACGAGGTCATCTTTCACGATGATGACGGATGCTTTGCTTGCGTCGATCATGCGCGCGTGCCGGCCATCGCCGACAAATGTGGCGTCGCCCTCTTGCGCCTCGTGGACAAACGCAAGGCCAGTGACGACGCGCGTGGGGTCGCCTTCGAGGACGCCCCCGACAAGCGTGGCAAGCGCCTGAGCGTTCGCTGGTCGATCAGCCACCCGTTGCTGCTCCAGCGGGAGTTGCTGCGGGAGTTGTCGTGGTGGGCGCTGCAGAAGACGCGGCGCCCGCGGGAGTCTTGAACTCGAGGTTCAGCATTGCGATGAGCTTCTCGGTGATGTCATTGCTTGGCGCAGCGAAGAGGAATCGTCGCGCACTAATTTGCGCGAGCATTTGCTTTGCGTTCGATGGTTCGACCGCCGGAATCGAGTCGTCGAGCATGACGTAGTCGAAGCCTTCTGTCTCTGCAAAGCGCTTCGTCGCATCCTTCACGAGGAGGTAGGCATCGCGGAGTGCGCGTGCTTGCATCGATTCAATCTTCGCTTGCGCAAAGACCTGCAACGAGCGCAGTTCGCCCACCGCAGCTTGCAGTTGCTGCATCGACTTCAATTGCGCATCGCTGCCTGGTTGGTAGCTGTCAAACTCAGCTTCGAGATCCTTGATCGCAGCTTGCTGCGTTTCCGCTTGCGTCTTCAGATCGGACTCAACGGCTTTGATCGCGTCGAGTTTCGACTTGTACGTGTCGATCGAGTTGTAGACCTTCTCAAGATCGATCGTGCCGATGCGCGCGTCTGCGCCTGCATTGGTCGAGCTACGGTTGTTGATGAGTGGAAGCGAGATCGCAGCGAGACCAACGAGGGCGACGGCGAGAATGTCGAAACGAATGCGTGTCATGGAGAGCATGGAGATCTTGGAAAGCATGGCGTGTGGTTCCTTCAAATGCGCTGCGTCGGATTACCGTGGCGCAGCGGGGGCTGCAGGTGTCGTTCCAGCGGGCGCGGCGAGTGAGCGATCATTGTCAAGTTGGACGAGCAATTTCTCGCTGACATCCACAGCCTTCGAACCGAACAACATGCGCAGTGCGGCGATTTGCTCGAGCGCTTGCGCTTCCATCGAAACCTTTTCGTTGCGTTGCACGCGGAGTTCAGTCTTCGAGTCATCAACGAGCACAACATCAAGTCCCTCGCGCTCGGCGAGTTTCTTCGTGCCTTCGCGGATCGAGCGATAGAGGCTCTGCCACTTCAGGCTGCGCTCGCGATCGATCTCCAACTTCTTCATGTTGAACCACTCGTTGTCCTTGATCTCCTGCATGCGATATCGATCAATGCGTGATTCACGCTCCGCACCTTCGGACATCGGCTCAATCTCTTTCGCGGAAACCTCGAGTTTGGCGCGACGCGCGCGACCCTCTTCACTGATCGCGCTTTCAAGCGCCTTGAGTCGAACCTCCCACTCCTGGCGCTCTTTCATGCGATCAATCACGGTACTGAGATTCACAACGCCAACATTCGCAGGCGCATTCATCGAAGCGTTCGCAGGTCGGAAAGCACCACTGGTCGCAGCGAGAGCAAGCGCAGCTGCAGCACTGATGACCGCAGCAAAAACAAGAGTGTGTCGAGACATGCGCGCACTATATGCGCGAAGTTCGATGCCGATCGAGGCACCGGGGGACGAGGGGGGCGCGAACGCTCAAGCGCGTCTTTGCGTCAGAACGGAATCTCCGCCGAGAACGAGAAGACTTGCGTTTCGTCGGTGGAATCTTTCACGATGGGGACCGCGAAATCGAAGGCGAGTGGGGCGGGGCCGAACTGTGGGATGTAGAGGCGAACACCGAAACCGATCGCGGCGCGCCAAGGCGAGAGTTCAACCTCGTCAGTGACTGTGCCGCTGTCGACGAACGCGACCATAGAGAAGGAGTTTTGGAAGATCGGTTGTTCGACTTGCGCGCCGAGGAACGCAAGCCAGTTACCGCCGACTCCATCGTTGTCAGGTGGTAGGCCTGAGACTGTTGCCGTTGCCTTCGGGCTGATCGTGCGGAATTGGAATCCGCGGAAGCTGCGACCACCGAGGTAGAACTGCTCGTAGGTTGGCGCGTCTCCGCCGAAGATGTAGCCGAGATCGCCGTTGATTTTCAGCGTCGTGCGTCGACCGAGGAAATCTTCGCTGAGCGTGAAGAAGTTGGTGAACCCTAAGCGCGTGACGGTGAATCCATCGCTGCCATCGAGCGACTGGAACTGCGTCAGCGCGAGTTCGAATTTCGTTCCACGCGAGGGACGCATCGCATTGTCGGTGTCGAGGAAGTTGATGTAGGGACCGATAGAGAACCACGTATCGGGACCCGCATCCGCAGCGACCTCCACTGGTGTGAGATCATCAAAGTCCGTGAGTTCAATCCACTGCAGATTCGAGCGCACGCCGCCAGACCAGAAGTCGCCGAGTCGTCGTGAGAGTGACGCGCCGAAACTTGCGCGCGCTTCATTCCAGTCTTGGTAAATCCGCTCGCGGAAGTAGGGGTTGATGCGCAACGCAACATCCGACTCCATGAGGTGCGGCTCGGTGAAATCAAGCGACACAACGCTGACTTCATTACCTGGCGCAATGCTGATGGCGAACTGTTGACCACCACCGCGATACGCGCGACCCGCAATGAGTTCTTCGAAGGTGAGCGGATGATCCTGGATGTCAAAGTTCTTCTGATTGATGGAGAACTCGCCGAAGACGCCCGAGTCCGTACCCATACCGAGTCCGAAGTTCACGGCGCCCGTGTTCTTCTCTTTGATTTCGACAAGCACATCGCGAACCTCGGTGCGAACACCGGCTTCGTCGATTTCATCTTGCGCGATTGCCTGATCTTCGGGACGCGCGCGTTGCACTGTGACGCGCACGTTGTTGAACAACTGCGATCCTTGCACGCGTTCTTTGCTCGTCGTCAATTCGCGACCATCGAGCACGCGACCTGGCTGAATGCGAACGAGTCGTCGAATGACGCGATCGCGCGTGAGGAAGTTGCCCTGCACCAGCACGACACCCGTCACAACGCGCGAGCCCTCTCGCACGCCGATGATGAGATCGACTTCCGGATCTTCACCTGTGCGCACATAGCGATCGTTCACGCCGACATCGACATGTCCCATGAGCAGGTACGCGTCTTTGATGAGCGCGAGAGTCTTATCGATCTTGAGTCGACTGAAGACATCGCCGGTGCGCAGCGCAGCGAGATCGCGCAATTGCTCTTCTGAAAACACGCCGAGTGGACGCGGTCCTTCTGCACCGATGCCTTCAACGGTGAGCGATCGAAGTCGATACTGGCGACCTTCATCGATGATGAACGCGACCTTTGCTTCGGAGTTGTCGGCGGAGAGCGTCACGCGGCGATCGGCGCGAACATCGACGAATCCGCGATCTTTATAGAACTTGTCGAGCGCCGCGACATCGTCGATGAGAAGTTCTTCATCGAGTTCGCCCTTCACGAAGAGCGGGATCGAACTTCGTGTCCGAACCTCAGCGTTCAGTTCACGCGCATCGAAACTCGCGTTGCCGACGAATTCGATCTCCTTGATCTTCACGCGCGGGCCTTCCACGATGCGGATGATCAGGATGCCAGATTCCTTCAGCCGCGATTCGTCAACGGTGATTTCCGCGAGGTAGTTGCCACGCTTGCGATAGAGATCCTTGATCTTCTTCAGCGACTGTTCGAGAAGGAAGTCGTCGCGAGGTCCGCCTGCGTAGAGCGAAACAGCCTTGCGGAGTTCCTGATCGGAGATGATCTTGTTGCCGACGAATTGCAGATCGAGAATGATCGCTTGCTCAATGAACGCGATGTTGACCTCGACCGTGCCATTGGCAAGCAGTGTTGCGGTGGCTCCAACTGTTTCGAACTGCCCCAGTCGATACAGGTTTCCAACATCCGCACGAACGGCATTCGCTTCGAACGGTTGACCCGCAGCAACGCGAATGTTGTTCAGGACTTCTTGCTCAGTGACGCGCAAAAGTCCCTTGAAGCTGACCTTTGAAATCGGTCGATCGGCGAGTGTTTCGTCATCAAGCTGCACCGCGCTCTGCGCGAAGGCTCGAGGAGAAGCCAGTAGCGGGGTGAGCGCGACGGCGAGTGCGAGAACGATGCGGATCGCGCGAATTCGCGCAGGGCACAATGACGTAACGCTGCATACGCGCTTGTCGAAGTGTCGCTCCTGCTCTCGCTCCATCGTGTGCAAGATAGCCGCATGCGCGAATTTCTGCCGTTGGCAATGTGTGCCTGTGCTTTGGCGGCATTGCGCAGTCGTGCGCTGTCGATTGGCGTGCGTGACGGTACGATTCTCCAATGACTTCCACTGCTCCAGCGCTCGCACGAACGCCGTTCTACGACATCCACACCGAGCACAAGGGACGTATGGTGGAGTACGCAGGTTGGGAGCTTCCCATCACCTACGGATCCATCATCGACGAGCACAAGTTCACCCGATCGAGCGGCGGATTCTTCGACGTTTCGCACATGGGTCGACTTCGATTCAGCGGTCGCCACGCGCGCCGATTTCTCGATCGCGTCTGCACGCGCCAGATCTTCGGCATGGAGAAGGGGCAGATTCGTTACTCGCTCGTGTGCAACGAGAAGGGCGGCTGTCGCGACGACGTCTTGGTGTATTGCATCGATGACGACGAGTACCTCATGGTGTGCAACGCCGCGAACCGCGAGAAGCTGCTTGCGCACTTCGCAGAGGCTCGCGGTGACATGGTCTTCAAATTCGCGGATGAAACCAAGACCACTGCAATGTGCGCCATTCAAGGGCCGAAGGTGATCGAGTTGATCTCGAAACTTTCGAAGGAAGTGCCGTCGCTCAAGCGTTACCGATTCACCGTGAAAAATTTGATGATCATCAAAGTGCTGGTGAGCCGCACTGGCTACACAGGTGAAGATGGCGTCGAAGTGATTCTGCCTTCATCGATGGCAAGACTCGCACTCGGCATGGTGCTGAAGGACATGGGCGGTGAGTCGAGCGTGATCAAGCCCGTCGGCCTCGGCGCACGCGACACGCTTCGACTTGAAGCAGGCATGCCGCTCTACGGTCACGAAATGGACGAGGACACCGATCCGATTTCCGCAGGACTCAGTTTCGGCGTGAAGCTCGACAAGGGCATGGCAGGAACGCCCGACGATCAGCACATCGGCAATTTCATCGGACAAGAAGCCCTGCGCGCCATCGCCGCAGCCGGTCCAACGAAGAAGCTCGTGGGTCTCCACATCGAAGGAAGACGCGCAGCCCGCCAAGGCGCACGAGTATTCTCCAACGGCGTGGATGTCGGCGTGATCACAAGCGGCTGCCTCAGCCCCACACTCGACCGCGTCATCGCAATGGCATATGTCCCGCCAACCCTCACCGCAATCGGCACACAACTCGAAGTGAACTTCAACGGCAGCAACACGCCAGCGACGGTTGCCGCGATGCCATTCGTAAGCACGACGCGGTGAGCATTCAAAAACAAACTCGCGGAAACCTACTGTGGATCAGTGGGTTTCCGCGAATTGCCTCGCGATCCGCGAGTTGCTTTGTGCGTTGAATGCGTGCTTACGCTCTTCGTGCGCGCTGGAGCGCTGCGAATCGGATCTGGATGCCTTGCAATCGTGGGGATTGCGGGAGCGCGGGATGCAGCGCTGGTTGCGCGGTTCCGTTGTTGATGCGGGTTGGTGCGCGCGACGGTGATTGCATGGGCGTCAGGGCGGGGATCGCCACGATGCGCATTGTCGCTTGTTGCATAAGTCTTACTTGCGGACGCCCTGTTGGCGCTGTGGGCGCTGCGGGCGTTGCTTCTGGTCGCTTGTTGGGCGCTGTGCATTCGTCGTTGAGTCGTTGTTGAAGCCGCTTGAGAGCTTCGACTTCGATCTGTCGGACGCGCTCGCGCGTGAGACCAACTTCGTGACCGATTTGCTTCAGCGTGAGTGGCTCCTTGCCCTCGAGGCCGTAGCGGAGTCGTAACACTTTCGCGTCGCGCTCGTCGATCTCTTCGAGCATCTGGAGCACGAGACTGAGGTCTTCCTTCTTCGCCACCGTTTCTTCAGGCTTTGTTGCGCGGTGATCTTGGAAGAGTTCGTGGAGCTCAGCACCTTCGCCGTTTTCACCACCAGGTGACTGGCTCGGTGCGTTGTAGGCCTTCAGTGCGCGGCGCACAATGAGCAGCTTACGCAACGGCAATTTCAGTTCGTCGGCGAGTTCTTGTGGAGTGGGATGACGCTTCAGCCGTTCCTCAAGCTTGCGGCTCGCCTCGCGGCAGCGCGAGATGAGGTCGACCATGTACGCAGGAATGTGGATCGGCTGGACCGCGTTGATGAGCGTGCGCTTGATCGCTTGTTTGATCCACCACGATGCGTAGGTGGAGAACCGCGCACCTTGCGCTGGATCAAAGCCTTCGACCGCGCGGATCAAACCGATGTTGCCTTCCTCGATGAGGTCGGACAGCGGCAGTCCACGGTTGGTGTAGTTCTTCGAGATGGAAATGACGAGCCGAAGGTTCGCGCGGATCATGCGATCCTTTGCGTCTCCATCGTTGTCATTCACAACACGCCAACCTAAGTCTTTCTCCTCAGCTGGTGTGAGGAGCGCGACTTCGTTGATTTCACGAAGATAGATCTGGAGTTCTGTTTGAAGAGACGAGCGACCCATGAATGACCTCGATACAGCTTCGGGCTCTTGGGGCTTGCTTCCACCACTGATGCGGTAGTCGTTTGCCTGCAGTACTTCGGTGTCGACGCGTCGTTAAGACGATACGGCGACGGACTCAAACGATGGACCTCACCTACACGCAAGATTCGTTGCAGAAGTTCTTGAGGACTCAAAAACTCTTGGCGAAACAAAACCAAACAAAGGAAAACCTTGAGAGGCGCGCGAATCCTTCGCGGCTCTTTCATTCTTTCTGCTCCCTCGTTGCGCGAGCAATCGAGTAGCGGTGCATTCTCTAGGGCCCGAACTTCCTGCGGCACCCTGCGTCTAGTTGTCCAGAGGTGTAACCCTCTAGAGGCTGCGTCGACCTTTGCGGGTCGGGTCTTGAAGTCTACCCAACTCCCCGTCAACTGGGAGCGTGATTCATACAGGCTGAGTGAAAGATTCCGATTATGCGGGGGGGCGAACAGCAGCTCTCAGAGGCTTTGCCGTAAAGGACTTGCATCGGGACGAAGCAAAGCTGCGGAAATCATAAACTGCACAGACGGACCTTGAGAATGAGGTAGAACTCCCGAACCCACAGTTCGCGCTCGGAACGCGGGTCACGATTGCGCTCGCGAATTGTGTTTCGATCACTCGCTGCCGAGTTTGAGGAAGAGGGTTTTCTCTTCGCCTGCACGGTAGCGTGCACAGTGCGGGGAGAGAATTCCGTCGTCGATTGAGGATGTTCGTGAAAGTTCCATCAGACAGGAGATATTGGATGAGAGTTGCCTCGTTGATTGAAAAATTCGGGTTGCAGGTCGTTCCGTGCGTAGTGGTCGGTGCATTCGGCGCGTTCGCCGAAGGATCCGCGTCGATCGACATCGCATCACGAGCGACTACCGAAGGGTTAATCCATGACCTCGATGGCGATGGCTGCCCCGAAGGCCTGGAACAATTCACACAAAACGCGGAATCGTGGATCGGAGTGCGGATGTCGCTCGATGGTGCCGTCGTCCCACTGCAACGGCTGTCGCATGGCGAGTTGGTCGTCTGGCGCGCGTCAGGTACGGTCAACGACCTCGACGGCGACTATCAGGCGGACTTCGTGATTGGCGTCATTCGCCGCGAACATAGTGGGCGAGGCGCATTGAGCGTTCGAGCGTACAGCGCATCCGACTTGACGCTCTTGGGACAACTCATCAACTCATGGGATGATGGCGGCGTGAGTGCGCCTTGGGTCGTTCAGGTTGCGGGCGACGTTGTGCCCGATGACGTGGTTGATAGCGAGGATTTGGCTGTTGCCCTCACGGTGTTTTCCTCGGGGGGGATCATCGCGAGCGGATCGGTCGCGGTGGAAGCAGCGGCGGATAGGCTCGGTGACGGTTCAATCGATCTTGGTGATGTTTTGCAATTGGCAGATGTGATCGCAAGTGGCTCAAGTTCGCAGGACGAGCTGCTTCAAGAAAGACTGGGTGAATTGGTTGAGGTTTCCGGTCTCTTTGGGCTCATACTGAGATGGTTTGGAGTCTTGAATTGCGCAGAGTGCCACGTTGAATATGCGGACGAGATGCAGCGGCACGCGGAATGGCTTGAAGATGCGAACGAACAGCTCGCCGACTGCAACGAATGTACCTCTAGCGTGAATTGTCCCATAGACGAAGTGATTCGTTGTGATAGGCTTTACAAGAGGTTGCTGCATGAGCATGCACTCCGCGTTCGCGACATCGCATCGGGCGCTGCCGGATGCATCCTCAAATGCTTCTCTCTCCCCAACATCCCGAGCCTCCCTTGATCGGATCACGAATGCGCCATGATCAAGGAGTTCTCTGCATCGCTTCCGCGTTGCTGTTGCTCACGTTGAGTGGAGTCTCGTGCAGCGAAGCTGGATCTGCGAGTGGCAATCGCGCTGCTACAGCAGACAGCGCAGACGTGAGTCGTCGACTTGAGTTGATCTGGTCTGGCCTCGCGTCGGAGAGTTCTGATGCTCGCGCGACGGCGCTGCAGGCACTGAGTGCGGATGGCGCGCTTGCATTTGAATCGTTCCCCGCCACATGGATCTCCGGGGGGGAAGCAAGCGATCTTTGGCTCTTCCCAAGCGGCGGCTTGGTCGAGTTTGAGAGCGGGCAGATCCTCGTGATCGCGGTAGCGCTGGACGAATTTGTAGGCAGGTCGACTTCCGATCCAGCAGAAGACGCGGCGCTGCTTTGGAGCGTGGAGCAACTTGGAACGCAATTTTGGAATGCCGCGAGCTCACTCACAACCGCCGAAGGTTCAAGCGCGCGCACGAATGATTTCATCTACCTTGAGCGCTTGGGTGTGAGAAATAGCACACGTGCCTACGCTACCCTCTTACGCCAGATCGCATTGGAGAGGCTTCGAGCTATTGAGACGGAGGAGGTCGACCAAGTCGAGCTCGCGCTCGCTCAGGATGCGCTCGTACAGGAGCGAAAGATTCTTGGGGACGGATATCGTGAGACGACTGCATTCATGCGAAGGCAGGTTGGGGGCAGGTAGTGCGCCCTTTGTTCGCGTCCCGCTCACATCACTCGCTGCCGAGTTTGAGGAAGAGGGTTTTCTCTTCGCCTGCGCGGGTGATGACGATTTGCACTTCGCCTGATGGCTCGAGTTTGCGGAGTTCGCGCACGAGGTCTTCGCGGGTCTTGATCGCTTCCTTATTGAACTTCACCACATGATCGCCCTTGAGCACGCCGGCTTTGTCGGAGATTCCGTCCTTCGTGACATCGCTTACTTCGATGCCGGAGCCATCTTCTGCATCTTTGGTTCGCATGCCGATGCGCACGCGAATCGTCGTGCCGCGCATGGGTCCTGATTGATCGTCGAATTCGAAGCGTTCCGCGCGCTGCGCCATTTCCCACGCGAGGTCTTCCCACAATCGCACTGCTTTGATGCCGCTCTCGCGATCGATGAGCTCGCTCACATCGCGTGAGGTGTGATAGTCCTCGTGGAAGTCGGCGATGATGCCGAAGAGGAACGGCACATTCACCGCGCGGAAACTCGCGTGATCGCTGCCGCCGCCGCCCATCGCTTCGTTGATGACGACGGTGCAACCACCGCGATCAAAGATTGGCTTCGCCCACTCAAGCATGCCCTTGGCGCTGTTGGCGCCGGTGACGCTGAGGCGATCCTTCGTCATGCGTCCGATCATGTCGAAGTTCATCATGAGCACGGTGTCCTTAAGTGGATACAACGGATGCTCGACATAGTGACGGCTGCCGTTGAGTCCGCTCTCTTCAGCGGTGAATCCCATGAACAGCACCGAGCGAAGATTCGCATCAGCAGGTGCAGCCGCGTACTTCGCGCTGAGATCTTCCGCAATGATCATCACGCCCGCAACGCCCGATGCATTGTCGTCCGCGCCTGGGTGCAACTTGCCTGGGCCTTCACGCGAGCCGAAGTCGCCATTGCCGAGGTGATCGAGGTGACCGCCAACGATGATGTATTCGCTCGCAAGCGTTCCCTTGCCCTTAAGGATGCCGATGATGTTCTCGGCCTTCGTCTTCTTTTCTTCGTAGGTCGCGCTCACTGCGGCGGTTGCGCCTGTGAGATCGAAGCTTGCGCCAGCGTTGTCTGCTTCAGTACGCAGCGCCATGATGGAGCGGCTCTTTGGATCTGCAGCTTGCAGCACGCGATCCGCAGCATCTGCACTCATCATGAATACGGGCATCTGCACGAGGCTTCGTCCACCCGAGGTGGTCAGGCTTGTCGCGCGAGGATCGTCTGCTCCTGGTGGATTGATGACGATGATCGCGGAAGGTTTGCGCTTGGCGATTGCAGCGAGTTTGCCTTGAAAACCAGCCTGTGCCGACCAACCATCGCCGCCACTCCACTTACTCTTGCCTGCTTCATCCATGGGTTCAAAGCGGAAGCACAGCGCGACTTTTCCTTCGAGGCTGTGATCAGCCGTGAAGCTTGTGTAACCCTCGGGGCCTTGTTCAATGCCATAGCCAACGAATGCGATGCCGCCTTCTGCATTGCCTTCACTACCGAGACCTGAGAGTTGGACATCTTGATTCGTAACGAGTGAGAACGCGGCGCCACCAGTTGGCGTGATGCTCACGGATTGATCCTTCGCAACGCGACGACCACCGAGATCGAATGCTTGTCGATACGTTGCGGGTGAGCCATCGGAACTTGGAACACCTGGTTCGATGTTCGCGCGCTTCAGCCAGTACTCCATGTAATCCATCGCAAACTCCATCCCGGGAGTTCCTGGAAGACGACCGCCCATCCACGGGCTCGAGAGCACGATGACATGTTCGTTGAAGCGCTGCGTGTCGATCGGGAGACCGAGAATGACCTCGTGAAGTTTCGGTGTGATCGGCGTGAGCGCACTGTTGTCGGTTGCAGTTCCGCCATCTTGGGCTGGCACTGCAGCAGGTGCGTCACTGAAGAGCGCGGTTTGCGCGAAGGATGCGCTTGCGGCGAGAATGAAGGAAGATGCGACGGCGAATGAAGTCTTCATGCTGGATCTCATCGAGGTTCTCTGCAACTGCGTTGATCGCAGTGCTGTGTGTGTGGGTTGGCATTGTGCCGCAATCTCACGCGCTGCATGTGGCTGTCGCAGCAGAAATGCCGCGAGAATCGTGCTTTTTTCGCAGCGCGCACCCGCAAGACGGACCACACATCGATCTGCATGTCCGCGTTGAAGCCGATCGTGTGCTGCTGGAGATCGGCATCAATCTCGTGTTTCTCGATTGGCTCGGCGAGTTTCCTCGGGAAGATGCTGAACGCGTCGATGCGTCGGAATTACCGAGCGTTGCCAAGCGGCTCGAGCGCGTTTTCGCGGAGCGCGTGCGCGTGACGGCCGATGGCGTTGCGCTGACGCCCGAGATCACTGAGATCGGCATCAACGATCCAGACGAAGCGCTGCTTCCGCTCTTTCCGGTGAGCGGTTGGCGCGGATTGCGGAAACTCAAACTTGAAGTCTCTTACGAACTCGTGACGACAGCGCATCCGTTGAAGACGGTGGACGAGGTTGCGTTGTTGTGGCCGTTCTATCCGCCTGATCTCTTGTCGCTTGAAGTCCCGCAGCCTCCGCTTGAGATCGCCGCGGAGTGGAGTGGTGAAGGATTACGCACGCCGATCACGCTGCGCAGCGCGTCGCCTGAGTATCGCTGGCGCAGCGGTGTATCGAGCCTTGATGCGCGAATGGCGCGATTGCCGCCGATTCCTACGGCGGCGCTTCCGCTCATTCCAAGTTGGTGCATGCTTGCGATCGTTGTTGGCGCGATCGTTGCGCTCGGTGGATATGTGCTGAAGCGCCCGCGTGTTGGCGCGCTCGCAGCCATCGCGTTGGCGAGTTCAATCGCCATCACAAGGCCTGCGATGTTCCCACGCCTCGCGATTGGATCTGCAGGCATTGCAGTCCCTGATGATGCTGCGCTAAGCGAGATTTCTAGTGCTTTGCTGACAAATGTCTATCGCGCGTTCGATGCAGATGAAGAGTCTGCGACGTACGACGCGCTCGCTCGCTCTGTGAGTGGTCCACTCTTAGAAAAGATGTATCGCGATGTGCGCGCGAGTCTCGTGGTGGAAGAAGAAGAGGGCGCGATGAGTCGCGTGCTTGCGGTGGATGTGGGCGCGATCGTCATTGAGAACGCGATCTCGTTCACATCGCAAGAGGGTCATCCAGTCGTTGCAATGACAGCACGCATCGCGTGGAGAGTCGATGGCCGAGTCACGCACTGGGGGCACACGCACGATCGATCCAATGCGTATGAAGGACGATTCGAGATCGCGTCGCTTCCGGAAGGATGGCGCATTGGAAAAGCCGACGTGCTCTCGCAACGACGAATTGATGGTGCGCCAGTCGTGCCGATTGATCCTGGAGCGGATGACGAGCTTTAGCTGACTTTGGAGCCGGGCTTCACAGGCTTCATCGTCGTGAGCACGACAACATCGCGATCACTCTCGGACAACTTCACGTCGCCGATTTGCACTGCGCCTTCGCGAAGATCACTCGCTGCGAGGATCATCCCTTGGCTGATTTCGCCGCGCAGCATGCGTGGTTCGAGATTCGCAACGATGACGACTTGCTTGCCCACGAGTGTGGTTGGGTCGTACCAGGCTTTGATGCCCGCGCAGACTTGCCGTCCCTCAGGCGTGCCATCATCGAGCTTGATCTTCAGCAATTTGTCGGCGTTTGGATGCGCCTCTGCGCTCACGATGGTCGCGATGCGAAGGTCAAGTTTCGTGAACAGGTCGTAGGAAATGTTCGGCACCGCAGTCGACATTGCGACCACGACAGGCTCGGCAGCCACAGGAGGCGTGACAAGCGGGGCAGTGGAGTCAGAGGTAGTCATGCAGTGTTCCGAGTGAGAGCCAATTACTTCGCTGCGTTGGTCTGTGCGTCTTCAGCGGTAGTGTCGAGGTCACTGCCACGAACACTCGTGAACCCAGCGCGCTCCATGAGCGACTTCTGGCTGAACAACTCGCGAGCATCGACCGCTGATGCCGGATCACGAGCAATTCCTGCAAGTTGCGGCGAACTCGACATCGCTGCAAACTCTTCTGCGGAGAGCGGCGCGAGATCGGTGATCTGCACGACGAGCACAGTGAGTTGATTAGGAAGGTCGACAGCAAACGTGCGTTGTGCAACATCGACGCCGCTGGTTGGAGCGGTGAGCGGAAGCTTGGCTGCTTCGTCAACGATTCGCTTCAACGCATCAGCATTTGTTCCAATGATCGGAAGCGGCGACGGAAGCCGCACGCCGTACTGCACGAATTGAGGATTCGCCTCGCGCACTTGCGCAGCAAACTCCACTGCGGTGCCGTACTTCGTCGCGAGCGGCGCCATGCCACTCGCAACGGCATCTGTGACGAGCGATGCTTGATTGGCGGTGAGCCACTCGTAGCGACGCACAGATTCGAGATCTTTCAGGACATCCGCACGCACATCTGCAAGGCTCGCAGGTGCGCGTGATGCATCCGACTCCGTCACGCGGAAGAAGTAGAGGTCGCCACTTTCTGCAGTCATAGCCGGGCTCATCACCCCAGTCTGGAAGGGAGCGCTGGTGCTGTCCACGCCGAACTCTTTCACTGCAGCTGCAAGCGCATCGGTACGCACTGCGGTTCCAAACTTCGATGTGCTCGCACGGCCGAGACCTGGAATGAGCGCAACATCTGTTGGGCTGATGAAGTCAGCGCCACTCGTTTGGTAGACCGGAAGATCGATTGTGTATTCCTTTGCGACCACGAGCGCGAGGTCCTGCATGGAAGGCATCTTCGTGGACCAGTCGGTTGGCAACTCGTAGTACGCACCCACACGCTTTACGGAGCGAAGCGAGAGCGCAGATTCATCGGCGATGAACTTCGCAACTTCGTCCATGCGCAACTTGATGAGTTCATCCTTCGTGCGCTGACGCACGGTCGCTTCGTAGGTTGCGAACGCTGGGCTCTGCGATGCGTCGGCGCCGTAGATCGCGGGATCTGCAGCGAATCGCTTCTTGAGTTCGAGCGTGGAAAGTTGTGGGCTTGTAGCAGTCGACGATTCAATCGACGCCTTTGGAATCATGACCCATTCCAATTTGACGCGATTGGGAAGGCGGTAGCCGAAGCCCTTATCGCCTACGCCCTTCGCAGTCGATGCGAATGCGGTGAACTGCGCATCGAGTTCAGCATCCGTCACCGGCGCAAACGTAATCGCAGCGTTGCTCTTTGCATCAAGCACCACCATGTCCGCGCTGACACCAAGCATCGAGCGTGCGATTTCATTCTTGAAGCGCCGATCGCTGAGGCGATCGACATTGGATGCAAGCACGACAAGTCGACGAACGCCCGCAAGGTTTGCAAGCGCACGGTAGACCGTCTCTTGCTTGCCTTCGGAATTCGTGTTCGACATGAGCAAGCTCATGAGCTGCGGCACGGAGATCTTCTGTGATGCGGCGATGCGTTCCACTTCAGATTGACCACCACTTGTGCTGTCGATGAGGCCTGCAGCCTTCGCTTCGCGCACAAGCAGCCACCAATGCTCCGGCGCGCGATCGGCACCGAGGCCTGTTATGAATTGATCGCGCATCGGCTCGAGCACGGCGAGTTCCTGCTGCGCCTCGAACTGATCGGCACCCGTGTAGACCGCGCCGTCCGCGAGATTCGCAAAGGCAGTCTTCGAAGGCCCTTGATCACGACCGCAGCGCTGGATGGCGTTGGGCATGAGGAAGGTGATGAGAAGGAGGGTCCCGCCGACAGCGAGAATCCATTGGTTGTATTGGCGGAGGAACTTAAGCATGGGGTTGAAAGTACATCGGGCGACCAGTCGGTTTCGCGTTGGCGAATGTAGACCGGTCGCCCGTGCTGTTCTGACTTGAAGCAGGCGGCCCAACAAACTTGGTGGGCGCCGGCGTTTTTACGATGCAGTCTTAGCGATAGAACTCGACGATGAGATTTGTGTTCACATCAAACGGGATCTGATCCGAGGTTGGCTTCGCGGTGATCTTGATGACCATGTCCGCAGGGATGACGCCGATCCAACCTGGGGTCTGATGACCACCGAGTGATTCCATGTGCTCGCGGCAAACCTTGATGATGGAATCCTTTGCGGAGATCGAGTCGCCGACCGAGACTTGGAAGCTCGGACGATCGACCTTCTGACCGTTGACCTTGAAGTGACCATGCACAACCATCTGGCGTGCTGCCCAGATCGTGCGAGCAAAGCCCGCGCGACGGAGCACGTTGTCGAGGCGTTGCTCGAGAAGTTGAAGCAAGTTTTCGCCTGTGTTTCCAGGACGACGCGCACCCTCTGCGAGGTAGCGGCGGAACTGCTTCTCTAGCACGTTGTAGTGATAGCGAACCTTCTGCTTCTCATCCTTGCGAATGCCGTAGTCCTTGCGGCGGCGTCCACGGAATCCGTGTTGTCCTGGAGGGGTCAACGCGCGCTTGGATGTGTGCTTTGGGACGTCCGCAATAGGAACGCCAACCTTACGCGAGAGCTTCACCTTGGGACCGAGGTAACGAGCCATGGATAATTCAGTGGGAGAGGAGAGTGAGCGGAGCTACGAACTGCACGCGCGTGCAAAGTCGCATTCCTCGAGAGCGGCTCGAGGGGAATCGACAAGTAGACCAAATTGCACCGTCTGCGTCAACTCAACTTCATGCGAATGCGCGGTGTGCAGAAGTCGGGTTAGTACGCCCGTTTACCGGACTCGCCGCGCCGCCAATTGAGGTAGGCGGTGTTGAGCACCTTGTAGCCACCTGGAGTTGGGTACTCGCCCGTGAAATACCAGTCGCCGGTGTGCTCAGGCATCGCGCTTCGGAGGCCGGAAACCGACTGATAGACCACAAACAGGTCGCCCTTCCATTCAAGGGAGGGGATTCGGATGAGTTGTGCGACCTTTGCAGAGATCTGCTCAAGGCTTGAGATGCCGTAGAGGAGCGAAACATAATTTCGCATCGACTCCGGTTCGCCGTGTTCTTGCTCGCGGCATTTGGCTTCGATTTCGCCAAGCACTGCCTCGTTGCCAGATTCCTTCGCGAGCGCAACCGCTGCTTCAAACGCGATGAATCGACCGAGTTGGCTCATGTCGATGCCGTAGCAATCGGGATACATGATCGGCGGACTCGCGCTTGCGATGACGATGCGCTTGGGTGCGAGTCGCGTGAGCATCGTGATGATGGACTCTCGCAACGTCGTGCCGCGCACGATGGAATCATCTACTGCGATGAGCGTGTCGCCTGCTTCGACGGTGCCGCGCGTGACGTCATAGATGTGCCGCACGAGATCGTTGCGCGCAGCGTCGTGCGTGATGAATGTGCGAAGGCGTTGATCCTTGTGTGCAACTTTTTCTGCGCGCACACGACCACCGAGCGCAGCGCGAACAGCGTCTGGTGTCGCTTTTCCTGCAGCAATCAGCGCGTTGATAGATTCGCCAGCCTTCACGCGCTGATGTGCTTCGAGCCCTTCCACAAGACCCATGTAAGAGGTCTCGGAAGTATTCGGAATGAACCCAATGACCGTGCGTTCGATTCCATCCGTGAGCAACGGAAGAATGCGCGGGACGAGATTATGCCCGAGTTGCTTGCGCTCACGATAGATCGCAGGATCATTGCCGCGGGAGAAGTAGATGCGCTCAAACGTGCATTGCCGCAGTGGAAGCGGATCCGCGAACTGTTCGATGTGCATCGATCCATTGCGCTTGATGCACACCGCATGACCTGGCGGAATCGGATGAATGCTCTCAGGCGCGACATCAAACACGGTGGAGAGCGCAGCGCGTTCGCTTGCAACGGCGAAAGCTTCTTCGGTCTCAAGATAAAACCCAGGACGAATGCCTGCGGGATCTCGGCAAATGAAAGCGTCGCCATTTCCAATCATGCCGACGAAGACATAGCCGCCGTCGAATCGGCTTGTCGCGCGACGAAGAATTCTCCCGAGGTCGAGCTGCTGTGAAACCGCCGTCGCGAGTGCGCGTCCCTCGAGGTTGAGGAACGATCCCTCACCCATCGCGTTCTCGAGCGAGGAATGTTCGCGATCGAGGAAATAGCCTAATTTCTCGAGCACAACGCCGGTGTCGCTGTCGCCAACTGGATGCAGTCCGTACTCCACGAGTTGCGCGAAAAGATCCGGCGCGTTCGTGAGATTGAAGTTTCCCGCGATCGCCAAGCAGCGACTCTCGCTGTTGGATTGCCGCAGGTAAGGATGGCACATCGAACTCGTGCGACCGCTTGAGGTGCCGTAGCGAAGATGCCCAAGTAACACTTCGCCGAGCATCTTGAAGTTGCGCTTGAGTTCAGTCGGTGACTGGCTCTGCAACTGCGCTGGCGTGAATCGATCAAGCGGCGCGAGCGCAGCATCAAAGAGTCGTTCAATGGGATTGCGCTTGGCTGTGCGTTCGCGTTCAAGAAACGAATCGCCCGCGGGCATATCGAATTTCACGCATGCGATACCCGCGCCGTCTTGCCCACGATTGTGCTGCTTCTCCATGAGCAGGTAGAGCTTGCGCAATCCCCACACAGGATCGCCAAGTTCTCTTTGAAACCAGTCGAGCGGCTTCTTCAGCCGGACGAAGGCAACGCCGCATTCATGCGTTAGTGGATCACTCATGGGAAAGGTTCAACGAGCCGGAAATGTAGCGGAGGATTCGGAGTCGTAAACGTCGATGCCATCGTCGGGGCGCGCAATGACAACGCGCGACCAAAGTTCGGGAGCATGCTTCTGCCAAAGAGCCTCAATAACGCGGTAATCATTGCATTCGCGCGAGAGATGGAGGAGGACGATGCGGTTGGGCGCGCGTCTGCGGGAGATCGCTTGCACAAACTCGAGCGCCTGCGCATTCGAAAGATGGCCGCTTCCACCCATGATGCGTTCCTTGAGAAACGCGGGACGCGGGGACTCGAGTTGCATCGCGTGGTCGTAGTTCGATTCGATTGCGAGAAGGTCGACGCCTTCGAATGCTTCGATCAAACTCGGTTCAACGCGTCCGAGGTCGGTCGCGAAACCAATGCTGCCCGCAGGAGTTTTGATGCGATACGCAACCGCGCCCGCTTCGTCATGCGGCAGATCCACGGGCGTTACTTCAATGTTGTGAGGCAGTGAGAACGGACCCTCGAACGCATGCGTGAACTGCGTCGGTAAGCCACGCGCCTTCGCGAGCGGAAGATGCTTTCGCGCGCATCGCACAGTGATTCCGTGGCACATCACTGGTGTTGACCAATGCGGCCGCGCGTGATCCATGTCGAAGTGCGTGTAGAGAATATCGGTGGTCTCGGTGAATTCGTAACCGAGCGCGCTCAACCGCCCGCGCGTGGCTTTCGCGGAGAGACCAGCATCGATCAAGATTTGGCGCGTTCCACCGTGACCAGGCACGAGTGGATCCATCCGGAGCACAGACGCGTTTCCAGAACTCGATGATCCAAGCACCGCAAACCGCATTCGATACGTCGCGGTTGAAGGAAGGCAATCGAGTTGCGTCATGGAGGGGCGCTGAGTGTAGTCGCCGCTAAGATTCTCGCGTCATGGAAGCGCCCATCCCTTTCGACCCAACGCTCGACATCGAGGCAGTCGATCTCGGGCGCATGTCCTACGACGCAGCGCTGAGTGCGCAACGCGCGGAACAAGACGCGCTTCTTGTGAGTCGACCTTCGCGTCGGCGCATGAAAGTCTTTCTCGTCGAACATGATGCGGTGATCACGATTTCTCGACGACCCGAAGCGCGTGCACACCTACTCGCGACACCCGAAATGCTTGCAACACTGGGGATTGCGGTTGCGGAGACCGATCGCGGCGGCGACATCACCTATCACGGCCCTGGCCAACTTGTCGTGTATCCGATTCTCGATTTGCAGCGCCTCGGCCTGCGCGTGCATCCGTATGTGCGCGTGCTCGAAGATGCGGCGATCGCGACATGCGCGGAGTTTGGTGTCCTCGCTCGTCGAGACGCAGGCTGCACTGGCGCGTGGGTTGGCGGTGTCGAAGGCGGAGTGGGCGAAGCGGGTGGTCGCAAGATCGCAGCAATCGGCGTGCGTATTTCACGATGGATCTCGCTGCACGGCATTGCGATCAATGTTGATCCAGATCTCTCGCACTTTGATGCGATCGTCCCGTGTGGATTGCAAGGTCGTCCCGTGACAAGTCTCGCGCGCGAGCTTGGCGCACGAGCACCGTCGATGGACGCAGTTAAATCAGCGTTCGTTCGCGCGCTTACGCAGGCGATTCTTCAGTCACACCGAGTTCCTTGATCACCGCATCGGTGATGTCAACCGCAGCAGGATGCTTCACGAAAGTTCGCAGTTGAATCTGCGAATAGACCTGTTGCAAGCCTTCAGCCTTGAACGGAACTTCAACGGGGATGTAGCGGAACACAAGGTCAATCTGCTCGCGCTCGCAAACGCGATCGACTGCAGTGACGAGTTGCTTGTAAGCATCTTCAGTCTGGCCCGCGCGCACTTGATCGACTTCCTTCAACTTGCTTTCGCGAAACGCTGTGTACTCAGCATTGAGCGCTTGAAAGGCTTGCATTCCTTCCTGTTGCCCTGCGTCACCAGGCTTCACATCCTTGTACTTCGCTTGAAGATCTTCGGCGCGCTTCTGGAACTCCGCGTCAGTCGCCATCGCTTGCTCTTCGAGTTCCTTCACCTTCTCTTGAATCGAAGGACTCGCCATGAGTGCACGCATGACCCGATCCGAATGCACTGCGCCGATCGACCACGCGCGATTGGTTGCCTTGTCGCCCCAACCGATGCGCGCTTCACGGTTCACGATCGAGAGCGGCTCGCCTTCGCTTGCAGTGAGGAGCAACTTGTCGGCTGGACCGAGGTCGCCCATCGAAGTCGGCGTTGCCGCGTTCGGCGCCGCAACTGCGGTGTTCTGCGAGCGTCCGAGCGACACAAGCAAGGCGAGTGAGGAGAGCGCGACGGCGCAGAGCGCGAGGATTCGATTCATTGACATGGTGGGTTCCATAGGGACTCAGTCACCCTGATCGAGGATGGCCATAAACGCAGCTTGCGGGATCGACACCGAGCCGATCTGCTTCATGCGCTTCTTGCCTTCCTTCTGCTTCTCAAGAAGTTTTCGCTTACGCGAGATATCGCCGCCGTAGCACTTCGCGGTGACGTTCTTGCGCATTGACTTGATTGATTCGCGTGCGATGATCTTGCCGCCGATGGCGGCTTGCAGCGGAATCTCAAACTGGTGTCGTTCGATTTGCTCTTTGAGCTTCGACAGAATCACCCGCGCGCGCTGTTCTGCGTTGTCGCGGTGACACATGAGTGAGAGTGCTTCCACAACTTCGCCGTTCACGAGGATTGAAACTTTGACGAGTCGATCTTCGCGATAGCAGGTGATGTGGTAATCCATCGTGCCGTAGCCGCGCGTCACACTCTTGAGTTTGTCGTAGAAGTCATAGATGATTTCTGCGAGCGGAATCTCATAGCGAAGAATCTGGCGCGTCTCACTGATCATCTCATGCGCTTGGAAAATACCGCGGCGAGATTCCGCGAGGCGCATGAGGTCGCCGATGTTTTCACTCGGGCAGATGATGTCAATCTTTACGATCGGTTCGCGAATCGATTGAATGACCGAACCATCGGGAAGGTCGGCAGGGTTGTGGATCTCTACCTCACTGCCATCGGACAAGCCAATCATGTACGAGACCGTGGGTGCAGTCTGCACAATCGCAACGCCGCCCTCGCGCTCAAGCCGCTCTTGCACGATGTCCATGTGCAGGAGTCCGAGGAAGCCGCAACGGAATCCGAAGCCGAGCGCTTCAGAATGCTGGGTTTCAAAGGTAAAACTCGAATCGTTGAGCGAGAGCTTCTCAATCGCTTCGCGCAATTGTTCGAAATCGCTCTTCTTGCCCGCTTCATCCGCAGTTGCTGGATAGAAGTCGCAGAAGACCATCTGCTTGGGTTCTTCGTAGCCCTCGAGCGCGATCTCCGCAGGATCGTTGTCAAGCGTGATGGTGTCGCCAACGCGCACATCGCCGAGCGTTTTCATGCCCGCGCATGCGGAACCAACTTGCGAGAAGTCGAGGGACTTCGTCTTCTGCGGGAAGGGCGTGTAGCGCAGCATCTCACCGACGAAGAAGGTGCGGCCAGTTCCCATCAAACGAATCTTGTCGCCTTGTTTGAGGCAGCCGTCGAAGATACGCAGGTACATCACGACGCCGCGATAATCGTCGTACTTCGCATCGAACACGAGTGCGCGCAATTGCTTGGTTGTCGCAGGCTTTGGTGCAGGAAATCGTTCGCACACGCGGTCAAGCAATTCCGCAATGCCGCGCCCGCTCTTCGCGCTCACCAGTAAACAATCTTCAGCGGGGAAGCCGAACACTTGTTCAATTTCCATCGCGACAGCGTCGGGCGATGCTGCAGGAAGATCGATCTTGTTGATCACCGGAATGATCGTGAGATTCGCCTCAACTGCGAGATACGCATTCGCGACAGTCTGCGCTTGCACGCCTTGCGTGGAGTCAACGACAAGAATCGCGCCTTCACACGCCTTCAGCGCGCGCGACACTTCGTACGTGAAGTCAACGTGCCCTGGCGTATCGATGAAGTTGAGTTCGAAGTCTTCACCCTTGTACGTGTGGTGCACGGTGACCGCGGACGCCTTGATCGTGATCCCGCGCTCGCGTTCAAGATCCATCGAGTCAAGAATTTGCGCGCGTGCCTCACGCGCGGAGACCGCGTTCGTCGCCTGAAGAAGTCGATCGGCAAGCGTGGACTTCCCGTGATCGATGTGAGCAATGATGCAGAAGTTACGAATATGCACGGCAGGTTTGTGCCCTCAGTGGCACGAAGGTCGTTGGGGCAGGCAGGATCGACGATAGTAGCGCACCCGAGTCAGCGTGCGCGCGCGAGTCTCTCAATGCGCAATCGAGCGGATCGAACACGCGAAACCGACAGGGTTCCGTCCGTGACTGCTTTCGCGAGTGCTTCTATCGCCTCGCGCTGCCGTTCGATCGAGTGGCAGACGAGGAGCGCATCGACACCTGCGTTCACAGCGCGGACGGCCGCTTCTCCGATGCCGAAATGGTCGGCGATCGCCTTCATTTCGAGATCGTCAGAGATCAAAACGCCATTGAAATTGAGCTCGCCGCGGAGGAGTCCTTGGATGGACTTCGCGCTCATGGTGGCGGGAACTCCGGGGTCGACCGCTTCGAAAACGACATGCGTGGTCATGATGCATTCGATACCCGCGGCGATTGCCGCGCGGAAGGGGAGGAGTTCCACCGCATCGAGTCGCGCGCGGTTGTGCGAGAGTCGCGGAAGATCGAAGTGTGAATCCGTGTCGGTGTCGCCGTGGCCTGGAAAGTGCTTGCCGCACGCTGCGACATGTTCCTGCAAGCCAAGCATCATCGCGACACCGAGGCGCGCAACTGTTTCAGCGTCGCGCGAGAACGATCGATCGCCGATGACGGGGTTGAGCGGATTGGAATCCACATCAAGAACAGGCGCGAGATTGATGTTGAATCCCGCGTCGCGGACTTGCGCACCAAGGCGCGATCCGAACGCGCGAACGGCAGTCTCATCGAGTGCTGCGAGTTCGCGCAAGGACGGAAAAATCTCGAATCCATCAGTCAAACGAGCAACTCGTCCGCCTTCTTGATCGACGCTGAGCAGCAACGGATGCGCTGCAGCGGCGCGCAGTTCGTCGATCAGCGCACGCGTCTCATCACGCGTTCCACAATTGCGTGCGAAGAGAATGACCCCTGAAACTCCGGCACGAATGAGATCAAGCGTCCCTTGCGGTGGCGTTCGTCCATCAAAGCCAATCCAGACAAGAGGTCGAACGAGTGCTTCAGCTTCGCTTGCATGCATGGTTGATGAATGTAGCGGAGCGCGCCTCTCGATTGTGCCGATAGCGCGGAGCGGCCATCGTTACAGCCACTCGCCCGAAACTCGCCCGAGGAACTTCATCGTATGGACACCATCATCTTCATCCTCCTTTGCAGTTGCTTCCTCGCGATGTGGCACGGGAAGCGCAAAGCCGCGGGACTTCTCCTCGTCCTCACCTTCGTCGCTGTGATCCTCCTCTTCAACCATCACGCAACCGATGCATTGGAGATCTCACTGTGATGCGTTCCCTCCGAGTAAATCTCGCGCAATTCTGCATCCTCGCGATCACCGGAGTCCTCATCGCCGCATTCGGCGTGCAGTTTGGCGCAGGCGAGTTGCCATGCCCGCTCTGCATGTTGCAGCGCATGGGAATGATCCTCGCAGCATTCGGACCAGCATGGCTGTTAATGCGAGCAATGCGCGGACCAATCGACGCGCGCGACTACGCCCAGTGCTACGGCATAAGCGTGCTCGCCGCAATCGTCGGCGGCGCAGTGAGCGTCCGTCAAACGCTCCTTCACATCGCCCCCGGCGACCCCGGCTTCGGCGAACCAGTGATGGGACTCCACCTCTACACCTGGGGCATCGTCATCTTCGCATCCGTCTGCATCGTGAGCGGAATCCAACTCCTCATGCTCCCAAAGAACAGCGAACGACTCCACATCGGCATCCGCGCCAAGTGCGTGCTGTTCCTCTTTGCAGCAGTGATCACAGTGAACACCGTCGCAGTCTTCGCACTCGAAGGATTCCACTGGGTGATCCCCGACGATCCAACGAGCTACCGATTGTTCGGGGATGCGCCGTAAGCGAGAGATCCGTCATAGACCCGTCCGCCCATCATCAGCGCATCCGTAGGGATTCGTGACGGAATGCCGAGCGCAGATCGCGACGAACACAACGGAGAGACATCAAGTCCCGCGCCCCGACCGTACACTGACATCGTGCCGACCTTGGACGAATTTCCATCGACGCATCGCACGTTCCTCACGCAAGCTCTTTCTTTGGGAGATATTGAAGCGGCGCGGCAGCATGTGATGTCGCGTGCGTATGCGCCGTTGTGTGCATACGTGGGCGCGGCGAATTTGCGGCACATCGGTACGCCTGAAGATCTTGTCGGAGGATTCATGGCGTCTCGTTTCGCGCGTGATGATTACTTCACGCGGTGGATCAATCAACAGCCGCCGATGGCGCTACGGCGTTGGCTGGTGAATGGGCTGTTGTTTTACGCGCATGAGCGCATTGCTGAGGACCGTCGCGCTCGTCGAACACCGAATGTCACAGCATTCGACATGATTGTTGAGCCCGAGCCGTGGCGCGAGTTGGAACGCGCCTGGCGTCGAGGCGTACTTCAAATGGCATGCGATCGAGTTCAAGTCGCGTACACGCGCGAGGGACGCAGCGACTTCTGGAGGCTCTTCACGCGTCACGTGTTGGACGGTGTCGCGTACCCAGCACTTGAGATCGAACTCGCTATCCCAGCAGCCAGTGCACCGATGATTACACGCACGGCGCTGCGGAGATTGCGGGCCGAGATTGAATTGATATTCGCGGACGAGTTCCTCGATCGAGCGGAACGCGCGCTTGAAGTGCGAGCGATTCTCTTCGAAGACGACGAGGATCCCAGTGCCAGTGCCTGAGTTTCGGCAGTTGGACGCAGCCGAGCGCGTACGTTTGCGGAACGCGCTCGCTCGGCACGTCGAGAGTGACGGGGCGACCAATCCATCCCCGTGGTTCTCGCAACCCCGATTCCGTCGCGCATGTGCCTGCGCCGCAATGATTTTCGCAATTCTCGTAACCCAATGGCATGGCGGCTTGGTCGAGCCTCTCTCATCTCTCCAACCCCCAGCCTCGGCGCGCGCACAGATCGTTTTCGTGCCGCAAACCAAGGCGCAATCGGAGAGCATGAAGTTGAGACAACTGACAAGAGCAACCTTCACCGCGGCCGCCGCGATCCTCATGGCGTCAGGCGCGCAGGCACAATCTGAGGGATATGCGCATTTCGGCGCAACCAGCGACACGATTCGGATTCAAGGAAACACAGTCTTTCCAACCGTTGACTGCACCTACGAGATGCGGATCCGGATTCAACCTGGATCACCGATAGGTCGAGTCACGGATGAGCAGCGCGACACGTATGAAGATAAAGTTGTCATCGTGTCATCGACAACAATCGGTTTGTATCTGACGCGAGGGCAAGCTTGTAGTACAGAAAGTCTTGCTGCGCTTGCGCCGGGTACGACTGGCGTATGGCGCCATGTAGCCTGGGTTCGCAGCGGCGAAACAGTGATGCTTTTCATTGATGGTTTGCTTACGAACTCGTGGGCCGTCACGGCCATGTGTGTCGGGAACTCACCAGATTCGCGCATGTCGATAGGCTCTTTCAAACACCAACTGGCATTCCCAGTCTTTCCATCGTTTCTTGGCGACCTTGATTGGATTCATGTGAGTGCCGGCGCGCGGTACACAGCATCATTCACTCCGCCATACGAGTGCGAGATTACAGCCGATGCCGACACGCAACTGCTTCTGAAGTTCAATGAGCCTGCGGGCACCACGACCCTCTACGACGAGAGTTGGAGTCACTATCAGTGTGATGTTGGGTACATGTACCCTCCGTACACAGGCACCTCACCAACCCTCGGCAACACCATCGACGGCTACCCCGCATGTGTCGTGCTTTGCGACTCCGACATCGATGGTGACGGCAACACCGACGGAATCGACCTCGCAATAATTCTCACTCACTGGGGATCGACTGCTCCGAAGGCCTATCCGCGTGCCGACACCAACGCGGATGGCATGCTCAATGGCGCTGATCTCACGATCGTTCTCAACGGCTGGGGCGCGTGTCCGTAACTTAAACTTGCCAGTAAAGCTCGTTGGAGGGATGACGCGGTCACTCGCTGCATGTTCACGCATCAGTGAGTTTTTCCGCCCCAAGTGCAGTGCGCTCTTGCAGCTTCGCGAGGAGCATCGATTTCTGCGGCAGCCGCGTCTGGTACTCAGCGATCAGCGCGACAGAGAGTACGCAACGTAACCGACGAAACGGCTGTTTCTCGAAACGCTCCCAAACTGCGGGTTGATCAACTCCGCAGTTCGCGGACGATCGCAGCGCGTGTGCTTGGCAACTCATTGCGAACGATGGAATACAGGATCCTGTGATCAATCCCGTCGTAACCGTGTGCGATGACATTGCGCAATCCGATCGCCTCGCGTGCGCCTGGGATTCGTGCGAATCGCAGCGGGTCGCTTCGTTCGAGTCGACGCATCGCCTCGCCAAGAATCTCAAATCGCCGCTCGAAGATCGCCTGCAGATCGCGATCCGTGAGGAATGCACTCAGCGAAGTGCTTGCGGCCTTCTCGAGGAGATCATCGATCTGCTGCAGCAAGTCCTCGAGAATTGCCTGTGGCTCATGCGGCGACATAAATGGGAATCTGAATCGCCTCATGAATCGCGCGCCATGTGGGGTTGCGAATGCCGTGGGTACTGATGACATCGACGCGCCGACCAAACAGGTCCTGCGCGTCAAGGTAGAAGTGCACGGCGCGCATGCCGAGGTTGTCGGTGTACTCACCAAAGTCGACGAGGAGGTCTAGATCGCTCCGCATGGGATCAAAGTCGCCCGCCGCGGCAGATCCGACTACTGCGACGGAGTGCAACCCGTATCGCCGAGCGAGTTCGCGCAGCGCGGGGAGGTGCACTGAGATTTCTGCAGGAAGAGCCATCGCGTGGGATCATACGGACAATCGGTTCATGGATGAGCGAGAGATCGCGTGTGTGAAAGATCAGGCATTCCTAGCGAAGCAAAGGCTTCATCGTCTCCACGAAAGCCTGAACCTATCATCCTGATTGCCGGTTGAGCGAGTAGGCGGGGGTAGCGGAACTCGGCCAAAATGCGAATGATTAGTGCTGATGCGCGATCGGCAGCGAGAATT